>CBDUSP010000006.1:0-45614 GCA_965370365.1 uncultured bacterium | reverse complement strand
TATTGAAAAAAATCGTTTAAAAAGAAAACGGAAGTAAATAACTGAAGATGAACGTGTTTACCCTTTCAGGCGCTGATTTAGCAAAGACTCTACGGATGTATTCGAAGCGAACTGTTCCCCAGACATCAATCTGATATCCATAGCGAAGCCCAACATCGACCGCCTTTTCGCGAATTCTCCCATACCCAAAAAACCGATCGGTATTTACGCGCGAGTGTCTCCCATATCCATTAACCCACTCTGTAAAAAATGCGATTTTATGTTGATCATGGATATTTGTCTCGAGCGATCCAATCGCACGAATCCAGGGAGAGCCTCGTGTTGCCTGACCAATTGCTGCAAAAAGCCAGCCTCGAAAAAGCCAAGAATCTGATGCCGCAACCTCTTTTCCAAGAGAAGCATTTACCTCGATATCTAGGTGCCCATGAGACGGGCAGCTAAAATCTCGCAAAGCTTGCGATGAGGTAAAGCGCATAGAGCTCCCAGTAACAAGACTCACTGGGTCGCCTGTAACATCATCAAACCACAAATACCGTGCTTGAAAAGCTATTGAGCGAAAAGTAAATGATTGCTTCGTCGTGTCTGCAAGTTGCATGTCTGCATCAAAGCTCCAATAAGGAGAAAGAGCAACATCGAGCCCTGTATAGATCACGTGAGCGTTGAAGGGGTCTTTTAGCTGAGGGGTTCCATGGTCAACGGAATGAAACCGGCTATATGCATAGCTTCCCAAAAAGTGAAGCTGGTAAACATCCCCAAACCAGGGTTGAACCTCAAGCCCAATGAGCGCAAAAGGAGCAAAGACCAGGGAAAAGAGCCACGCCCTCATTGCACTCCCGTTTCTGTAAGCCATCTTTCAGCATCAAGAGCTGCCATACAGCCCGTTCCAGCTGCACTTACCGCTTGGCGATAAATCCAGTCTTGAACATCTCCTGCAGCAAACACACCCTTTACAGAGGTATACGTTCCTTTCTCGACTAAAATATAGCCCGTTTCATTGAGTTTAAGCTGCCCACTTAAGAAATCGGTGTTTGGCTTATGGCCGATCGCAAAAAAGACGCCCGCTGCCTCTTTTTCATCGAGCGTATTTTTAATAAGATCTCGAACGGAAACCTTCCTGACAATGGTATCTCCAGAGATCTTTTCGATAGCCGAATTCCAAAGAATTTCAATCTTAGGATGATTCATGGCTCTTTCGGCCATAATCTTAGAGGCTCTTAAAGAGTCGCGCCTGTGAACCATAAACACTTGGCTTCCGTATTTTGTAAGGAAGATCGCCTCTTCAACAGCACTATCCCCTCCCCCAATCACGTAGAGAGGTTTATCCCGAAAAATCGGAGCTGCACCATCACAAACCGCACATGCAGTTACCCCTTTTTGCCAAAACTCTCCATCGCGAGCTCCCTCAATATCCAGTCTTTTGGCTGTGGCTCCCGTTGCAATGATTATCGATTCTGCAAAAACTTCCGTAGATGCGCCCTGAACCCTGAACGGGCGTTTGGAAAGATCGACCGAGACAACATCTTCCGTCAAGATCTTGGTTCCAAAACGAGTGGATTGTTCACGAAACTTTCCCATCAATTCTGGGCCCAAAATTCCCTCAGGGAATCCTGGGTAGTTTTCCACATCTGTTGTGGTCATTAACTGGCCGCCCGCAGGGCCACTCATAAACCCCTCAAAAAGAAGAGGGTTTAAATTTGCGCGCGCCGCATAGATCGCCGCACAGTATCCGGCAGGGCCAGATCCAATAATTACGAGTTTTTCTGTTTCCATAGACACCCCAGTCTATCCAAAAGAAGATTAACGATAAAGATCTATGCGGGCTTTACAGTTTTTACAGGAACATCCTGTCGGAGCATGAAAGCAACGACAAACATCCACCCGATAAAAATGGCAAAAGACAGGTAAGTGACGACCTTTAAAAGCGAAGATCCCACAAGTCCTTGCATCCCTAAAATGATTAAGGAAACAAGCGCTTTGGCTGTGCGATACGCAAACACATCGATCACCGCCTTGGCCCGGAACTTCTCATCAAAACCAAACGGGATGTAGAGCATTTCTCGGCCGACGGAAAAGAGGGAAAAGTCGATCGACTTTAAAAATACATACGAAAAAGAGATAAGCATGAAGCCCGGCATCATCCAGGAAGACAAGGTTGATCCAAGAAGCACGAGAGGAATCAAAAAGTGCACCCGTTTCAAGCCAATTGCATGGATAAGAAAAAAGGATCCAATTGCTTGAACGCTCAAGCTAAACATGTTCATCAGTCCAAAAAGCTTCGCGCAAACAGCGGTTCGCACATCTTTATCCAAAATAGTCTCTTCAAGATGTATATTGAATCTGTACTCCATAAATCCTGAAGAGATTTGCATGAAAACAACAAGCAATAAAATGGCAATTAGGAAGCGATTTTTGAACACTGAAGTAAGGCCGCTTGGCTTTTCCTCCTTTTTCTCCCAGGGCTTACTTCTTTTAAACGCGCCTCGATAACAAGCAAATAAAATTAAGTAGATGGGAAGCGTTAGATAAAACAGGTTCTCTGATCCAAGAGGAATTGCCATAAATCCAGGAACGCAGCTCCCAAGACAAGATCCAAGAGTCCCACTTGCAAAAATAACCCCATATAAATATTTCGCTCTTTGCTGAGGAATCGTGCAGTGAATCATCGACCAAAGTTGCTTGAACATGAGCAAGATATAGATATCCTTCCAAACGCACTGAAAAAAGATATATTTAGGAAAGATCGGAAGCAGTTGGGCAGCCATTAGATTAACGATCAAAACAGATGCAGAGACAATCCCCCACATTTTGAGAGATCCCAAGCGAGGCAAAAAGCGGTTGTATAGATAAATCAGAGCAAAGTTTACAGGGACGACTGCAAGCCAAAGATAGGGAACCGCTTTAGAGGAAAAAGTGCTTAAAAAAAGAGCGTGAGAAGCGGGCCTTGTAATTGCGTATTCTAGAGCAATTGAAAAACAGGAAAGCATTGAAAAGAGACAAAAAAGCCTCTCTCCTCTGGCAAAAGACCCAAACTCTCTTTTAAGGCCTTCGATGCGCTCTTTCATAAATTCCATTTTTCAAGAAATTGGCTTAAGCTCAAATCATACTTTGGCGCGATGTACACCCAGTTTGATTTCTTCGAAAGAGCTTTCAAGAGAACATCGGAACATTCTCGCGCCTTTTTTATGATGACATTGCGTTTTGCAACAGGGAAAGTAAGCTTTTCTACACGGGGCTTTTCGGGCTCAAACTCCCAGACAATATCCGCATCGGTCAGTTCATTTTTCTTCTTAAAAGACTCCAAGTCACTTGAACTTACTGCGTCCGGAAGAGCAATTGCGCGAAAACGATGCTGACGAAAGATAACGCACTTTGCATCTTTATGTCCTGGAAGAGAAGGGTCCTTTGCAGCTTTATTTAAGGCAGAGATCACATCCGTATCACTTATGGAGAGAAACTCATCGACACCACTTAGCATGTTTTTGAAATATACCGCCCCCATGTACCTACTTAAGTGGAAGTTATATGCCTTTACTGATGAATACTGATAAATCCTTCGATGCATGAAGTGACGCGCTAAAAGAAGCGACTCGCAAGACTCAAGACCGTTTGCATCGATGCCAAGCAGAAATTCCCCTTTTCCCTCATCTGGACTTGGCAAAATGCGAAGTGTTTCGATCAATTGGTGATAGTCAAAAAGGCCATAGGCAACCCCCGTACTCTTTGCATCTCTTAAGAGGTAATCAATCCGATCCGCTCCAAAAAAGTCTCCAGAGATGAGATCGGAAACGATTCTCTCCCAAGGAGAAAAGGAGGAGCCGACAATCTCTTTCCACTTTGTTTCGCCAATTGCGATTTTTTTGATATCCTCGACAATGTTTCTCTTAGAAATATCTTCTAGGTAAATAGGGGTCGTTTTGAGTTTATCCCACACGGGTTTTAGATGATGGCTATCGATAATTTTCAAAGTCCATTTTTCGTGACCGAAATCCCCCAAAAGGTCTTTTTCTGCAACGTGAGAGAAGGGCAAGTGACCCAAGTCATGACATAGAGCCGCCATCCGAATGACCCTCCTCCAGTATAGATAATCGGAGGATCCTTTTCTCGGAGCAAAATGGAAGACATCAGGACGCACGGATTTGCACACTTTTTCAAACATCAGCGTTGCAAGATGCATCACTCCCAAAGAATGCTCAAACCGGGTATGGGTTGCTCCAGGATAGACCAAGTACGCAATGCCGAGCTGGTGGATATAGTGAAGCCTCTGAAAAGCAAGCGTATCAATCAAATCCTTTTCAAACTCATCAAAAGGGATAAACCCGTGCACCGCATCATAAATTTTCTTATCTGAATATAAAAAATCTTTAACCATAAGCCCTGCTTCGAATTTGAACCCCAGTATAGCAATAGCAAGAAAGAGATCGCACCTTTTTTTTATCTTTATTATACTCAAAGGTAATGATTTCAATCTGCATCCTGACAAAAAACTCTGAAGCAACAATCCAAGAAACCCTCGACTCTGTTCAGGCCTTCGAGGAGATTCTCATCCTAGACACTGGATCAACTGATACGACTCTCTCTATTGCAAAGGGTTATCCAAACGTAAAAATCTTTGAGAGTCCATTCTGCGGATTTGGGGAGCTTCGCAATAAGGTAGCAGCTTACGCAAAAAATGACTGGATCCTAGCACTCGATAGCGACGAGATCCTCCCCCCTGCACTTATTCAAGAAATTCTTTCCTTGACCTTGGATCCAGCGTGCGCCTACACAATACCCCGAAAAAACTTTTTGAATAAAAAATGGATCAAGGGCTGTGGATGGTATCCAGATAGGGTTGCAAGACTCTACAACAGAAAAGAAACACAGTTTTGCTTCTCAAAAGTCCATGAGTCTCTTGAAACAAAGAACCTGATCTCGCTAAAAAATCCCCTCCTTCACACACCCTATCGCTCTACTCAAGAGTTTCTAGTAAAGATGCAACACTACTCCACTCTTTTTGCTGAGCAGTACAAGGGGAAAAGAAAGTCTTCTTTTCGAAAGGCCCTAGGCCATGGACTCTTTGCGTTCTTCCGCAGCTATCTATTGAAGAAAGGCTTTCTCGATGGGTCTGAAGGATTCACTATCTCGCTTTATAACGCAAACACAGCATTTTACAAGTACCTAAAACTTAAGGAGATACTGAACAACTCATTCGCCAGCTCTTCGGCCAAAATTCACCGAAAAAGTTAATTCTCAACCTACAATAACTGAATAGCGAGTGGCGGCATCAACCACAGAATGATCAATCCATAACTTGATCCTTTTTTCGTCAGCTTTTTCCTTTAAGCTCTCTTCCATAGCAGGGATTAGAAGCTTCTTTAAAACAAAAAAGAGCTTTTGCTCTTCCTCATTTTGACAAGAAGCCATTTGAAAAAGACTCTTCTTCATTTCCAAGAGTTCTTTTTTCGCCTCAAAAAGAGGATCTATATCCTCTTTTTTAAGCCCTCTTTTTTGTTCTTTTGAAGTGCGCTGAACACAGCGAGCCATTGAGGAGACCTGGTCTCTTGGAACCTTTTCTTTCACTTTGCCTTGCAAATACTCTAGAGAATCTCCTTCTACAAGCGCATCGGGAGCTTTCTTGTGGAGCCTATCTTCTAAAATTCGAAGAGCATCCTGATCGGTTGGATTTTTTTCCTCGATTATGCGAAATCGGGCTACAAAATCAGGGTCAAATTCAGACATTTTTTTAAGCCCATCTTCTGTCGTAACTCCAATCAAACGAGAGAAATAATCGTTTGGACTGTCGATCATTCTCTTTAACTGGTCTGAAGTACGAAAATCAGCATCAGAATCACATGCCTTATGGATGTTATCGAGAATAACAATGGTTTTTGCTCGCTTCCCCTTTATTCCGTCACTCATGCGAGAAAGAGGGGTCTCTGACTCGCGAATAGAATCTTTCTGCTGCGGGATTTCAGCAACATTGACAGAGAGTACCTGGCAGCCAGAAAGCTCCGGACGATCTCCTCTTGCGATTGCTTGGGGAAGCGTTTTTAACCGTTCCGTCTTTCCTACACCCGATTTCCCAACCAATAAGAGCGGTCGTTTATCAATCTCAGCAGTTTGAAAAGCGTCAGCGATTTGAGCTAGAGATCCTTCTTTCTCGTATCCAACTTCAAGTTCCCCCTTTTGATGCTTCTCTGTCCAGTTTTCTTGTATCGGTAATAATTCTTGATTATAACTCAAATAGGAAGCTACCTTTCCAAGACCGAAAAGAACAAGAAAAATCCCTGCAGTTGCAATCGTTCCATGGACAGATCCTAAAGTAGCCATCAGCGTCGTGGACAATCCAGTAAAAATAGTCGAAAAAAGCGCCATCTGTGTTTTTTTCGCTTCATTTTCTCGCGATCCCAACCCTACAGACTCTAAAAGATCGATCATCCCGATCTTTTTTAAAAAACGCTCCAAAGCAGCAAAGAAAGAATGAAGCGTGCGCGCAATAAACCCTTTTTTCCCAAGGTTCTTTGCAAGTTCACTTGTCCCCATTTCTTTGAGAACAAGATCTTTTGCTTGGCCGACCAGTTCGCTGAAGTTGCCCTTAAACGCCGCCCCAATTTCCTCAGGAGAAAACGCCTCTGCAAAATTCCGTGCGAAATCTTCAACATCTCTTCTTAAAGAACAGACTTTCGCAACAGAGTTCACACACTGCTGGACACTCTCCTTAGAAAGAGTCTTTTCCCCTTCCCCTATACAATGCGACCTAAGCTTAACTGTGTCAGTTGCCCAAGGAAACTGAACAAGCGGAGATGGGCTGCCCCAAGAAGGCATAAGCGAACGCATCATCAAAAAACCTCATAGTTTGGGGCGAAACTGTATCAAAGAATTGTAATAAATGTCACGTCTTGATTATACCAAAGATATACGCACATGAAAATTCATACACTTTCTCATCTTCTCTCAGGCGCCGGGCTTCTTCTTTGTGTATTTTTTATCAGAGAATCGGTCTCTAGAATCGAAACTGCAAAAAGCCAAAAAAAGGAACTTGCCCAAACCTACTTTGGCCCCACAGAAGGTTCTCAAGAAGATAAGGGACTTGTGCGCATTGAGCTTCATGTAAAAGATGGGCCTAAAAGCGGCAGCCCTCAGGTAGAAAGCGTTACTTTTGATGGGCAATCAATTCCCCTCAAACCAAGGGGTGTTTTCGGAAAAAGAGGGGTTGCAAGCTTTCAGCTTCCCCCAGGAACGTATCTCTTGCAATGGGAAGTGAGTCGAAATAAGTGGGTTTGGCCACGAACAACCTCCCATAAAAAAGAAGTGCACATCGACGGGAAAGAGCTTTGGATACAAATCATCATCGAAGGCGATAATGTGTCTATTCTTTAGAAATCCAGGAAACAACTTTTTGAAGGACTCTCGGAGAAAACAAAAGAGACACATGTCCTACATCATTAACAACAAGCCGCCGCTCCGAAGACCCTTTAATAATCTCTGAAGTATAAGGAATCACAAGCTCATCTGTCTTTGTAGCAACATGATAAACCCGCATTTCCTTGCACGATGAAATATCTTCCCTTATCTCTTCAAGAAGTTTAGAGTCCCTTTGCAACTCACGGGCATTGGAGCCAATCCCAAAGCGGGCAACGAGGGTTCCTTTCAAGGGAGAACCGATTGTAATGAGATCAGTAACTTTTCCCGGAGAGGCTATTTTGGTTGCATATAAAAAGCTTATCACTCCCCCCATCGAATGTCCGATTAGAGTAAGCTCTGAGTATCCTGTTTCCCTTTCAATTAAGTCAGCTACTTCTCCAATTTGCTTTGCATATTCGGAAATAGAGCGAAAAGGCCCCTTTAAATTCACTGTATATACAGGGCCAAAGCCAAGGCGAGGGAGCTTCCACCTGTAGTACAACCATACAACGCTATTGTTCGTATAGCCATGTACAAGCAAAATGGGTCGCTTGTCCCCCCCAGAAACACGGGGTTTCCACAGATATCCAATCGGAGATAGAAGAAAAATCATGGGAAGATAAAAAGCCTCAAAGACCATCGCATGGACCCAATGAATGATCCTCGACACGAGTCCATAGCTTCTATTTGCTAGTCCGTTGACGATTTTTAAAATAGCCAAGCCGAGGAAAATCCAACCGCCGATGCTTAGTGACGGATGAAAAAAGGAAAGACCGAAGAACAGAGCAGAAGCCCCAATAAAAATATAAATGACTCGCACGAAGACTTTTAAGGAACCACTGATCAATTCATTCGCCCGTTATTCGGCCAAAATTCACCGAAAAAGTTAATTCTCAACCTACAATAACTGAATGCAGTTAATTTCTGTTTCCGAATTAACTTTTTCGGCGCTTTTGGCGCGAACCCCTGGCAAAGCAATTGATCAGTGTCTCCTTAAGCTTTTTTCTTCTTATACCAGAAAAGATATAAAACGGGGGAAACCAAAAGGAGATTGCAAAAGGCGATCATGAAAGCGTACTTAAGAGGAGATGCAATCGGGATTCCTGGAGGAGGGGTAAATGCAACGACAATTGTCACTAAACATCCAATCATCCCAAGAGCACACACAGATAAAAGACCAAATAGCCCAAACGGAATGCGAAATGTATTCTTAGGGAGAGTTGAGCGAAGGCGAAGAGCCGCTAAAAACATCAAAATGTACATGCTCATATACAGGCAGTTGCTTACCGTCATGAGAAACCAGTAAAACGCATTTACGCTGGGGAGAAAAAGAAACAAAGTACACAGAAGAGTTACAAGGATTGCTTGAGTAAATAAAATCCGAGAAGACACGCCCCTTTTGTTGACATGAGAAAAGAAGTGAGGAAGATACCCCTCCTTAGCGGCGTTTAAAAGTCCCTTGGCGGGAGAACCAATCCAGTTGATCATACTGGCAAGGCTTCCCAAGACAACCATCGAAGCTGCCACATACACCCAAGAACTCATATGGAACTTCTGAAAGAGCGTTGTAAAAACTTGCATGAGTCCCCCCGCAAGATGAATGGCATCGGTTGGAAGGACAAATGCAATCGACAGGGCACCAAAAAGCATGCTGAGCAAGACCAAAGAGCTTCCAATCATGAGCGCTCTAGGAAAGGATTTTCGGGGGTCTTCTATAGAAGGGATGTGCACCCCTGCAAGCTCCATTCCTGAAAATGAGCTCATCACAGCAACAAGAGCTGTCCAAGCGCCTATTTGCGAAAAAGAAGGGAGGATAGAAGATGGAGTAACTGAAATTGCCAGGGGCTCTTTCTTTATAATCCAAATGGCTGACAAAACAACGAGTGCAATTGTGGGAATCATCGTCCCAATTGCACAGAAAAGTTCATTCAACTTGGCCGAGACCTGTATCCCCCATAAGTTCACAAGCGTGAGGGTCCAAAAAATTCCCGCAATCGCAACAACAACGTACGTTTTACTGTAGATGAGGGAAGGATCGATCAAAAAAGCAGCCGTTGCAGCAAGGAATGTCAAAATGGTTGGGAACCAAGTGATTGCTTGGACCCACTGCAACCAAATTGCGACGAGACCGGCCCTTTCTCCAAAAGCTAGCTGTACCCAATGATAGATCCCCCCTTTTCTTGCAGAAGAGCTCCCAAGTTCTGCGGAAACTAAACTTACAGGGAAAAGAAAAAACACTGCAGAAAAGAGAAAGAAAAAGACAAGAGGAGCCCCAAAGATCGCAGTCGATGGAAGGTTTCTGTTACTGTCAACAGCAGAAACAATAAGCAACACAAGAGAAAAAAAAGGAAGCTTAGATTTCACATTCATTTCATCTTATTAGAGCACTTCAAAAATAAAAACAAGAGAGCCTTCTAAAATATTTCTTGGATTAATTATCAAATCCCGATAAAATCCCATGCTGAAAAAAGAGAAGATTCCATGATTGGACTAAAACTAGACCCGTCTCCTGTAGAAGATCGACCTGACCAGGCAATTTCTGTTCAGTTCCACGCTTCTTTTCCTGCCGCCTACAAGTATTTAAAAAAGTGGCTGGATCGATTCTCCAAGTGTTCAGACGAGTCGATTTTAAATGAACTGATCCTGTTTTACTCCCTTGCAAAAAGAAAACATCTCGACCACCGAGATCCGACTCACCTCGCTCGGCTTGTTCTTTCAATCTATCACATGAGAAGAAAACTCCTCAGTGCATCCGCCCTACATTCTTCAACCCGGCACCTTGTCATTCGCTGGATCCCAACAGACCTTATCTTTCCTTTCTCATCGAAACCGGTAATGGGTTGTCTTATCGGATTCAATGTGATGGATCGGTGTGAGCTTTTCGATGAAGAGAATATCCTCGTCTCCCTGCAAAAACATTTCCCCGAGTTTCAATTCGTTAAGGAGAGCTACTATAATCACGCCTCCCAAGATGATGGGATCCGCATTTGTTATTTTGAAGTTGAGAAAAAAGATGGCGCTCCATTTTCTCTACAAGAAAGAAAGCTAATCGTACACAACTTCAAAGAAAAAATGAAAAACAGCATCCAGCGGCTCATCCCCTCGATGTTTATGAAGTTAAATCAGGAGGAAGTTTACAAAAACATCCTGATTTTGAGCCAAGAGATCTCTTCGGTAAATGACCTTCCGCAGGTTTCCATTACTTTAGATCAGCATACGGGAAAAGAGATCGCATTCCACATCACAATGGTCCAAATTGCACCGTTTCATAGATTCTCGTTTAAGGAACGCATCTTGGGCTGTTCGATTATTCTTGATCGCGTGATCCCTGTTCGCCATCTAGATGGTCATCAGGTAGAGGCTTCTCTATTTAAACTTCTACTCCCCTATGAACCATCGCTAGTGAGATCTGATGGATCTCTAGATTTTTACGCAGCAAGACAACGAGTCTCCCAACATCTTTTAGGTGCAATTGGAGAGTTTCGCGACTACAACGGAGGCTTGCTTATCAAGCAACAGGAGCTCTTGTTCTCATTTAAGCAAACCCTTCCTAGTGAGGCAAGTCGAGATCCTGAATTAATCGAGATTTTTTTCCATGCGCTCGTCCCCTTGGAAAAGCAAGCTCTCCTTGATCCAGTGGTTCTCTCCGAGTTATTCACTCATTTCGTGAACCACCGGAAAGAAAAGCTCACAAATAGTCTCTCTCTTAAAGTTCAGCCAGATGAACAAAAAACGTTTATTCTTGTGCGTAGCAGCGACCCATCGATGTCTGAAACAATTTCGGGTGTCTTACGCAACTACCTACCAAATACAAAAGATTGGGCCTATAACATTCTCGAGACTTCCGAAGAGGTTTCTTTCAACTGCGTCCTTTTGAAGTCCTCAACCAGTCACGCAGAGGCCTTCATTCTTGCCATACGAAAAGCACTTCATGAATGGAGCCAAAAGAGACAGGATCAGCAAATCCTGAGAATTGCAATGGGCCACTCCATGTTTTCTCTCGATCCTCGGATTGGGGGTGAAGTATCCAGTGAAATCTTAAAACTCCTCTATGAGGGATTAACTCGAATTAACGACGATGGTCATGTCGAAAATGCTGCGGCCGAATCCATCAAGGTCTCTTCAGATCTAAAGCAGTATGTTTTCAAGCTTCGTTCTTCATTCTGGAATGACGGATCGCTTGTTTCAGCACATGACTTTGCTTATTCCTGGAAGCGGATTTTATCCCCGGATTTCAAAACTAGCTTTGCAACCTACTTCTATCCAATCAAAAACGCAAAAGAGGCAAAAGAAGGAAAGGTCTCTCCAGAGCAGGTAGGAATTCACGTCATTGATGATCGCACTTTACAAGTCGATCTCGTTCGTCCAACCCCATACTTTCTCCAGCTGACATCTCTGCCTATTTTTTCTCCGATTCATCGCTTTGTTGATAAGGAACGTCCCCAATGGCCTTATCAAGCGGAAAGCAACTATCCATGCAATGGGCCCTTTCAATTAAAAGTGAATCAGCCAAACCAAGCGTATCAACTGATAAAAAACCCCCTTTATTGGGATACAGGACACATCCAGCTTGAACAAGTTACACTAACAGCAATGGATCCTTTTCAGGCAATGCAAGCCTTTACAAAAGGAGAAATTGACTGGGTTGGGGATCCATTCGGACCTTGGCCTTCTTCCACTCCAGAGGAAGGACGTACAGTCTCTTCTCCAAACAACCGCCTCTGCTGGCTCCTTTTTAACACTTCTGTTGCCCCCTTTAACAATCCAAAGATCCGGCGTGCGCTCTCTTTATCTATCGACAGATCTGCACTCGTTAAAGAGGCATCTCGTCCCTGGACTCCCGCCTATTCGGTTCTCTTTCCTCACCACAGTAATAAAGAACATAAAGTTTTTCCTGACAGCAGTAAGGAAGAAGCCATCCGACTACTCCATGAAGCTCTAAAGGAGCTTAATTTGTCGATGGGTGACCTTTCCATTCAACTCGCCTTTACTCAGAGAAGTGTTCTTGAGCCAGCTGCGCACATCATTAAGTACCAACTTGAAACCACCTTAGGCATAAAGTGTGAGCTGCAATCCTTCTCTTGGAATGCATTTTTCCACAAAATGACTGAAAACCAGTTCCAGACAGGTCTTGTGAACTGGATGACCCCAATTAAAGACCCCATTAGTACGCTAAATGCGTTTAAATTTGCCAAAGAGGGAGATAGTTTCTCTCGATGGGAATCATCCGATTTTCAAAAGATGTTGGATTTGAGTGAAGAGGAAATTAGTCCCTTCCAAAGATCTTCTTATCTCTACAAAGCGGAAAAGATTTTAGCCAAAGCAATGCCTGTTGTCCCTCTTTTTTATCAGTCGGAGCAGGCAATAATTCGTAAAAACTTTCAGGTCGACAGCCGTCCTGGCAGCCCTAACTGTTTTAACCAAGTAAGAACTATGTTCAAAAGGAGATGATTATGTCTGCTATTTTAAACAAGCGTGAAGATTTTACAATCTTCGAAGGGATGGAATCTCATCCTACATGGCAAGGGAACATCCCTGGGCTAGATGCTGAGAAGCTACTCAGAGGAAAAAAGGTTCCGTTTTTGTTTTTGATCCGTGAAGGGGAATCTTCAAAGATCGAGAACCAAAGAAACTACTACATCACTTTTGTGATGCAGGATCTATCAATCAAGCACCAACCCCTTGTAATCACGGTTGGAGATGATGGATGGTGCTATGAAAATACTAGACCAGGCGGTCCATACACAAATTTATCGATTGCGCCTGTGCTTCATCTAATCATGCACTGTGAAGAGGGTGAGCCTACTCCTTTGTAGAAAATAGGGAAATTTATGAAAGATTCTTACCCCTCGAAAAGCGGGGAGTTCAAGGGTTTATGGATCCTTTTTCTCCCCCTTGTAGGAACAACTTTCGCAAATCACATATTTTCTTTGCTGGAGAAGCTCTTCCTTACGAGAGTTTCTAGCCAGGCTATGGAGTCAGCCATCAATGCGACCTATGCCTGTCAGATATTTCAGGCCGCGTCCATCGCTCTAGTTATGATGGCTCAGGTTTCCGTTGCAAGATGGCATGGAGCCCGTGAATCAAAGACCATTGGCCCCGGTGTTTGGCAATTTATTTGGGCATCTCTTCTTTCGATGGCACTCACCGTGCCGGCGAGTTTGCTGTATGGCATATGGTTTTTTCGAGGAACAGAACTTGAGGTCTCTGTTCTCCCCTACTTTCAGCTTCTCACTTGGTTTAACTTCTTATACCCGTTGGGAGCTTCTCTTTCCTGTTTTTTTCTAGGAAGAGGCAAGGTTCGATTTATTCTCCTTGCTACACTAGCAGACCAGACCTTAAAAATTGGCCTATCCTATGTATTTATTTTTGGACTCGGATCCTGGATTCAGCCTATAGGATTTCTCGGGGGTCTTGTAGCAAACCTTACAACACAAGGGCTTCTCTGCCTTTTCCTTTTCGGGGTATTTATCCAGAAAAAACAAAGAGAGGTTCACCACTCTCACAAGTGGAGACTTCAACCTGCACTTTTTTGGAGCTGCATTCAACCAGGGATCTTTCGGGCGTTAAACCGAGCGTTTAGCTTTGGAAGCTGGGCATCAATTGCTCACCTAATGCTATCTAAAGGAGGAGATTTCCTTTTGGTGCTTTCTATCGGTGGGTCTTTAACCCTATTTTTTCCATTTCTTTTTGAAGCCATTTACCAAGCACAAACAACGGTTGTTTCACACATCATAGGAGCCGGGAGATGGAATGTTCTATTGAAGGCCGCCCGACCCGGTGTTCTTCTTGTTTGCTTTTGTGTTCTTCTTATAGGAATCCCCTTGCTTGGGTTCCCCTCATTCACTTTTAATTTTCTTTTCCCAAACACCGCGCTAGACACAACCTCCGTACAACCTCTACTTTTTGGCGTTTGGTTATGGTTTGCCTACTTCACTGCTTCGGCGGTCCCTATGAGCTATATCTTATCCTTTAAAGATACGAAGTTTTATTTCTACTTGGGTACTATCTTCTGGGTTACTGACTATCTTCTGATGTACTTCTTTGTCGAAAAAATGCACATTCCAGCAAGCCTATTCTGGATCGTTCTTGCTGCTATCCAAGCGGTAAGCTCTATTCCCATTTACTTTTGGCGTATGTCTGTTTTATGTAAACGAGCAGCAAATAATACTCTCAAGCCGGCTTTACAAGGATAAACTGAGAGGCGCCGCAAAGCTGAATAGGCTTTCCCGAAGCAGGAATCAGATGCGTCATCCCAGGAAGGACTTTTTCACTCCCAACGTGAGCCTCACCACTTACGCAAAAAAGAATCTGGCAGCTATCTGCAACTGAAATCTCGGCATCTTCTTTTATATCAAGGCTCTGTACCGTAAAGTAGGGATTCGACACAAGTGTTTGACCCTTCTCGGAAGGAGCTTTTATGATCTGTTGCTTTTCCCAATTCACACAAGACAGCCCCTTTTCTAAATGAAGCTCCCTCCCCTCTCGTCCCCAGTCATAAAGACGATAGGTCGTATTCGAGTTTTGCTGCACTTCAAGCAAAAAAGCACCAGCCGCAATTGCATGAATCGTCCCTGCAGGAATAAAGAGAAACTCCCCCTTCTCTAGGATAAATTTTTGCAAAAGTCCTTCTAAACGCTTTTGCTTCAGAGCCTCTAAAAACGCTTCCCGTCCGACACCTGCTTTTAATCCGGCATAAACCGTGCTCCTTTCCAGTGCAATCCACATCTCTGTCTTCGGTTCTGCTTTGAGCGCCGTTGCAGCTATCTCATCGGGATGAACCTGCACACTTAAAGGCTCTTTCGAATCGATAACCTTCACAAGAAGTGGAAATTTCCCCCGGTAGTCCTTGCCTAAAAGCAGCTTTCCTTGAGTCTCAAGAAACTCCCGAAAGGTCTTTCCCTTAAACGGACCGTTTCCAACAATGCACATCCCCTCTTTTCGATCGGAAACTTCCCAAGATTCTGCATACCTTCCCGGCGCCAAATCCCTCTGAAAATACGAAGGAATTCGATCCCCTCCCCAAACATAGCTCTGATAAGCTGGCTCTAAACGAATCATATCCCCTGATATTCCTTTTGCATTTCATCAAAAACAGGGACCATATCAGGATGTGTTTTTTCTAGCCATTTACGAAAAGAATGCGTCGCAACCCACCACTCATGAGAGACTTTCGATGGATTCGAAAAATCGCCAAGGAGCAAACGGCCAGGATCTAACTGGAATGGTTTGCCATCTAAAAAGCCGTAGTTGTGCTCTACATTCTGATCTCCATCCTCAATCGACAGAGAAATACGGAAAGCCACCATTTCAAAAAAACCGCGGATGGCTAAGGAAAACCCTTCCTTCCCTTGGCTTTCGCAAATAGCGTCTAGCGTTGGATAAAAAGGATCCCCCTTTTTTTGCAAAACAAAGGAAACCTCGTTTAGATCCACCACAAAATCTCGACTCGCCTTATCTCTTAAGCGAACCTTTGGCAAGCCCTTTGTTTTTTCAAAGTGACATTGGATAAGACCTGTTTTCTCTCGCAAAAACGTATCTGCAACCAAATAGCTTTCTCGATAAAACCGCTCCCTCCTCACTCGCTTTGCAAGTTCTCGATCCTGAAAGACAAATGAGTACCACGGCATTTTGAAGTATTTTTGATTGAAGAATTTTAGGACGAACTTCCCATCTTTACTTACGAAGGCAAATGACTGCTTTCCCTTTCCCAAAAAGTAAAAGGGCTGATCCAAACAAGATAGAGCCTTTATTTCTTGCCCCTGAGGAAGAGACGACGAAATCTTCGATATCGAGAAGTCCCCTCTCCATAGAGCAATCCCTGTTAAGAAAGCAGCAACAATGAACGTAGAAAAAATTCGCAACATGTCTCTTATCATGCCAGACCCCCCCTTTCGGAAACACTGAATAACTCATTCGCTCGCGCTTCGGCCAAAACTCACCGCAAAAGTTAATTTTCGACCTGCAATAACTAACCCTAGTTTATTCCGATCTCCAAATTAACTTTTTCGGCGTTTTTGACGTGAATCCCTGGCAAAGCAGTTGTTCAGTGTTTCCTTTCCGATACATACCGAAAAAGGTTCAAGAACTTGATTTTTAGTATTTATTAATATTAAAAACATGAATAAACACTCCTTCATGAGATTCTTGCAAAATAGTCTTTTTTTCGTGATAATGGGCTCTCAAGAGAAATCGAGGGGTTTGAATGCCGAAGCTCAAATATTTGTTAGTTGGAACAGGGGTTCTTTTTGCCTCTATCGCGTACATGGGCTATCGCAAAAAAGACCCAGCCCAAGAACCTACACAAGTAGCTCTTCAAGAAATTTCTATCCCTTCAAACGAACCCCCAAAAGCCATGCCTGAAATCGTCTCTGAAAAGAAAGAGGAAGAGGTGGACCTCATTCCTCTCCTTTTTGCTGTAGATTCATCAAGGCTCCCTATTGTTGAAACAATTTCTTACACAAGCCGTGTCCCTTGGCTTAAAGACAGACCCGCCTGGATCTCCGATTACGCCTCCCACTACGACACATCGCGCCACTTCATCGCAAGAAGCCTCAATAGAAGAGCCGATTACTTGAGCCAAAAGGTGGGGCCTGGAGACCGCTTTAACGTCTTCAAAAAAGACAAAAACATCCAATTCCGACTCGTAATCGATCTTTCAAAAAATAAGATGCGCTTCTATTCCGTCGATACAGACACAGACGAAAGAATTCTTTTGAAAACCTACTCGGTAGGAATAGGAAGACCTGAACCCTTAAGAAAGTCGGGAAATCTCACTCCCCTTGGAACCTACACCCTGGGAGACCGCATTGCGATCTACAAGAAAGGAACAATGGGATTTTTTCAGGACACAAAATCGGAAATGATCCGCACTTTTGGAACACGATGGATTCCATTTGATGGCGAAGTTGATGGATGCACGGAATCTGCAAAGGGACTTGGAATTCACGGATCTCCGTGGATCGAAGACCCTGAAACGGGAGACCTCGTTGAGGACCGAAGTAAGATCGGTAAATACGAAAGTGATGGATGCATTCGCTTGAATCAAGAGGATATTGAAGAGCTCTTTGCAATCATTGTCACAAAACCCTCTACTATAGAGCTTGTTCACGACTTTAATGCCGCTAAGAAGGAGCCTTCAAAATGACCGTTCTTGCCCATGAAAAAGAGATTTTAGAAGTAGAGAAAACCCTCAACACGCTTAAAGCTCAAAATGCGTTTCCTGAAGTGACCAAAATGCAAGAAAAGCTTGAGACTCTCAAGAAAACGATCTACTCAAAACTCAAACCCTGGGATCGTGTAGCGATTTGTCGCCACGCTAAAAGACCCCGTACAATCGACTATATCGAAAACTGCGTTGATGAATTCATTGAAATCTTTGGTGACCGCACCTTCCAAGATGACCATGCGATCATCGCGGGGTTTGGAAAAATCGATGGACAAAAGTTCATGATCATTGGCCAAGAAAAAGGCAATACAACCGAGAGCAGACTCTACCGCAATTTTGGAATGCCCCAGCCGGAAGGCTATAGAAAAGCGATGCGCTGCATGCGTCTTGCAGCTAAATTCGGCCTCCCCGTCTTATGTCTTCTCGATACACCTGGCGCATATCCCGGACTCTCCGCAGAAGAAAGAGGCCAGGGTTGGGCGATTGCAAACAACCTCCTGCAAATGGCGCGCCTCCCCACTCCCATTATCGTTCTCGTTATCGGAGAAGGCTGTTCAGGAGGGGCTCTTGGCGTTGGCGTCGGAGATACAATCGGCATGCTCGAGCATTCCTATTATTCTGTGATCTCGCCAGAAGGATGCGCCTCTATCCTCTGGAAGGACGCCTCCAAAAATAAGGTCGCTGCAGAAACATTGAAAATGCAGGCAGAAAACCTTCTAGAACTTGGAATCATCGATACGATTATCAAAGAGCCGCTTGGTGGCGCACATAAAGATCCAAAACAAGTGTTTGATGCTGTCAAACGCTTTGTCCTGGAGAAATGGGACACTCTTAAATCGATCGACCCTTCCACTTTGCTAGAGAATCGCTATCAAAAGTTCCGCAAAATGGGCAAGTTCGCAAGCCCCTCTCAGTCATAGCCCTTTCGCGGTATAAATAGTCTTGCCTCCGTAACAGTGGAGCGTCATATCGTCATTTAAGGAAAACCTTACATCCTGAGGATTTGATGAGTGCAAGATGGCAGACGTTGAGAAGCCTTCAACATTCCCTAGCTTTGGTGCCAATATATGAAGCTTCGGGAATTGCATTGATAGCCATTGAACAAAATATTCTTCATCATCGGATTCAGAAGAAAAGAATCCATCCAAAAGAGGAAGATCTAATGGGGACTGAATCACTACCGTCCCGTCTTCAGGCAGCTTTGAAAGAAGACGCAAAAGGCCTTCGCGAGAGTCATTGAAAAACTCTGAATGTTGCAACCACAAACACGAAATAGCGTGTTTCTTCTGATCCAATTGATCGCAGAGACTCTCTGCCATCTCCCCCTGACGCCCCCATTCACTTGTCTGAATTACAGGGGTAAATCCAGAATCGATCATTTGTTTCAAATTATTCTGTATATTTCCGTGTGCATCGGTGTAATCAACATCCGTAAGAACTAAAACACTTTGTTTCTCAAAAACAGAGGACAAAGGCTCCTCTAATAATTTTTTCCATTCATCAATATTTTCTTTCCGAAATGATTCGTACGCATCCCCTTTAGCAACGCGATTAAAATGAGATAAAGAATCCAATGATGAAGGTGCCACAGGACCGTTACGAGCAATTTGCTTCATCTGCTCTAGATCTTGTTTTTCCGCAGCTAATTCAAAAACACTTCCACGAAATTCATAATTTTTTTTGCACGTTTCCATTAGAGGTGTAAAGCAAGGTTCTTTATTAAAGACAGATTGCAAAAACTCCTTAGAATAAGTACAACTCGGGTTGCTAGAGACAATTGATTGAGCAAGATCAGCATTGCCTTGCGCTACAGCTTGTTCCAGCAAACTAGAACCAAACTCTTCATTTCCCTTTCCATGTCCTCTGAGAGGGATAAATAACTCATTCACTAAATCAGTTTTTTTCTGATCAACAACTTCTTGTGCAACCTGATTCCTCAGGCGTAAAAACATGTCCCGAGGCGCCATGTCTTGGATCTTCCCAAGTAACCGCAATACAGACCCCTTTTCCCCCGATGAAATGACTGCAACAGATTGCTGCATTATTACCTGTTCTTTGATCCAATCTCTTGCAAATGCAGACAATTGCCTGAGCGCAACAGTTGCGATTAGCACCGCAGGGATTACAGGATACATGAAAGAAACAGCTAGAATCAGAGGAACTGAAATAGGTGAAGAGAGAGCACACAGAACAAGGGCTGGAGCTGCCACAGAGTCCACGGTATCGATCAAGGTTTGGTGCATCTTCGTAGCATCACAAACTGTACGGTCCCAGTTTTTAAAAATTTCTTTGTTAGTGTTAGTTAGAATTACGGCAGCTGTTGTCATATAAACCCCAAAAATGATTTAAAATTGACAGAAACAATAACACCGATATATTAAAAAAACAAGGAAACACTGAACAATTCCCCATGAAAGCAGATTCTTGAACCTTTTTCGGTATATCCAAATCAACTCAAAATTTTGAGTTGATTTGGGTAAAAAAATTGCTCGTGTGATATAAACGTCTGCAAGAGATCTTTAAACGCGAAAGACTGACAGATACTTCTTATGAAACTGCTCCTAAAAGCGGCCCTCCGCAACACACGCCACCTAAGCCTTGCCCTTCTTACCCTATTTTCCCTTCTTTGCATGACTGCTGCAAATCAGTGCGAGATGTTTTCGATTGGTCTTATGGCAAATACGGGCACTGACTTTTTCTCTTTATTTGGCGATGACAAAGGTTCCAAAGAGGGAATCTCCCTTTCTGAGGTAGAGACGAGGTGGGATTCAATTGCCACAAATGATGCTGGTACAGTTACAAAACGTGAGGCCTCAAGCTATCTAGCGCGAAGGAGTCATCGCAATCCCCTTCAAGGCATTATGCATAAGTTACGCGCTGAGCTTGACCTTGAAAGAGATTTTTCCATCCTCATTGTCCTTCTTGTGGGGGTTGCCATTTTCAAGGCGCTGACCCTCTTTTTTTCGCGCTATGTCACGCAACTTTTATCCATTCGCGTGACAAGGGATCTGCGAGAGCAGTACTTTGAGCATATTCAGTCGCTCCCTTTGAGCTTTTACCAAGATCAACATTTGGGAAGCCTCTCTGCGCGAGCTGTCGGCGATGCGGGACAAATCGCATCATCCATTAACTCGTGCTTAACAAACTACATCCAAACTCCCTTCACCTTAGTTTCAACGCTACTGGCCTGCTTTTATTTGTCTTGGCAGCTTTCGATGATTATCTTCTTTGGTCTTCCTCTCATTGTGCTTCCTGTGATTTTCATCACAAAAAGGGTCAAAAAAATCTCAAGACAACTTCAAAAAAAGCAAGAAACCTTCTCCTCAGTGCTCCTTGATTTCCTATCAGGAATCCAAACGGTCAAGATCTTTGCCATGGAAGCGTTTTCACTAAACAAATACAAAGAGCAAAACGACCAGATGGCTGTTTTGGAGAGTAAAAGCGCTAAATACGGCCTTTTAATGCGCCCTCTTCTTCACATGATTGCAACAAGCTGTCTCGTGATTGTCGTCCTGTTTGGTCTTTATACGCTTCATATGACAATCGGCCAGCTTCTGATGTTCAGCGGCTGCTTGCATCTTTTCTATGAACCTGTCAAAAAATTTGCCGAAGAAAACGCAAACATTCAAAGGGGCGTTGTTGCGGCAGAAAGAATGTTTGAAGTGCTCGACATAAAGCCCCAAATTGCAGACCAGCCTAGCGCCATCAAGCTCCCTCCCTTTAAAAACATCATTGAATTTGATCGGGTTTGGTTCAAGTATCGCGATGTGTGGGTGATCAAAGATGTGAGCTTCTCTCTAAAACAGGGAGAAGTTTTAGCAATTGTTGGAGCAACAGGTTCCGGAAAGTCCACACTTGTGAACCTCCTTCCCCGGCTTTACGAGGTGCAAAAAGGGGAAATTCGAATCGATGGAATCCCCATCAATACCTTGACCCAGAAGTCGCTCCGCGAACAAATTGCCTTTGTTTCCCAAAAACCCTTTTTATTCTTTGATACGGTCATTAAAAACATCGCCTTTGGCAGAGATTTTTCAAGAGAAGAAGTCTTGGATGCAGCAAAAAAAGCCTATGCCCATGAATTCATCGACGAGCTTCCTCAAAAATATGACACGCTTCTTGCAGAGATGGGCAAATCTTTATCCGGTGGACAGCAGCAGCGTCTTGCAATTGCAAGGGCGCTTGTGAAAAAAGCGCCAATTCTGATTATGGACGAGGCGACCTCATCACTCGATGCTCTTTCTGAAAAGAGGATCAAGCAAGCAATTTGCGATCTTCAAGGGGAAATCACGCAAATCCTCATTGCGCATCGCCTGTCCACAATTGAGCATGCCGATCGAATCATTTACATCGATCGCGGAAAGAAAATTGCAGAAGGAACATTAAATGAGCTACTCGTTACATGCCTTCCTTTCAGAGCGCTTTGGGAGGCCTATCACAACTCAGAAAGCTCACTGGCATAAATAAAATAAGGAGAAACATATGACAACACCTGTTACATCACGCCCAAATAGCGCAACACCATCAGATCACGCGACAAAGGATGAAGAAATTAAGGAAGACACCACAAAGACTAAGGTCGTTAACTTTGTCCCGACGCTGAATTTATCTCCAGACAAACTGAACCCTGAGAAAAAACCCTCTTAACAAGCCTTAGAGAAAATTATTGACATTCCCCTCTTCGATGCTTTATCTCCCTAAAGAAAGTACAGTCAGGTCCCATGCAAGAATCCCCGCAAAGCCCTTTCCACACAGAGATTTCTTCTTATCTGCTTAACGAGATTGAAAAAGAGGGGTTATCTCAAGCAACCGATCTTGCAGACCATTCTTTCGAAGATCTCTTAGAGGGCTATCACAATATCCTATCTAAAAGAAAAACGCTTCCTATCGAGCAAAAAATTCTCGAAGCTTTTCCTCAAAATGAGTTTCCTCTAAAAATGCTTAGAGGCCTCCCTAGGATCTACAAAAGAGAAAACCCATCGACAAATCACATCAAGCCTCCATTTTCTCACTTGCCCTCGTTAAAACGTTTAGGTGCAGAGAAGTTTGTCCTGCCTCTCTACGATGAAACATCGATTCCAAAAGATACAAAAATATGCGTCTTTACACACGTCCTTGCAGACGGTTTTGGAGATTTAATTGCGCATAAAGAAACAGTATCGATTCTCAAAAACCGTTTTCCTGATGCCTCCATTCAATCGATTGTAAGCCTCCCAAAACGCTTTTCTGTTAAAGACAGCGATCTTGATCCAACAGCAATCATTGTCCCCTACAAAGACAAAAGCACCCTTCCTAAAAAAGTATTAAAAGAGCTTCTTGCATCTGACCTTATTCTTGCTACTCCGACACATCATCCTCAAATTGAGGAAATAAAAAAACAATCCCCTTCGACTCTTTGCATTGGCCAATATGGATTTATCGAATCAGATACGTTCCATCCAAAAAGTGGCAACTACTCAATGGGCCTCCATTTCCTTGAAAAAGGGATTTTGATTCGCGACAGCCAAAAAAAAGCAGACTTTCGTGCACTAAAAAATGAAACCCTTCTTTACACGCTTTTTGGAACGCTAGCCCCTCAAACCATTGATATTGAAACCTACCTTGTATCTCACAAACTGCACCTTGCCTACCTTGTAAGCCCAATTGGGGGTGCTATTTATCTACACGCCCTTCTTAAAGCTGCAGCAAGAGATGATCGGACAATTGACATTTGCACACCGGACATTGGATGGCTGATCGAATACACGAAAAGACAGGGACGAGAGAAAAAGCCCTTTTTAACAGAGGATTTTGGGATTCAAGAGCTCGAGATCCACTTTGCCGGAAAGATCCACAGAAAAAAGATCCAAGACAAAGGAAAAAAGGTAAGAATCCTCTCCTGTGGAGCTCTATCTGATGAGGACTTTTCAACACTCATGCGCTTAAGTGAAGAGTTTGTGGCTGTGCGTGGTGACCAGTCTTTTTCAGAAGCAGTCTCTGCAAATCGGATGTTTTTTTACGATGGGGCGCCTCATGCGCGTTACTTCGTTAAAGATCTGCTTGCCCTTGCCGAAAACCGCCTCCGCGCAAACAAAGAAGCCCTCACACTTTTCCGCTGCATGGAAAGAGCGTTTTCCTACAATAGCACTGAATCCCAAGATGAGTGGGTTGAAGAGACGCACTTCCAGGCCAAAGAGCCTTGGGAAGAGACGGCAAACCTTTTAAGCAAAGCTCTTCTAAAAAGAGACACGCTTGTCGGGTGCAAGCAGCTGAACCAAATCATTCGATCTGAGTATTCTTTTAATCAAACGCTTTGTCAAATTGTATCGAGAGAAATTTCCCATCGATTAAACCCAAAACTAGCAAGTGATGAAAAAACAGAAATAGATGCATTTATTCGAGGGGACAAGCCCCTCAAACAAACACTTGAAAAGATTAAAGAGCTACATCAGAATCGTTAAGCGCTGATAATCTATCTCGAATCTCGCGAGAAAGATTATCCATTTTAGAACTCTCAACAAAGGGAAGCAATTCCTTAAGCTTACACTCAGAAACCTCTCCTTCTGTACGCCCTAACATTTGGATTGCTTTTTCTTCTTCACCAGCTTGAGCATAAACAGTTACAGATTCAGCAACATCCCACCCATCAAGATCAAGATAATTTCCAAATTCAGCAAGAATAAAGTCCATGAGCTCGATATTTCCAACATCTACCATATCTGAGAACATGAGATTAATTACACCGATAGAAATAACTCCTTCTGGGCGATCTTTCATTTGAAGAAGAAGCCCTTTTACAGTCTCATTGTCTGCTCCTTGAATCTTGCTCGCAAGAAAAAGCTTTTCAACCAACTGAATGGTTTCAATCTGCTCAATCACAAAGGCCGCTGCATTTGTAACTCTTGCAGGATCCAGTTGAATTGCAGGCTCATTCCCACAAGATTTAAAAAGCTCTTCTACTACCTGTGTAAGTGCTTGAGCAATTGTTGGAAAACTCACTTCATTTTCAATAACCTGGAAAGCTACATCTTCAGAACCTAAACTGACTTCGGATACCATAACAACCTCCTTTAATGAATGGAGGGGAATTTTGCATAAAAAAACGAAAAAAAGTCAATCGAAAGTGCGGTGGGGATGGATAAATCGATACCCTGCCCCATGGATTTTGTGATTAGAAATCCGCTTGCTTCCGCTGTGCAAACTTGAAAGATTCGGATCCCATGTTATCCCGGAGAGTTCCCCTTTCTTAGAGACCTCATCGTAGAGCTCTTTTCTTGTAGGATGATCATCATCGGAGAGGTTGTAAATTCCTGTGAGATTATGAGTAAGGGCGTAGTTAATCGCACCTACACAGTCCTCTTTATGAACCATGTTTGTGTACTGATCTCCTGATCCCGCAATTGGATGATCTAGAAGAGCGCGAACCCTCTTGGAAATTCCCCTTCCAGGGCCATACACATCAGCCAAGCGCAACACGCAAACGTCCCACCCAATTTCTTCGAGGCTCGTGTAGTTTTTCTCTGCGTCTATAAGAATCTTTGCCTGCTCCCCTTTTGCCAAAAGGGAGCTTGTTTCATCAACCCAGCGTCCATGATGATCTCCATAAATGGAGGCACTGCTTATATAAACGAGTCTACGCGGCAAATCCATCTCAAGGGCAAGATGACGAAAAAGTTCAGCCGTGTGGAGATACGCACTTTCATAGTGCTCAGAGCTATCCGACGCAATCGTTATGATAATTGTTTCATTATTCACGATTATAGGAACAAACTCATCCTCATCATTCCCTCTGAGAATGACGCTTTTTTGAGCAACTTTCGACAAAGCATCAAGCCTCTCAGGCTTTCTTGTTGTTGCAGTTACGTGGTGCCCTTTCTTTGTTAAAGTTTTGGCAACTTCAATACCTACATATCCGCACCCAATGATCGCAACATTTGTCTCTTTGGTCATAATTGATGAACTTCCTCAATCGCTTTTTTTAATTCAGCATTGTCTTGTTTATCAAAAGCGCCACTTTTTGCAAGCCATGCAATGTAGTTCTTTGGCACCTCAGAAAGAGGTTTCCCTGCATGTTTTCCAAAAGGCATGTTCGTAACTTTCGTCTTTTTAGCCAATAACTCTAAAACCATCTCAACACTAAGATCCCCGATCATCTGACTAAAAATTTTCTCTAAAACGATCACATCATCGAGAGCTCTGTGCGCCTGATTTGCCACGATCCCATATACTTCCCTCAATGACTGTAAGCTATGTCGCGGAAGATCGTTTCGGTATTTGCGCGCCCACTTCAAAGAGTCGACAAATGTCCAAGACGGCATAGACATCCCACCCCTTTTAAACTCAGCTTCCAAAAAGGGCTTGTCAAACCCATCATTGTTATGCGCCACCAAAACGACATCGCCCTTGCAAAACTCATCAAAAGAGGTCATCACCTCGCCTATAGGCGGAGCATCCTTTACCATGTCATCGGTAATCTTTGTAATCTTGCTTACTTCTGGAGGAATTGGACAATCGGGGTTCGTGAACTGACAAAAAGTGCGATCTTCTACGGGGTCAAATGCGGCGATTTCAACAATGCGATCTTTTCCAGCGCGAACGCCTGTGGTTTCGGTGTCGTAGTAAATAAATCTTTTTGCCATAGCGCTCTACCTATTGAATGCCACATTTTTAAACTCTCGTTCAAGAGATGTCAAACATAAATTGCAAAATACCGGGGATTGTAAAGGGGCTCGCCCCTTTACTAGGGTTTAAGGAGACACTGAACAACTCATTTGCCAGCTCTTCGGCCAAAATTCACCGAAAAAGTTAATTTTCGATCTGCAATAACTTTACCAAGTTAATTACGATCTCCAAATTAACTTTTTCGGAGCTTTTGATCCGAATCCCGGACAAAGCAGTTATTCAGCGTCTCCTTAAGGGACGAAGTCCCTTACAAAGGGGCTTGCCCCTTCCCTTTTTCCTTTCGTTCCTTTACAATTCTGGAACATGAAGCAACGAATATTTTACAAACCTATCATAGCCTGTATACTTCTTCTCCTGGGTCTTTCATCGTGCTTTCAAGCGCACAATGAGGATGATGACTTAAGGGCTGTTCCTGTAACGAATAACCCTCATATCGTTCCTAATTATGGCTCGGGATTTCCAATGGGATCCGGATGACTAAAAAAACTCCCTATACCTTCTTTTCTTTTGATTCCAAAAAAGTGCTTGCCGAAGTAGGGAAGGAGGGTCTTCTCCATGCGCTCAAAGAAATGCTTATGATCCGCAACCTTGAGACGCGGGGTGAGGCGGCCTATCAGCAAGGAAACGTTGGTGGTTTTTATCACTCTTATGCGGGGCAGGAAGCGATTCAAACGGGCTGCATTGCCGCATGCGGCGCAAAGCATTGGTTTACAACGACATACAGATGCCACGCGCTTGCCTATCTTTTGGGAGTGAGTCCAAATGAGATCATGGCCGAGTTCTATGGGAAAACGACGGGCAACGCGAAGGGACGTGGGGGGTCGATGCACCTTTACGCGGACCGTCTGCTTGGTGGGCTTGCGATAGTGGGGGGTCATGTCCCTATTGCGACGGGAGCAGCGTTTTCGATTAAGTATTTAAAGCAAAAGGGGCTTGCTTCGTTTTGTTTTATGGGAGAGGGCGCCTTTGTTCAGGGGGCAGTGCATGAATCGCTGAATTTGGCTGCGCTTTGGGATTTGCCTTGTGTCTATGTGATTGAGAATAACAAATGGGGCATGGGGACAGCGATAAAGAGAGCTGTTTGCGTAGAGCCGATCGCGGAGAACTTTGCAAAGGCCTACGGCATCAAATCGTACACGCTAGATGGGATGGACTTTTTAAGCTGCTACGCAGGATTTAAAGAGGCTTTAAACGAGTCTGTAACAACATCAAGACCTGTCCTTATAGAGGCTATGTGTGAGCGTTTTCGGGGGCATTCGATTTCTGATCCGGGATTGTACCGCGAGAAATGCGAGCTTGAGACGGCTCTTAAGAAGGACCCGATTCTCTACCTTAAAAAGATTGCAATTGAGCAGAAGTGGCTTACAGAAGAGCGTTTTAAAGAGATGGACAAGGAAGCCCGAACAATTGCTGTTGATGCAATGAAATTTGCAGAGGAAAGTCCCGATCCTGATCCGATTGTTTTGGAAGAGGGAGTGTTTGCGTGAAAAGCCAAGTCATTGAGGTAAGAGAGGCTCTTCGCCAAGCAATCGATGAAGAAATGGAAAAAGATTCTCGTGTTGTCATTATGGGAGAAGAGGTTGCTGAGTATAACGGCGCCTACAAGGTGACGAAGGGGATGCTTGATAAGTGGGGTCCTGAGAGAGTGATTGATACTCCGATTGCGGAAAATGGGTTTGTGGGGCTTGCAATTGGCGCTGCGCAAACAGGGCTCCGTCCGATTGTTGAGTTTATGAGTTGGAACTTTTCTTTCGTTGCCTTTGACCAGCTTGTGTCGAACGCTGCAAAAGCGCATTACATGTCAGGCGGGCGCTTTAGTGTACCGATTGTTTTCCGTGGGCCGAATGGTGCTGCTGCGCAAGTGTCTTGCCAGCACTCGCACAATGTGGAAGCCATCTATGGGAACCTTCCTGGGTTTATCATTATCTCGTATAGCAATGCATACGATGCAAAAGGGCTTTTAAAGTCCGCACTGCGAGCGGGCAATCCCGTAATCTTTCTAGAGAATGAGCTTCTTTACGGCGATAAAATGTCCATTCCTACCGAAGAGTACCTTGTTCCTATTGGCAAAGCAAAGTGCGTCCGAGAAGGAAAACATATTACACTTGTCTCCTACGCCCGCATGCTTAAACTTTGTGAGGAAGCAGCTGACGTGCTTGCAAAAGAAGGGATCTCGGTGGAAGTCATTGATATCCGAACAATCAAGCCATTAGATATCGCAACGATTGCAACCTCTATCCGAAAAACGCATCGCTGCGTGCTTGTGGAGGAAGGACATGTTTTTTCAGGGATTTCTGCAGAGATCGGTTTTCAGATCCAAGAGCATTGCTTTGATGATCTCGACGCGCCCCTAAAACGCATCTGTTCCAAAGAAACCCCGCTCCCCTACGCAAAAGGCCTTGAAAAAGAGACACTCCCAAATATTGAGCGTATCTTAGAAGCGATCAAAGAAACGCTATAACCAACTAGATATCAAGTAGTTACAAATAAAGCATGCAATTTTGCATTTGAAATGCAAAATTGCACGGATATCGCTTATACCAGCTGTGAGAAGAAGGTTTTTGCGGGAACAATAACCGGAGTATCGTAGGAAAAACAATCCTGATCAACATAAGGAAGATCAAACCCAATCTGAAATGCGTGAGGCACTTTCAGTTTTTTCTGGTAGTAGTGAAGCCACCTGGAAATTCCCTTACTCCCTGAAGACTTTGCTTCGACAAGAAACCAAGGAGAGTGATTCTTGGTTACGAGAAAGTCAACCTCCCGCTTCTCTTTATCTCGAAGATAATAAAGCCCAAATTCCCCCAATCCAAGGTCTGTCCATAATTGAACTGCTTTTAGAAGATGGGATGCTGTAAAGTTTTCTCTCCGAGCGCCTAAATCCTCAATCAATGCCCAATTCCAAAGATAGATTTTGGGCTCTTTAATTAAAGAGCGATTGAGATTCTTGGACCATGGCTGAATCGTAAAGCAAAAGTAGAGATTTTTTAAGAGTTCAGTCCAGCGTGTGAGCGTGGGCACCGAAACTTTTACTTTTGAAGCAAGAGATGAATAACTCAGCGTACAGGAGGCGTGTTCGATCAATAGTTCGGAAAGAAGTTGTATTTGTCCAATATCTTGAACGCGACTCAAATCCCGAAGATCTTCTCGGAAAATCTGCTCAAGCCTTAAACGTTTCCAGTGATTAAAGAATTGCTTATTTTTCTTTAGAAATGGCTCTGGGAAGCCTCCATATGTAAAGAGAGTCTCATATTCGGAAGACAGGATCTCCATGGGCTTTTGAATTTCTTTTTCTGGCAAACTACTGTCTATAATTTCCCTTATAGACAGAGGATGTATCCGATAGAGAAAATAGCGCCCCATCAGACTGTCTCCCCCTCGTTTATAGACATCGAGACGGGCGCTTCCCGTTACGAGAATCCGACACTTTTTTTCATACGTATCGAAAAAACCTTTTAAAAACCGCTTCCAATTCCGGTATTTGTGGATTTCATCAAAAACAAGAATAGGAAGAGAACCTCTTACCTCATCGAGCTGTGCTTCCTTTGCAACTGCTTTAGGACCCTCAATAATGAGGGCTCGATGGTCTTCGTTATCCCAGTTAAAATAGTAGCGAAAAGGGCTTTCCATAGCCGTCTCAAGGCTGGTCGTCGTCTTGCCAACCTGCCGAGGCCCTGAAAGAAAAACCATCTGCCGATTGTTTTTGAGGTGCTCTTCTATGATTGTTTCATATACCCGTTCCATACGACTATTTTAACATATGTATTAAAATAGTCACGACTATTTTAATACATGCATTCAAACAGCCACAAAAAAACAACACCAACCAGCTTACCTGCAAATACTTACGAACATACTCACAAGAACGACCATTTTAACGCATGTGTTAAAATAGTCGCGACTATTTTAACATACACGTTAAAATGGTCGGCGCCAACCCACTGAATATCAACAAACTAGGGCCTTGGATGAAAGTCCTTGAACGCCTGACGCATCCGGCTGCTTGTCACGTGGGTGTAAAGATCGGTGGTGCCAATATCCTCATGCCCAAGCATGTCCTGGATGAGGCGAAGATCCGCGCCCCCCTCTAAAAGATGGGTAGCAAATGAGTGGCGCAGAGTATGGGGAGAAACCTTTTTTCGAATCCCCGCCTTTTTTGCATACATCTTGACTTGTTTCCAGACCATCATCCGATCGATCCTTCTGCCTCTTGAGGAGATAAAAAGAGGTGCGCCCTCTTCTTCCGCCTTACCGCGATAGTGCATAAGATAATAATCAACTGCCTCAATTGCTTTTTTCCCAACAGGGATCATGCGCTCTTTTTTCCCCTTCCCCTTCACTTTAACAAATGTATCGCTTAGATCATTGATGCAAAGAGAGCAAAGCTCAGACACCCGCATGCCTGTTGCATACATAAGCTCTAAGATTGCCTTGTCGCGGGCGCCAATTGCGTCATCCGTTCCCGGCTGCGCTAAAAGAAGGTCAACCTCATCAATCTGCAACACCTCAGGGATAAGCTGCCAGATTTTTGGAGTCTCAAAAAAGCATCCTAAATCGGAGGAAATCGTCCCCTCTTTCTTCAAAAACCGAAAAAACACCTTGAGGCTCACAAGCATGCGGCAAATGGAGGAGGAGGCATAGCGCTTTTCTTGAAGGTTTTGTAAAAACGCGAGAATGTCTTTTGAAGTCACCACACTCCATGTGGGGTTTCCTATAAAGCTGCCAAATAAAAGGATGTCTCGTCTGTAGGCGTCAATCGTATTTATTGAGAGCCCTTTTTCTACTTTGAGGAAGTTTAGAAAATCGTCAAGATCTTGCATCCCTTGGATGCTATCAAAGATAGCTTTTCTTCGGTATGAAGCTTTCCACTTGCTATCCTATCAAAAACTTGTTACTTCCAAGAGTATGAATACAGAGACACTCCTTCCTGAATATACAGGGCCTTTTCGAGCCATTCTTCTCTTTGGAGCGCCCGGATCGGGGAAAGGGACACTTGGCAAGTTTTTAAGCAGCGCGGGGAACCACTGTCACCTCTCCTCAGGAGATCTCTTCCGAGGCCTTTCTCCAGAATCTTCCGCAGGACAACTCTTCCATAGCTACGCAAGCAAAGGACTCCTCATCCCCGATGAAGCAACGATTCAGATCTGGCACAACTTCGTTCACGGCCTGATTGCAACGAATCAGTACTTTCCAAGCCAGCAACTGCTCCTACTCGATGGAATTCCACGAACGAAAGCGCAAGCAGAGCTTTTAGAAAAATATGTTCAAGTCGAGCAAATCATCGTCCTCGAAGTAAAAGACATCCAAAAGCTGATCAAGCGAATCCAAAGAAGAGCTATCTTAGAAAAAAGAACAGATGATATGGATACAAAGATCTTGCAGACCCGTCTGGAAGTCTATAAAGAAAACACGCTCCAGGTGCTTTCTCACTATCCAGAAAACATCATCTCACGCTTTAACGCAGAGCAAAAGCCACTCGAAGTCTTACGCGATGTGCTTGCCCGTCTTTCCAAACTCTTGTCTGCATAACGGAAACGCTGAACAACTCATTTGACCGTTCTTCGGCTAAAATTCGCCAAAAAAGCTAATGTTCAACCTGCAATAACTTACAAAAGTTAATTCCGGTTTCCAAATTAACTTTTTTGGCGTTTTTAGCTCGAATTCCGGACAAAGCAGTTATTCAGCGTCTCCTAAAAAAGGCCATGTTCTTTCGAACATGACCTTTTGTAATCAACCTAGACTAACCCTGTCAGGCCATCCAATGGAGCCCCTCCGAAAAGAGGAACTTAAGTTTGCCAGCAAAATTGCTAACTTCCTTTTTTCCTGCCCTTATCGGCAAAAGGCATTCAGTATCACTTATCGACAAAGACCAACCGCACTCAAGAATCCCTGGGCCATCCTGCTCGCAAGGCGAATCAAAGCTTCTTGTTGTGCAGTAGTGGCCTGTTTGGCTTCTAGTTGTTCCTGGACCTTGTTTTGGTGAAGCTGCTTGCCCTTTTCTGCCTTTAAAAGATCACTCTCTAACGCTCGAGGGTTTTCGTTTTCCTCATGTAGGCTTTCAACAAGTCCTGCGTTGCCAAAAGCAGCGTTGAAAGTCTTTTTCACTTCAGCGGCTTGTTTAGCTTTTATCTTGCTTTGATTAAGAGCTACGAATCCTCCTTGTGGTCCAACCGTTTTCAAGAACGACTCATCATCTTCTGTGAGATGAGAACTGATTTTGTCAGCAGGTTTTTCTGCAATCTTCCTGCTCTTATCATCCAATTCTATGAGCCGATCAGAATCATCGCAACTATAGTTTCCGTATAAAGTCTGATCGTCTGTGAACACAACTCCTGCAAGAGAACCTTCTCCAGCAAAAGCTTGACTTAAATCGTCACTGGCTTCTGATCCAGAAGAATCAGTATCGCGTGTTGTTTCACTGGGCACATCTTTGCTTTCACTCTGACGACTCACAAAACTCTGGAAGGACTTGAAAATCCCCTTTAAACGAGAATAAAGACCTTCAGCTTTCGAATTGGCTTCATCATTTCGATTATCGCTCGTAATTTCATCCACACTAAACGTAGGTCCACTAGGGTCATCAACGGAAACATATTCAGTTTCACGACTAAAAAAGCTACTGCATTTTTCTTTAAAATCATTGAAGGCTGCTTTAACACGAGAAACAATACCTTCAGATTCCGAACTCGTCTGACTCATGCGATCACTCTCTTCCGCCGAAACAGGAGCTTCTTTTCTTTTAGGAATAGAGGGGGTAACCATCCCAATTACTTTAGACGCACTCAATACAAAACTAATCATAACAACACCTTTTATTAATTGTTTTTATTGTATTTATTAACTGAATGAAATTATACAACAAATCGCAATTAACACGCAATCCCAAAACATTACTATAATGGTTGATATGGCGGTGTAGATGGTGTATAATATGGGATAGAAACGGAGTATGTTTTTTAATAAATAATAATAAATAAAGGTTTCTATGGACAACAAGAACAAAAAGGTCATTGCTGGCTTACAAAGCCGCATCGACCATCTGGAAACAGAACTCGCTTATATTAATGAACTTATGACCAAATGTGGCTTCCCTGAAGGGATCAAAACCCTCAAAATGAGTGCCGAAGAGCTCGTCGAAGAAATCGCCTTCTCCGCTGGAGAATAAATCCTTTAAAATCCCTTGGCAGGCCAAGGGATTTTTTTCTTACATTGTCTTATTTCGCTAAGTTGGGGTAGAATTGCCTGAATACTCAAAATATTTAGGTGTACTCTTTACTATGGCAAAGTTGATTTTTGAAGATACTGGAGAAGACTTCGAGCTCCCTGACGACTCCCCCATCACAGAGGCCTGTGAACAGGCTGGCGTGCCGTTTGCTTGCACAGAAGGTGTTTGTGGAACGTGTGTTGTGGAAGTAACTGAGGGCATGGAAAATCTCACTGAATTCAATGAAGCAGAGGCCGATTTCCTCGGAGAACTCGATAGAGAAAGGCTGGCTTGCCAATGCAAGATCAAGTGCGGTAAAGTCAAAGTAAAATTTTAACTTAAGGTTCGACATGGACACAATCACTCGAGAAATGACAATTGAGGACGTTTTTAAAAACTTTCCTCACAAAAGCCAGAAACTTGCTCAGGAAATGACCAATGCTGGCCTTCACTGCGTTGGTTGCTCGGCTGCGACCTGGGAAACGGTAGAAGCTGGGATGCTTGGCCATGGAATGAGCGAACCTGAAATCGATGCTCTCCTGGGCCGTCTCAATGGGATTTTGGCGGAAAAAGAGGATCTATCAACAATTTCGTTGACTCCAAGAGCTGCTAAGAAATTTTTGAAAATCCTCGAAGAGGACGGCAAGACCGGATGGGGCCTTCGCTTTGGCGAAAAGGCAGCAGGCTGCAGCGGCTTTGAGTTTTCCCTCGACTTCTCAGAGAAAGCGAAGCCAGAAGACACTGTGATTGAATCTGAAGGGATTCAGATCCACATGCATGCAAAGTCGGTCGATCGCCTCATGGGCTCTGTTATCGACTATGTCGATGGCTTAAACGGCGCAGGCTTTAAAGTCTCCAATCCCAACGTAAAGTCCTCCTGCGGCTGCGGAACCTCCCACGGGTATTGACCCACTTTTGGATAAGGCATACGCAACCAGTTCCTCCCCGTTATTCAAGGAACCTTGAATAACGGGAGCACCTCGTTGATGTACCAACACTCATTTTTCCTAAATTCAGCACCTCGAATGACCAAATTCATGCAAATTTGGCCATTTTTAAGCCTTTTTTCTCGTACAAACTGAAGTTCAACTTCAGTTTGTACGAGAAAATCGTGCTATCACCTGATAATCAATAGGTTATACCCAAATCAAGTGCAGATTTAGAATAAAAAAATTGCATAAATATCAATTTTCGTACAAACTGAAGTTCAACTTCGGATTGTACGGCTTTTATGTATACAAGACAGATAACCACTGAGATTCAAGAACTTGCAAAAGGATATCCTGTAGTCACGGTTACGGGACCGCGTCAATCGGGAAAGACGACGCTTGTTAAAAGCGTTTTTCCCAAAAAGGCTTATGTGAATCTAGAAGATCCTGATGTTCGTACTTTTGCAGAAGAAGATCCCCGCAGCTTTTTAGAGAAATACCCCGAAGGAGCTATTCTCGATGAAATTCAACGAGTTCCCCTTCTTCTTTCTTATATTCAGACAATTGTCGATGAGTCTAATGAAAAAGGCCTGTTTATCCTCACGGGATCTCACCAACTCGAACTCCACCAGGCAATCACCCAATCTCTTGCAGGCAGAACTGCCTTGTTGACTCTGCTTCCGATGAGTCTTGATGAGCTTCAAGCAAATGGGATAGACCTCTCTCTAGACGAGGCACTCCTTAAAGGTGGATACCCGCGGATTCATAAAGATCATCTTGATCCCACAAAAGCGTATCGCAACTACTTTCAAACCTACGTTGAAAGAGACTTAAGACAACTCATTAACGTCAAAGATTTAACGCAGTTTGAAAATTTTATCCGTATTTGCGCAGGAAGGGTCGGACAAATCATCAAGCTCGAGGAGATTGGAGGGGAAATCGGCATCTCCTCTCATACCGTAAAGCACTGGCTTTCGATCTTGGAAGCCTCATTCATTATTTTTAGGCTTCAACCCTATTTTGAAAACTTTGGGAAACGAATGATCAAATCGCCCAAACTCTTTTTCTTTGATGTGGGACTTGCAACGTACCTTTTGGGTATCGAAAATTTGTCTCAAGTAGCAAGAGATCCTTTAAGAGGCCACCTTGTAGAAAACCTCGTCCTCGTTGAGCTTTTAAAACAACGACTCAATCATGGATTAGATCCTCAAATGTACTATTATCGCGATGTGCAAAAAAATGAGATTGATATTCTTTTTAAAGAGGGGAATCTCCTCATACCCATCGAAATTAAATCCTCTAAAACGTATACCTCTGACTTTTTAAAAAAACTCCATTTCTTCCAAAAAATTGCAGGGAAAAGGGCTCCAAAAAGTTTTTTGATTTATGCAGGAGATTATGAAGGACAAATCCAGTCTACCCACGTCCTCAACTACAAAAACGCAAAACGAGCAATCACTCCCTATTAGCTTGTGGGAATATCCCTCCTCCCCTATGCTTACGGGCAATGAATAAAGAAGAACACACGAGGGCAAAAAAAACCTCGAAACCCCAAAAACTCCTCCGCAACCTCACAAACATCACCCTCCAATTCATCCAAGGGAAACGGTTCTCCCCCTCCTCGTTTGAGCATCTAGTGCGTGATCTTGACATCGCCCCGATGAATGAGGGCCTTTTCAAAGAAATCTTAGACACTCTTGTTAAAGAGAAAAAGCTAAAGATCCAAAACAAAAAATACATGCGTCCTAAAAGCGCGAACCTCGTAACTGGAATTATCAGCGTTCACCACAAGAAGGGATTTGGCTTTGTCAAAAACCCCGAAGGAGGCCCTGATGTCTTCATCCCAAAACATTTAACAATGGGCGCTGTCGATGGAGATACTGTTGAAGTAGAAACAAATCCGGTTGTTTCCGCAAAAGGCCCTGAGGGCGTCATCATCGCCATTTTAAAAAGAAGCAGGTCTCACCTCGCAGGAACTGTCATTCAAAAAGTGGGCAAGCAGTACATCGCTTTTTCTCCCGTTTTAGGAGAGGGGAAAAAAATTCTTGTTTCCTCTGATAAGAAGCTCAAAGAAGGCGATCGCATCATCTGTCTTGTCACCAACTGGAATGAGAAAAAAGAAGATGTAGAGGCTACTTTAGATCGCTTTATGGGTCATATTTCTGATCCGTCAATTGACGTTCAGGCCGCTATCGAAGAGTTTGAGCTCCCTGTCGACTTTACAAGAGAGGCAACAGATGAAGCAAAAGCCTATGGGAAAAAAGTCTCGCTGCAGAACTTGGGGACAAGGAAAGACCTTACAGATTTAGAATGCGTCACAATCGATCCAGAGACGGCCCGCGATTTTGATGATGCAATTAGCTTAGAGCTCGATAAGAAGGGACATTATCATTTAGGCATCCACATTGCAGATGTGGCTCATTATGTGAAGAGTGGGATGCATTTGGACTCTGAGGCCTTTAATCGCTGCAACTCCACCTATTTCCCAGGAAAATGTGTGCCGATGCTCCCGGAGGAGCTCTCCAATGAGCTTTGCTCTTTGAAACCAAAAGTGATTCGATTCACGCAATCTGTTCTTGCAGAGTTTGATGAAAAAGGAAATCTTCTAAAGCACGAGATCGTAAGGAGCGCCATTAAAAGCCGCAAGCGATTCTCGTATGGAGACGCCTTCGCTGTTTTAGAGGGGAAGAAAAAAAGCGTTCACTCCCCTCTTTTAAAGAGGATGGTCGATCTTTGCCACCTTCTTAAAGCAAAGCGATTTGATCGCGGCAGCATTGACTTTTCAATGCCAGATAACGTCCTCATTGTCGATGAGAAAGGGGAGCCTCAAAGAATAGAAACGCATGAATACGACATCACGCACCAGATGATCGAAGAGTTTATGCTCAAGGCAAATGAAATTGTAGCAACGCATTTAGATAAGCTTAAAAAAACGCTGATTTTCCGCATCCATGAAGAGCCTGCGGATGAGTCGTTCCAAGACTTTTACACCTTTGCAAGATCGCTTGGGTTTCAACTCCCATCAAATCCCGATCATCGAGACATTCAAAACCTCTTCAAACAAGCGAAAGACTCCCCCTTTATTTCCCAGCTCTCAATCGGCTTTATCCGCAGCATGAAGCTCGCTGCCTATTCACCAGATAACATTGGTCATTACGGTCTTGCGCTCGAGCATTACTGCCACTTTACAAGCCCCATTCGCAGATACACAGATCTTATCATTCAGCGTCTCTTATTTGATGAGCTTCGCCCAGACACTGAAGTGAAAAAAATCGCAGAAGCCTGCTCTGAAAAAGAAAGAGTCTCCTTTAGGGCAGAAAGCTCCGTCATCCAGCTTAAGAAGCTGCGCCTTGCAGAGAGGTTTTTTAAAGAAGACCCCGCAAAAATCTATTCCGCAAGCATTACCAAAATAAAACCATTTGCCCTCTTTTTTGAGATCAAGGAGTTGGGCCTTGAAGGCTCGTTCCACGTCTCAGAAATCGGCAACGACTTTTTTGAGTACAATCCGAAAAAAATGTCCTTCCGCGGAAAACGCACTGGAAAAACATTCTCCATTGGGCAGGAGCTCTTGGTAAGGCTCGATCGGATCGATCTTCCTGTACGTTTAGCTGTTTGGTCCTGTGTCTAAAACAAGACTTCTATTATAATTTTTTCATGTCTAAGAAGATCTCTTTTCTCTCTCTCTCCGTTCTCATCATCGCAGCGATCGATAGCATCCGCAACCTTCCCGCAGCTGCCCTTTTTGGCAGCTCTCTTATCTTCTTCTTCCTGCTATCTGCGATTTTATTCTTAATTCCAACAGCGCTCGTTGCAGCGGAACTCTCCGCCGCATTCCCAGACAAGGGAGGTGTATATCAGTGGGTTTTAAGAGCTTTTGGAAAGCGCTCTGCGATGATCGCCATATGGCTTCAGTGGATCAATACCATGGTTTGGTACCCCTCCTTTTTATCCTTCATTGCAGGAACATTTGCCTATTTAATCCATCCAGATCTCGTTCACAATAAAACGTATCTCGTTTTGTGCATTCTCGGCATTTTTTGGACACTCACCCTGATTAACCTAAAGGGCCTTCACGTATCGGCAATGATTAACAACGTCTGCGCTCTCATTGGAACCATCATTCCAATGCTCCTTTTGATTGTTTTGGGCTTTTGTTGGTTTTTTAAAGGAGACCCTCTTCAAATCACTCTCTCAAAAGAGTCTCTTCTCCCCTCTTTAACAAATCCCTCACATTGGGTATCGCTTGTCGCCATCATGGCCTCCTTTTTAGGAATTGAGCTTGCTGGAGTTCACGTAAATGATGTCAAAAACCCACAAAAAAACTTTCCAAAAGCCATTTTACTCTCCACCGTTTTTATTCTCTTCTCGATGATCTTTGGATCGCTCACCATCGCCTTTGTCCTCCCCGAAAAAGAGATCAGCCTTGTCTCCGGAGTCATGCAGGTCTTTAGCAGCATGTTTGCCACGTTCGGACTTGAAAAACTCGTTCCCGTTCTTACTCTTTGCATTGGCATGGGAGCAATTGCTACCATGGTGAACTGGCTTATCTCTCCCGCCAAAGGACTTCTACACGCAGCAGAATTCAAATTCCTCCCCCCCTTCTTTACAAAACTCAACAAGGCGGGAGTGGCGCAAAACATCCTCATTGTACAAGCGCTTTTGGTCAGCTTTTTTTGCCTCGTCTTTTTGCTTGTCCCTTCGGTAAACGCTTTTTACTGGTTCTTAACCGCCTTAAGCACAGAGCTTTACATGATTATGTATCTCTTTATATTTGGAGCTGCAATTCGTCTTCACTACAGGTACACGAATCGCCCTGCTTCATTCAAGATTCCGGGGAAAAATTTAGGGATCTGGACGACATCCCTTCTTGGATTTATTGGCTGCACAACAACGATTATTATCAGCTTCTTCCCACCAGATAATATTGATGTGGGGAGCCCATCGAAATATTTTCTTATGATTCTAGCCGGAAACGTCCTAGCTCTTTGTCCTCTGTTTTTTTTCTTCAAGTATCAGAAAAAACAAAGCGCTTCAAAAATCACGGATTAACTCGAATTTTCGGATTAATAAAAAAGCGATCATGCCCCTTAAGCGCCATTGATGCATGCAAAGGAACATGTTCACAGACCCAAGGAAGCGTTGCATTTTTCGTGCAAGAAAACCAAACAAGATCCCCTCCATACACCCGAACACCGATTTCATCTGGATAGTTTTTTCTTGTCCCCAGTAAAGGCCCTGATAGATCAAAAATGTCTCTGGAAGAAAGAAGTTCATCGTACTCTTTCAAGAACAAGGGATGTTCCTCTTGCCTTGCTTTTCCAAGCCATGCAGTTGCAACTTTCTCAAGATCTTGTGTGACAACACCCGAATATCGACAATTGCGTATTGCGTCTCTCTTATAAATCCCAAGCCCCCCAAAAGCGGAGTAAACTTTTTGCCAAGACCCTTCTGGATCCAAGTTAAGTTTTTCAGAAACCCTCTTAAGATTCGTCCAGTACAAAGACCCGATAAGTTCATACCCGATTGGAAGATCAGGAGATCGAAGAGCAAATAAATCATATGCGCCATTTGCAAAAACAGCATCCCACTCTTCTTGAGGATGCAGAATCGTTTCTACAATCGCATCTACATCCCACGGTTCCAAAAAATCAAGATCAGCCCAAATGACATATTTAAAATCATCAAACCTCTTGTCCATCGCAACATCGAGCACAATATTTCTTGCCCTTGCGATCTTATCTGTCCGATGCGACGAGAGCTTCATTGCAAGCTGCCGAGCGATCTTCCGCGTTGATAGTTGCTCTGATAGAAAAATGATGTGTGGATCGCTATCTGCCCAAGAGCTAAGGAGCTTTTTTGTCTGATCCGTTGAATTGTTCTCATAAATGATTGCCCGGTAGTTTGAAAAACGGCTCCCTAAGTTAGCGATCGAAGCGATGGTATTTGGAACCGCTTTTTCGGTGTTTCTACAAACTCCGCAAATCAGCACTTTGTCTTGAATTTCGGGGTTTTCTATCCGTTCAGTTTTCCGAACAACCACGTTTAAAGAAGAGCGCGCTACCTGCTTGTAAACACGACAAGACAACACACACAAAGCTGCCAAGGAAATAACAATAAATAACTTACGCAACAGACACTCCTATTTTCTGAGGATAGTAATTCATCCTAAAGAAAAAAGACAACCATTCCCTATTGTAAAAAAACACTCGAAATCGATATACCAAAAATAAAGAGAGTTCTTATGTCAAAATACATTGTGTTACTTGGAAGAGTTTTGTTTTCAGCGATTTTCATCATCAAATCGTTTAACCACTTTTCACCAGAAATGATTGAATTTGCAGCCCAGATGGGAGTTCCCATGGCTGCATTCACAGTTCCTGTAGCTGGAATTGTGGCCCTTCTCGGAGGTTTAAGCATCTTATTCGGCTACAAAGCCAAGTTGGGAGCATGGCTTCTTGTTATCTTTTTGCTTGGAAGCGCGTTTTCCATGCACAGATATTGGGAAGCAACCGAAACATTTGCGATGATGCAGGGTTTCTGCTTCTGGAAAAACCTTTCCATGCTCGGAGCTGCCCTTATGATCACTCAGTTTGGGGCCGGCCCTTGCAGTCTCGATAAGAGATAGGGATCCAATTCTCACGTAAAAACCCCTCCGCTTCTTGAAGAAGATGGAGGGGATTTTGTTTAGAGCTCGTGAGTACGTGACGCCTCTTTTCCTCTAAGATTGGATTGCTTTTAAAAATCAGACTCAAAAGCTGCTTTAGCTTATTTACTCTTGTCTTTTCAGGAATACAATTAGGCAGTTTACTCAAAAAGACCTTTAAAAACTGCACAAGATCCTGCCCTTTTGGCTTGAAAGGCTGCCCAGAAAAATGCGCTCGAATCAGGTGGAAGATAAATGGGTTTTGAATGCTCCCTCTCCCAATCATAAGCCCGTCACAGCCTGTTTGCTTTAGCATCTCAAGCGCATCTTCGACACTTAAAATATCTCCATTGCCAACAACCGGAATTTTTAGAAGGGACTTTGCCTTTGCGATCAATTCCCACTTGGCAGGAGGACCGTATCCATCTTTCTTTGTCCTTGGATGAAGCGTGATATATTGCACTCCCGTTTCTTGGGCAGCCATTAGATTCTCCTCAAATAAAGAGGTGTCTTCATAGCCCGATCGCATTTTGATGGTGACCGGAACATCCACCGCGGAGACAACGGCATCCACCACCGCGTACAAAATCTTTGGATTTTTAAGTAAACTTGACCCTGCTCCCCTCCCCGTCACCACATTTGAGGGGCACCCACAGTTGACATCGATGCGCGGGGCCCCAATTCTCACAAGCTCCTGCGCCATCTTAGCCATCAACGCTGGGTCTGATCCCATAATTTGGGCTACAAGCGGGATCGGAGCCATTTCCTCAGGATCATAAACTTTCGCAAGGCTTTTGACATGGGCATTTGCAGGAACGCGTAAAAACTCCCGAACCGCCTCATCAAAGCCCCCGATGGAGGCCATCGCTCCCCGAAAAAAAACATCTCCCACTCCCTCCATAGGAGCTAGCTGCAAGTGGGGACAACCATGAAAATCGCGTAATAGTGTCATATTGGTGGGGGAGTATACAATCTGGGAGCTTTTTTGGGTTGTTTTACAGCACGTTTCCTTGTATCCTCGAAGCCAAATCAAAATTATTTGGACATTGCAAAATGAAGCTACCCCTTTCGCTCATTAAAACTTATCTGCCCCTTGATCTTTCAATTGAGACCCTTTGCGAAACACTCACCCTCCTTGGAATTGAAGTAGATGCCGTCATCAATGAGCATCCACCATTTGCAAAAGTGATTGTAGGAGAGGTGATTTCTGTAAACCCTCATCCGGATGCAAAAAAACTCCAGATCGCTCAGGTCCATAATGGGAAAGAAGAGATTCAAGTCGTTTGCGGCGCTCCAAACTGCAGAGTTGGGATAAAAACCGCTTTTGCAGTTGTTGGATCTGTTCTGATGGGTCCTCATGGGAAAAACCAAACAATTGAACAAGCAAGCCTTCGTGGCATCGAATCTTACGGCATGCTCTGCTCTGCCACAGAGCTTCAACTATGGAAAGAGGACTCTGGAATCATGGAACTCCCCTTAGAGTGGGAAAATGGATCAGATCTTTGTTCCCTTCTTTGGGATCCTGTTTTGGAGATTTCTTTAACTCCGAATCTCGGACATTGCTTGAGTGCACTTGGTGTTGCAAGAGAGCTCGGAGCAGCTTTACAAAAAACAATTGAAAGATCACCACCAGAAAGCACTTCCTTAGAAGAGAAAAAAATCGAGATTCAAATAGAGGATTTTGCTCTTACCCCCCGCTACATGGGACGCTTGATTGAAAATGTCAAGATTGGCCCCTCCCCCTTCTGGCTTCAAAAAGAGCTTTATTCACTTGGGATGAAACCGATTAATAACGTAGTCGATGTAACCAATTTTATCCTGATGAAAACAGGACAACCTATGCACGCCTTTGATTTTGATTTAATCGAAGGAAAAACACTTAAAATAGGTCCTGCAAAACACACAGAAAAATGGCTTGGATTAGATGACATCTGGCGAGAGATTCCAAAGGGAACACTTGTGATTTCCGATGCAAAGAAAACGCTTGCTGCAGCAGGTGTTCTGGGCGGGAAAAATAGCGCGGTTCACGCCGACACGCAAAAGATCTTCTTGGAGGCTGCTTTTTTCGATCCGATCACGATCCGAAAAGGGGCTAAAAAGTTAGGTGTAAGAACAGACAGCGCAATTCGTTTCGAAAAAGGGATCGATCCAAATGGTGTGGAGTTGGCTCTTGATGAAGCCTGCTCCCTAATTGCAACTTTAAGTGGAGGAAAAATATCCTCTGGAAAAATCGATCTCAAAAAAGGGCCTTTTCCTCGCAAGAAAATCTTCTTTCGCCCTGAAAGAGCAAATGCTCTTCTTGGAACCAAGCTTTCTAAGACAGAAATCGAAAATATCTTTCACCGCCTTGAATGTAAGATAGACAATTCAATGACTGTAGAGCCTCCAACGTATCGCTTTGATTTAAATGAAGAGATCGATCTTATCGAAGAAGTGGCCCGCCTCTATGGCTATAACAATATCGAAAGAGGTCTCTCTCGCAGCATTTCGTCACAACTTCCAAATGATCCCGTGTATGTCTTTGAAAGGAATTTACGGAAGCGGTGTGTCGCCCTTGGATTGCAAGAGTTCCTTACCTCTGATCTCATCAGCCCAAAGCTTGCTGATCTTTGTGTAGAGCTTGTTACCTCTCGGGGGATTCGTATCTTAAAAGCAATCCATGCAAAAACAGAGGAGTACTCTATTTTAAGACCCTCTCTAATGCCCGGACTTTTGCAAGTTGCAAAGACGAATTTCGACTTAAAAAACCAGAGCTTTAGTGCTTTTGAAATCGGACGGATTCACTTCCTGCAAGACATGAAAAGCGTAGAGATCCCGATGCTCTCTTTACTCCTCGGAGGCAAAGAGGCCCCTCATCACTGGGACCAGAAGCCACAGGAGGCTGATTTCTTCACGCTTAAAGGACTTTTAGAGGACCTCTTTGTCTCTTTGCGTATCGACAATTTATCCTTCGACCAAGGAAATCATATAAGCTTCCATCCAGGAAGGCAGGCAAATGTTTGCTTAAACGATCTTGTCATCGGATCTTTCGGAGAAGTGCACCCAGACATGCTCTCCAAATTAGATATTAAGCACAGAGTGCTTTTTGCAGAGATTGATATCGAGCATTTGATGCGTCTTGCAAAGCCCCATGCTACATTCTCATCGATTCCCAATCTCCCCTCTTCAGAGAGAGATTGGACGGTCTCTCTACCACCGAATCTTCCAATGGAGATGCTCTTTAAATCCATCAAAGCTCATCAGCCTCTCTTCCTTGAAAGCTTTGAGCTAATTGATCTTTATGAAAAGCAAAATGCAACCTTTCGCTTTACGTATCGAGATCCATTAAAAACAATCTCAGCTGAGGAAGTTGAAAAGGAACATGGGAAGTTAATTTCACAAGTATCGGAGACACTGAACAACTGATTTATCAGTGCCTCCTTTCGGAAATTTCTTGCTAAATCGATCCTCTTCATCATAAGATGGGACCAATGATTTGTTATGGAGCTTTACTATGAAACGTGTTTCTATTTCTTTCGTTGTTTTGTCAGGACTTTTTCTTGCATCTTGTCAGGACAACACATCACCTAATCAAGTTGTCTCTCAAACGTTTGTCCATAAATACGGATTCAGTGTCTCCCAAGAAGAGTGGGATGCAAGATCTCAAGATGGACAGATTGTTGAACAGCTAAGCAGTGGAGTGAAGATCTCACGCTCTTATGAAAATGGGCAGCTCCATGGACCGACTACATACACATTTCCAGAGCGTGCCGTTGTAGAAAAACTCCTCGTCTATGATCAAGGAAATCTCCTCAAAGAGACTGTCTTCGATGAGATGGGAATCCCATCAAGAGAGGATCTCTACGAGTTTGATGATCGCAACGTCATTACACTCTGGAGCAATCGGGGGATCCCTTTGAGCGTAGAAGAGTATGAAAATCATATACTTGTTGAAGGAAAATACTACTCTCCAGATCACGAGCTCGAAGCAAAAGTTGAAAGTGGCAATGGCTGTCGTACGAAAAGAACAAGAGAAGGTATTTTGGTTTCGAAAGACAAGATCCATGATGGCGCGATTACAGAAAGAGCCTCCTATCACCCTAATGGAGAGCTCCACACACTCTCTCACTACGAGAACTACCAACTGCATGGCCCTCAGGTGAAGTATGCAGCCTCAGGAAGACCGCTTATGGAGCTTGCGTGGAAACATGGTATTCTAGACGGGCAAAAGATCCTTTATCGCAACGGGATGAGAGTTGCAGAGATCCCCTATGAAGACGGTGTTAAATACGGAACAGAGTATCACTACGACGATCTTGGCAACATGATTTCTGAGACCGTGTGGAGCAATGACAAGAAACATGGCTGCTGCAAGTCCTATAGTGAGGAAGGGGTAGATACAGAGTGGTATCACCACGGAATGGCTGTCGACGCACAGAAGTTCATGCTCTTAGAGAGCAGAGAAGAGCTTCTTGCAGAAATGTCTTTTGAATAACGAATCCAAGCCCCTACTGAAAATGTAGGGGCATATAGTCATTTCAATTTCCGCACTCAGGGGAAATTTCAATTAGGCTCTTCAGCTTCCTGATGAATAGAAGCTGTGGAAGGGTCTTCCTCCAGGGCTAACGCATTAAAAAATGAACAGGATAC
>CBDUSP010000005.1:0-46267 GCA_965370365.1 uncultured bacterium | reverse complement strand
CAAAAAGAGCACCCAAGAAATAGATGGTGCCATTACCGTGCCAATAAGGACGGGGCTTAAAGAGGCGATCCAGGTTTTGGGCCGCGTCGCTAAAAACCATCTCTCAAGAGCGCTTGGGGAATTTTGCGAAATCGGGTTTTCGCTTTTCGTTGAATGCATTGCGACCTTCCTGTCCTTCTTCTGTCATATAATAGAGCATCGTTGCATTTCCAGCGAGCTCTTGGAGTCCTGTTTGTCCATCACAATCGGCATTGAGCGCTGATTTTAAGCAGCGGATGGCAAGCGGTGAATGTTGCAGAATCTCTTTTGCCCATTGAATCGTTGTTTCTTCGAGTTTTTCATATGGAACAACGCAGTTAACAAGTCCCATTTCAAGCGCTTCTTTTGCATCATATTTTCGGCATAAAAACCAAATTTCTCGCGCCTTTTTTTGACCAACGATGCGTGCTAAAAAACTCGATCCAAAACCGCCGTCAAAAGAGCCCACCTTTGGACCTGTCTGGCCAAAGATGGCGTTATCTGCTGCAATGCTTAAATCACAAACAACGTGAAGCACATGGCCGCCACCGATTGCATAGCCTGCAATCATCGCAATGACGGGTTTTGGGCAAGTGCGGATCTCTCGTTGAAAGTCGAGAACGTTTAGTTTGTGCCCCCCTTTGCCATCTTTATAGCCAGCATCGCCTCGAATTTTTTGATCGCCGCCTGAACAAAATGCTTTTTCTCCCTCACCTGTTAAAATGATAACGCCAATTGCGTCATCGTGGCGCGCTTCTTGAAGTGCCTCTCGCATTTCGTCGACGGTTTGCGGGCGAAAAGCGTTGCGCACTTCGGGGCGATTGATGGTGATCTTTGCAATCCCATCCATCTTTTCATACTTGATGTCTTCGTATTTTTTGGAAATGATCCACTTCATTTCTAATTACATCCGCTATAAATTTAGGGTTCTCAAGATGGACCATATGGTAAGCATCTGGAACAACAGTCGCATCAGGATACAGTTTTCTGTATTTTGTGTCTTTTTCTCCAACAACAAAGAGGGCATTTTTGGGCTTAAGGAGGTCTTGATTGCCCAAGCTATAAAAATTCAGCGCTTTTACAAGTTCGGTGGGATTGTGTTTTTTACGCATCGCAAAATCGGGCTTAAAGCCTCCAAAGATGGACTGGTTGTACCACTCCTCTAAAAAATCATCAAAAGAGCCCACGATTTTTTTAGACCATTGTTGATCAAGCATAAGCCTTTTTTCTTTTCCGTCCTGCAGTCCTCTGTGAGCTGAGAGGATGGTAAGGCTTGCAATTCTGTCTTCAAACGCTTGCGCATATTGCATGGCGAGGCGTCCTCCCATCGAATAGCCAATCAAGTGCATTTTGGGAAGGGCGGGGATGAGATTAAAAAAATCTTTAGTAAATGGGGTCTTGCCATGGCCTGGGAGTTCACCTAAGATGCACTCAAATTCCTCCAAGTGAGAGCAGACAGGATCCCAGTCGGCTTTTGTGCCTAAGAAACCATGTAGGAGTACGAGGGGGATTGGGTTGTTTTTTGTATCCATCTGATGCTTCGGTAGTTACGTTCCTTAAGGAGACACTGAACAATTCATTCCCCCTAGACTATTGATCAGATCTTTCTAGATCAATAAATTTTTAATCGTTGCGTATTTTGTGTGTTTTCGTGTAACTTAAACGTCATTATAACGGTAATTATTTATTATAGGATGTAAGTATGACTGGCATTACAAATAACCTCGCCCAACTATCACAAGCGCAACAGAGAGCCTTGAAACACGCGACGAACTTTCTAGGCGACAATGAGGAGAAACTACGCGGGACGTGGGGAGACGGCTGCAGGTTTCAGGTAATACTCGACGGTGCATCCGAGGTTCAGATAGGGGTGAGGCTTGCCTCGGTACGGGCTATAACGGACACAGTTACTCAACTGCGAAAGCAGGAAAAGATTGCGGAAAAGCATACAGAGGAGGTGGAGGGTAAATGTACAAAAAGTCTCCAAGAGATTGCAGAGTTGTCAAAAAAGGTTGCTGAGATGAGCAAATCCTTCGCAGCGGAAGGAATAACTGATCTGGAGAATCAATTGGCTAATGTCCAAAAGGATTTAGCAAAAGAGAAAGAAGAAAAGAATAAACTATCGAAACGATTAGAAACAGAAAGTCAAATTGTTTTGGACTTAGGGAAAACGGTGGAAGATCTTCGATTGAAGTTTGCAGAACAGCGAACAATAGAAATAGATCCTTTAACTACGAATCTTCTGAACGCGCGGCAGGAATTGCAACAAGAAAAAAAGAAGGCTAAAGCCGAGAAAAAAGAATCTGAACAAAGAGATCAGGAACTCAATGCAGAAATTGCACTCTTAAAGGAAGCGAAAAAGCCACTCTCCGATCAGTTACAGACTGCAAGTGCAGGCGTAGCTTCTGCAAAGAGTGAGAGTGAGAATGAGAAACTATCTGATCAATTACAGACTGCAAAAGCAGACTTAGATTCTCAGCGGGAAGCAGTTTCGAAACTGCAAACACAGTTGTTGGATAATGCCAATCTCCTATCAAAGTCTAAGGAAGACGCTAGTCGATTTAAGACTAACATTGAGACGTTGGAACAGATTAACAGGGCGTTGGAGAGCGTTCTCTCACAATATAAACAGGCTGAAACAACAAGAGCTGAAACACAACAAGAGTTGGAGCGGCTGGAAAAAGCAATACGGGGGGAACTTCCGCCAATTCCTCTCCCTGGGAGTAGGGGCAGAGGAAGGGGGGCGGGGGCTAGAAGTACGGCTTAGCTTTGTAGAAGGCTTCCATGAGCCTTTTCAGGCTCCCTGAGTGATCTTTTACATCGCTCCTTACACCGTTGCAAGAAAGCGTAACTTTCTTCTCTTTTTGTCATCAGTTCAACGATCCCGAAAGAGGGCAAATCATCTAGCATTCCCTCCACACGAACGTAGGGAATATCGAACATTTTCGCAACATTTTCAAATGTCCACGGGTGAGAGGCTGTGAAAAATCGCTCTAGATGGCGCGATTTCGAGATTGGCAGATAATCAAAAATCCCCCCTCCAAAATTATTTGAGATAATAAGAAGGATTTTGTGTTTTTTGATAAGAGGCAGCGAGTTTAGATCGTGCAAGGCTGTTTGATCCCCGATAAATCCGATGCTGGGAGAGTTAAGTCCTTCTGCAATGCCTGCAATTGTTGCAATATTCCCATCAATTCCTGACACCCCACGATTTGCAAATACTTGGGGCGCTTTCTTAGGAAAAAAGAAGTGATCTGCCAATCGAATCGGCATGCTATTGCCAAAAAAAATGGGCCTGTCCGATGGAAGAGATCGCACTGCGTGTGCTTCTGTAAAGGGATGGGAAAACTCTGGCTCAAGCTTTTGATCGAGTTCCTGCCATGAGAAGAGCCATGTGGGATCCGTTTTTGCTTCAAACATTTCGCAAAACGGTTCTATATCAGATTGGATGCGCATAGATAGGCGTCTTGCAGGATCTTGGAGAAAGGGAAATGGACTTACGTGGGTCATGGGAACTTCTTTTTCCCATTCCAGGATTCTCTTTGAAATAAACCGGTTTCCAAAGTGGAGAATAAAATCAGGCTTGGGAGCTCCGGATTGCAGAATCCAATCAAACGAGCGGATTTGCTCAGGAGTTGGTGTTTGTCTTGCATTCGATAAAAGATCGGCAAAAACAGGCCACTGTAGTCTTCTGGCAAGCTTTAGCACGGGGGCCGGGTCTTCGCTTATGGGCCCAAGCAGGATCACCCCTTTGTTTGCATCGACTTTAAGAGGCTTGGCTGAAAGCGTTGGAAAGCTGTGTTCAATTTTGCCTCCTTCTCTTAGAGGGACTTCCGTATGGAGAGGATCTTGAAAAGGACAGTTCATGTGCACTGGCCCAGGAGGGTTTTTAAGAGAGCTAAAAACATTCTGGGCGATCATGGAACGCGTTGTCTTTTCATCGATATGGGGGCTTAGATCCACTTGCTCACGCACTGCATTTGCAAAGATCCTGACTTGGTCCATTGTTTGATTGCTTCCGCAAAAGCGAAGCTCATGGGGCCTGTCTGCGGTAAGCAGGATCATGGGCGTCATGCTTTGCGAGGCTTCCATAACGGAAGGGTAAAGGTTGGCGACAGCGGTTCCCGAGGTTGTGATAACGGCAGCTGGGGTTTTTGTCGCTTTGCCAATTCCGAGGGCGAAAAATCCAAGGCCTCTTTCATCAAAGTGGACGGTGACTTTCGCTTTTGGATGATTTGCGACAGCAAGTGCAAGCGGTGAGCTACGAGAGCCAGGAGCGATGCAAAAGTGTTCTACGCCTTGGCAGATGAGTTGGTCGATGATCCAGCCAGCTTTCATATAAAAATGTCCTCGTAGAGTGCCATTTTGTTGTTCAGTTCTTCCCATTCTTTTTCAGGGTTTGAGAGGGGCACAATCCCAGCGCCTGTGTAGAGCTTCACTGTGTTTCCTTGGATAAAGCAACACCTAATCGCCACGATCCAGGTAGATTTTTCTTTTGTAGACCATCCAAGTATCCCGCCGTAAAGGCCTCTTTCAAAGGGCTCGATCTTTTGAATCCAATCAAGGGCTTGTTGTTTTGGCAAGCCACAAAGAGCAGGTGTTGGATGAATTTTTTCTAAAATTTGAGCATCTGAGACAGAGGAGGGTATTGTGCCTGTCCCCTTTGCGTGTAGATGCAAAAGGTTGGAGGTTTTTTTAATGGAAATAGGAGAAAAAGAGAGGAAGCTGAGATTTTTTTGTAAATAGTCAATTACAGGTTCGATTTCACTGAGATCTTTTTTGCTTTGTAAAAAAGCTGTTTCATCTTCACCACGAAGACGGGTTCCGGCAAGAGCCTCTGTTGTGAGTTTATTGTTCTCTCTTGAAAAAAGAATTTCAGGAGTGGCTCCTACAAAAGCGGCGTCTCCATCTTGAAAACAAAAGACGGTGGAATTTTTTGCTTTTTCTAAAAGCCTTGCAGCAATTGCAAAAGGATCGGGTGCTTCTTCACACTCAAGTTCACAGCATCTTGCAAGGACAACTTTACTGATCCCTGATTTTTGCGTTCTTTTGATGCCTTCGATCCACTCTTCGCGATTTGGTGTAAATGTTCTCTTAACGATGCGAATTGGTTTTGAGCTTAGAGGAAGTTCTTTAACAAAGGTGACATTTTCAAAAGGGACGGGAACTGTTTCTGTAAAGAGACAGGCGGAAAAGATAGCGTCTTCAGGAGGGGAATTCCCTTGCTCGTCAGACCAGAAGACTTTCACGGTTTTGTCCCTTCGTAGAGAGTCACAGCGCCCAGCGCCATTGGATGGATTTTGAGCTTTGTAAATGAGGCTTCTCTCATGAGATGGGTAAACGCTTCTCCATAGGGGAATGTTTCAATGGTTTGATTTAAGTATGTGTATGCTTGTTTGTTTTTAGAGAGGAGGCCTCCAAGGAAGGGGAGAAGATGGCGTAAGTAGAGAAGATACGCACTTTTGATCGGCTGTGGAGGAAGCGAAAACTCGAGAATTAGGCACTTGCCAGAGGGCTTTAGTGTTCTGTAGATTTCTTTGAGCGATTGCAATGGATCTGGCACATTGCGAATGCCAAAAGAAAAGGTTGCCACATCAAAGGTATTTTCTTTGAAGGGGAGCTCTTGGGCGTCAGCCTCGATAAGTTTAACGTTTTTTTTGTCTGCTACTTTTTTTCGACCAATCTCAAGCATTTCTTTTGAAAGATCAATCCCACAGGCTTGTTTAATCGATGCGCCACTGTTTAGGAGAGAAAGAAGCTGGTCCGCTGTTCCTGTTGCAAGATCTAAGAGTTCCATGTTTTTTTTGTCAGGAAGGCTTTTGATAAGCTTGCGTCTCCATGCTTTATCCATACCAAGAGAAAGAACGCGGTTGATCCGATCGTAACTCGTTGCGATTTCATCAAACATTTTCCAGCTTTGCATGAGACCCCCTTTTTATGCTTTCAGAGACCAAGAGAGCTGCTGTTAAAAAAAACATGAGCTTGCCTTGCTGAGAAGTAATTAGATAAAAATCACAGCCCCCAATAAACAAAAACGCGATAAAGGCACTTGTAAGAGATGCAATTTCAGGGCTAAAGGGAGCGCGAACGGCTTTAAACAGAACAAACCCAATAAATCCAAGCAGTGAGAAAAAAGCGAGAAATCCCATTTCTGTTAGGACAAAAAGATAAATATTGTGAGCTGGAATTCTTGTGTTTTCACGAGCATTTGACTCTCTTGTAAACTGTTGAAAACCCACCCCAGAGACCGGATTGTCTTGAACCATCTTAACAGCAGTTACTTGGGCATCAAGACGCTCTTTGTCTGCGTTTCTTGCTGTCTGATTGTAGTTAAATAAGCCCCCTCGAGCAAGAGACGGTTCAAAAAGAAGCGTTGAACAAAGAACTCCGGATAAAACAACTGCAAACCCCAAAAATCGGTAGCTTTTTTTCTGGAGAAAGGCCCAAACAAACCAAACAAAAGTGCCAAGGATAACGCCAAAGATAGCAGCTCTTGAAAAAGTGGTATTTAAGGCAAAAAACTGCAAGGCAAGGAGGGCTCCCAAAAGCACCTTTTTTCTTTTTTTTACTTCCTCAGCAATCAGCGCATAGGTTGCCATGATCGATAAGACGAAAAATCCCCCGAGGATATTGCAGTGAGGAAGAGTCCCTCGTGCTCTTTTTATGATTGTTGAGGGAGATCCTCCCCCAAAAAGAGAATCAAAAATCCAACGCTTAGCATTTGCCATATGGAAGGCTGCAGGTGGATCTCTTGATTCGCTTAAAAGCCTAAGTCCTAACTGCTCTTGTGAAAAATACTGCGCAATTGCAATGCATCCCTGAACGGTCGCTGCAAGGACAAGGACATAGAAGAAGTGTTTGATTTCTAAGGACGAGATGTTTGTTAAAAATGAATAGAGAAAAATAGGAGTGAGGAGTTGGATAAGACGCGCGTAGGCGGTTAAGTAATGCGAAAAAGGGGATACAAAAAGAGAGACAAGCGCAGAGATAAAAATGCCCCAAAGAAAGATGGATCCTTTTCCAAAGATGAGGCGCTTCAATGGAACCTTAAATGCAAAAATAAGCAAAACAAAGAGACTCAACGCGATTAAGTCAGATGCGTAAACGTAGATCTTTTTATCAAACCCGGGAGGAAGGACGAGCCCTTTAGGAATGATTTTTAAAGAGAAGAAGCGAAGAAACTTGTCGTACTTGTGTTCAATTGGAATGATGAATGCAAGAAGAAGCGCACCCCAATAGGCAAACTTGTTAGAGACTTTTATACTTTGAGTATGCACAAGGGGGATTTTCGCTTGTCCCCCCAAAAAAAACAATACTATTTTTTCTTTCGTTTTCTTTCGTTTTCTGTGAGATAGGTTTTGCGCAGACGAATGAAGCGGGGTGTAACTTCAACGAGCTCATCGTCCTCAATGTAGTCGATGGCTCTTTCGAGCGTAAACACGCGAGGCGGAGTGAGGACGATGTTCTCATCCGTTCCTGAAGCGCGCACGTTGGTGAGCTGCTTTGCCTTTGTTGCATTCACGATAAGATCGTTTTCGCGAGCGTGTTCTCCTACGACCATTCCCTCATAGACTTCATCTCCAGCTGCTACAAAAAGGGACCCTCTGTCTTGGAGAGTAAAGAGGCCATAGCCGTTGGCGCTCCCTTTTCCATTGGAAATCAAGACGCCGCGAAGACGCCCAGGAAGCGTTCCCTTCCATGGAGTGAAGGAATCAAAAATAGAGGTCAAGATGCCAAGACCAGATGTTCTTGTAAGAAAGTCATTTCGATATCCCATAAGTCCTCTTGTTGGAACAAGAAACATCATCGTCGTAAGACCATTTTCAGAGGTTTCAAGAGACTGCATCTCTCCCTTTCTTTTAGAAAGATCCTCAATCACAGTACCAGAGAGGTTTTCAGGAACCTCCACATGCACTCTTTCAAGAGGCTCATGGATGACCCCATCCATTTCTTTTGTGATGACCTTGGGTTTTGAAATCGCCATCTCAAAGCCCTCTCTTCGCATCGCTTCAATTAAAACAGCTAAGTGGAGCTCGCCTCTTCCGCAGACGCGGATTGCATCATCGACCCCGGGAATCTCCTCGATTTTCAAAGAGATATTCGCCTTTTTTTCTTTCATAAGCCGATCACGAAGCTTATTCATCGTGACATGCTTCCCGTCTCTTCCAACAAAGGGACTCGTGTTGATGAGAAACTCGACAGATACTGTAGGCTCCGCGAGGGTAATTGGAGGGAGTTGCACGATCTTACTTGGATCGGATAGCGTGTCCCCGATTTCCACTTCAGGAATCCCCGAGATTGCAACGATATCACCAGCGCCAGCTTCCTCGACTTCGATTTTTTTCAGGCCAAGATGGCCCTCAAGTTTTACGACTTTGTGATTTGTGTGGTTCCCATTTCGGTCAACACGAACAATTGTATCTCCCTTCGTAATTTTCCCTTCTAAAATCCGCCCGCAAGCCTGTCTTCCAATATAGTCGTCATAGGAAATCGTCGCAGCTTGGAGAAGGAACGGAAGCTCAAGGTTTCCAGGTGGCGGAGGCGCTGCTTTAAGGATCAAATCGAAAAGCGGCGTAAGATCTTTTGGTGTGTCGTCCACGTTTTCAATGGCATAGCCGTTGACACCAGATGCGTAAATGTAAGAAAAATCAAGCTGCTCGTCAGTAGCGCCAAGCTCCGCAAAGAGATCAAACGCCTCGTTGAGCACGCGATCAGGATCTGCATGTGGCTTGTCGATTTTATTGAGAACGACAATCGGCCGAAGACCCATTTTTAGAGCGGCAGACAAAACAAAACGTGTTTGCGGCATCGGCCCTTCTTTTGCATCAATCAAGAGCAGAACGCTATTGACCATCCCAAGAACCCGCTCAACCTCTCCAGAGAAATCAGCGTGCCCAGGAGTGTCGATGATGTTGATCTTATAGTCGTCGTGATAGACACAGGTGTGCTTTGCGAAAATCGTGATCCCACGCTCTTTTTCCTGATCATAGCTGTCCATGACCCTTTCCGGGATCTTCTCGTTTTCTCTAAAAATTTTAGATTGCTTGAGTAGGCTGTCGAGAAGAGTTGTCTTCCCGTGGTCAATGTGCGCGATAATCGCGATGTTTCTTATGTTCTTTGGATCTTGCATATCAAGGCATTGTATATTGGGGGGGAAATAAAGTGAAGGGACTTCGTCTTTGAAATCCGATTTGGGTTTAGGCTTGCGTTTAAGCAAAAATCCCTCTATCATAGATCACAAGTCGAGAGGGGGGCGTGACTATGCAAGTCTATGAGCCAGATGAGCTTGAGGAGAAAGTTGGTGTTTCTCCACCCGAATCCAAAACAGGGCAAATCGACGATTTGCTAAAGGAAAAGCTTGAAAATGCTTTTCATAAGCAAACTTCAAAATTTTGCTTACACGATATTGCAAAGATTGCCTGCGAACACTCGCCCATTGACTTAGCCTATGCGGCGTCACACCTCCCTGCAAATCTTTGCCCGACTCTCTACAAAAACCTCTCCAATCTAGATGCGAAGATCAAGTTTCTTATAAATACTGACAGCGATACGAGAATCGCTCTTTTTCGCGAGCTCGACAATCTAGAGTTAAAAAAGGTTTTTGAACGCGTCCCGATCGACGAGGCTGTATGGCTTGTCGAAGATATGCCAGAAAGGCGCTTTCGTCGTTTAATGGAGATGATCGATTTTCGGCGCGCCAATCGCATTCGCGAGCTAAAAAAGCATGACCGAAGAAGTGCCGGCAGATTAATGAGTTCCGAGTTTTTTGCCTTCACAATGGATATGACAATTGGTGAGGCTGCGAGCTACATTCGGGATCATCCGCGGATCGATTTTACAAAAGGGATCTTCATTCTAAATCATGCGGGAGAGCTTCAAGGATACGTTCCTGCCCGTAATATGATGATCAATTCAGACGAAACGCCACTTCGTCAGGTGATGCGTCCTGTTCTTCACAAGGTCACTGCAGATGCAACAAGAGAAGAGGTGATTGACCTTGTTGAACGCTATAAGATTTCATCGCTTCCCGTTGTAGATATCGATAACTATCTTGTGGGTGTTATTGCTCACGAGGACGTTGTCGAGGCAATGGAGGATATGGCAGATGAGACCATTGCGCGGATGGCAGGTACAAAAGAAAGATTTACTTCGAATGATTCGGTCTTTCGCCGGTTTGTAATGAGGGCTCCTTGGCTTTTAGTCACGCTATTAGCCGGCCTTGTAAATGTGGGCGTGATGTCGTCATTTCAAAAACATGAAGGGGGCGTTTTGACGTTTGCTCTCTTTTTTGTGCCGCTAATTACAGGGATGTCGGGGAATATCGGATTACAGTGTAGCACCGTCCTTGTTCGTACGATGGCGATGGGAGGGCTTTCTCCGGGAAGTCGTAGAGAGACGATTGTTAAGGAGTTTTTCAGCGGCCTCTTTACTGGAGTGATCTTTGGGATAGGTAGCGGTTTGATCGTTTTTATGATCGATCTAATGACGGGAGGATCTCTCGCTTCAACAACGCCGATTGCAGTCTCTGTGATTGTAAGCTTGGGTCTTATTGGCGCCTGTTTTGCAGGAACACTTCTCGGCGTATTTTCACCTCTTTTCTTTGCAAGGGTTGGGGTTGATCCAGCAATTTCATCAGGTCCGATTATAACCGCTCTCAACGACTTCCTTTCAATGACGATGTATTTTGTCATCGCCTGGGGAGTGAGCAATCTTTTCTTCTAGAAAAACACCTTGTCCTTTTAGCGTCGATTCACTAGCTTTGAGTGTATGCATAGGCGGACTAAAAGAAACTACCAAGGGATCAATCCGACAGGAAAAAAAATCAGCGATCTTTTGCCTGAAATGCTTGGAAATCTTAAGCAAAGAGGCAGCGTTTCTCAAGAGGCTGTTTTTGCATTTTGGTTTACTCTAATTGGCCAAAAAATGGCTCCTTTAACACAACCTATTTCTTTAAAAAATCGGGTGTTGACCATCAAGGTAAAAAGTGCGACACTGTACGCTTTATTGTGTCAGTACGAGAAGCCCCGGCTTTTAGAAGCGTTGCAGGCGAAATTTCAAGTCGACGATCTTATTTTTCGTGTTGGGTAAAAGAGAATCTTATAAGGAAAAGGCATGACGACGATGACAGGTGATGATAAAAAATACGACGCGAGTTCGATCACAATTTTAGAAGGCCTTCAGGCAGTTCGGGAACGTCCCGGGATGTATGTCGGAGATACCAACGAAGGCGGTCTCCATCACCTTGTTTACGAGGTTGTCGATAACAGTATCGATGAGGCGCTCGCTGGCTTTTGTACATCGATTACAGTCATTCTGCACGTAGATGGAAGCGTTTCCATTGAGGATGATGGACGAGGAATTCCGATTGAAAGGCACGCAAAAGAATCCGAAAAGCAGGGAAGAGATGTAACGGCTCTTGAAGTCGTCATGACGATCCTTCATGCGGGTGGAAAGTTTGATAAGGGCTCTTATAAAGTCTCTGGAGGACTTCATGGCGTTGGGGTTTCTTGCGTAAACGCGCTCTCCCAAAAACTTGTTGCGACTGTCTTTAAAGATGGCCACGCGCATGAGATGACCTTTGAAAGAGGGAAACCTGTTGGTCCATTGAAGAAAATGGGCGAGACGACGAGAAAAGGAACAAAGATCGCTTTTTGTCCGGATGAGACGATCTTTACAGTGACTCATTTTGAGTATGATATTCTCATTAAACGCCTTAGAGAACTTGCCTTCTTAAATAAGGGGATCACAATCATCTTTCAAGATGAGAGAGATCCTGAAAAAGAGACTGTTCGCTTTAACTATCAAGGAGGTCTTTCTTCATTTGTCTCTTATTTGAATGAAGGGAAAGTTCCTCTTTTTGAAAAACCAATTTATTTACACGACACAAAAGAAGGCTCTGACGGCCCAATTGAGGTAGAAGTTTCTCTGCAATGGAATGGGACCTACACGGAGACGATCTATTCATATGTCAACAACATTTCGACGCGTCAAGGGGGAACCCATTTAACGGGGTTTTCAACGGCGCTCACTCGCGTTTTAAATACGCATATGAAGAATGCTTCGCTCTTGAAAGGCGAGAAGATCACAATTAGCGGCGAGGACATGCGAGAGGGTCTTACTGCGGTGATTTCTGTAAAAATTCCAAATCCTCAGTTTGAAGGGCAGACCAAGCAACGCCTTGGAAACAGCGAAGTGGCTGGGCTTGTCCAAACAATTGTTGGAGAGGGACTCTCTACTTTTATTGCTGAAAATCCAGCAATTGCAAAGCTCATTGCTGCAAAAGCGATCATTGCAGCGCAGGCAAGAGAAGCTGCGAAAAAAGCACGAGATCTAACGCATAGAAAGACGGCGCTCGATAGCGCAAGACTTCCAGGAAAACTTGCTGATTGTCAGGAGAGAGACCCAGAGCTTTGCGAAATTTACATCGTTGAGGGAGACTCCGCGGGTGGCTCTGCCAAAATGGGAAGAGATCGCAGATTCCAAGCGATTTTGCCAATTCGAGGAAAGATCTTAAACGTTGAAAAAGCGCGTCTGCAGAAAATTCTTCAAAATACTGAAGTTTGCTCGATGGTTGCAGCGCTCGGTTGCGGAATTGGCGCAGGGAATTTGAATCTTGAAAAGCTTCGCTATCACAAAATCATCATCATGACGGATGCGGACGTCGATGGATCGCACATTCGAACGCTTCTCATGACGTTCTTCTATCGCCATATGCCAGCGCTCATTGAAAACAACTACATCTACATTGCAAAACCGCCACTTTTCAAAGTCACAAGAAAGAAGGTCGGTCAGTACATCAACTCTGAAAGGGAGATGGATGAATATCTGCTTCAACTCGGGATCAGTGATCTAATGCTTCGCGCTTCTGGATCTGAAAGCTCTTTTGAAAAGGAAAAGATGCAAAAGCTGATGGATCTTATTTTGGAAGTAGAATCATTTATCGGTGGAGTTGAGAGAAAAGGCGTTCCCTTTAGAGAATTTATCGCTGAAAAAAAGGACGGCAAGTTCCCCCTATATCAGGTTGCTTTGGGTGAACTAATGCGGTATCTCCACTCAGAAGATGCCCTCTTTGATTTGAGAAAAGAAGAAGAAGCGCGCCAAAGAAAAACGCACGAAGAGACACTCGCTTCGATTCCTGCTGAAGAGATTACAGAAGAGATGAAGATATTTACTCCAAAATCGCTTGGATTTATGGAGTTATATGATCCAGAGAAACTCGTCGTTTTAAATGAAAAACTGAGCACTTTTGGAATCGAATTAGAGCAATATGTGGTCGCAAACGGAGGCCTGTTTGATCTTCTAGAAGAAGGAAACAAGGTGACAGAGCTTCATACCTTGAAAGAGGTGATCGAAGTCGTTCGAAATAACGGACGCAAAGGTGTTGAAGTACAGCGCTACAAAGGTTTGGGAGAGATGAACGCAGACCAGCTTTGGGAGACAACGATGGATCCTGCAGTGCGAACACTTGTAAAAGTAAAGCTTCCCGATGTGATTGCAGCGGACCGGATGTTTTCCATGCTCATGGGAGAAGTTGTAGAGCCGCGAAGGGCGTTTATTGAGCAGCATGCTCTATCTGTTAAGAACTTGGATGTGTGAGAAATATGTCGTATACGAAAGATGAAATTATAGTAAATCGCAATGTCGAAGACGAGATGAAGGAGAGCTATCTTCGCTACTCCATGTCCGTAATTATTTCAAGAGCTCTGCCCGATGTTCGCGATGGATTAAAACCCTCGCAGAGACGGATTCTCTACGCAATGCGCCAACTCAATTTGTCTCCTGGGGCAAAGCACCGGAAATGTGCGAAAATTTCTGGGGACACCTCTGGGGATTACCACCCACATGGAGAGACGGTGATCTATCCGACTCTTGTGCGTCTTGCACAAAGCTGGGTGATGCGCTACACGCTGATCAACGGCCAAGGAAACTTTGGCTCGATTGACGGCGACCCTCCGGCTGCGATGCGTTATACCGAGGCAAAGCTCACCGCCTCTGCGATGGCGCTTATGGAGGATCTCGATAAAGATACTGTCGACACAGTGCCCAACTATGATGAGACAAAGACAGAGCCTGTTGTATTTCCTGCAAAATTCCCAAATCTTCTTTGTAATGGTTCTTCTGGGATTGCAGTCGGAATGGCAACAAACATTCCTCCTCACAATTTACTCGAGCTTATCGACGCAACGCTCCTTGTATTGGATGATCGCTCAGTTAGCATCGACGAGATTATGAAGGTGATGCCAGGACCAGATTTCCCAACAGGGGGAATTATCTGCGGTTATCGAGGGATTAGACAGGCATACCATACAGGACGTGGGAAATTGACTCTTCGTGCAGCAATGCGTGTTGAGGACCTTGCAAACGGCAGAGAGCAAATTGTTGTTGATGAAGTTCCCTATAACGTGAACAAGTCCCGATTGATCGAGCGGATTGCTGAGTTGATTAATGCTAAGGTTCTCTCTGGGATTTCTGATATTCGCGATGAATCAGATAAAGATGGGTTAAGGGTTGTTTTAGAGCTCAAAAGGGGAGAGATCCCAGATGTAGTGTTTAATCAGCTCTACAAACATACCGATCTTCAGATCACATTTGGCTGCAACATGCTCGCTCTTGATAAGGGCTTGCCGCGCACGATGAATATCAAGCATTTTATGAGTGCGTGGGCAGATCATCGCATTGAGGTGATTCGAAGAAGAACGGCGTTTGATCTTGCCAAGGCAGAGGCAAGGGCACATATCCTCGAAGGGTATTTAAAGGCGCTTGATCATTTAGATGAAGTTGTCAAAGTCATTAGAGCCTCCTCCAGTCGAGATGCAGCGCGAAAAGAGCTCATTTTGCGCTATACGCTTACAGAGAGACAGGCCAATGCAGTTTTAGATCTTCGTCTCTATCAATTAACTGGACTAGAGGCTGAAAAGATCCAATCTGAGTATGACGAGCTTGTGCAGAAAATTGCCCGTTTACAATCGATTTTGGCATCCGAAGAGCTTGTGCGTGGAATCATTAAAGACGAACTTGAAGATTTACGCAAAAATCACAAGGGAGAGAGAAAAACAAAAATCATCGCCGCAGAAGGGGAGTTCCAAATGGAAGATCTCATTGCGGATACGCCTGTTGTGATTACAGTTTCTGATGATGATTACATCAAGAGAATGCCAATTGATACATTCCGCGAGCAAAAACGTGGCGGCTCTGGCGTGATTGGTATGGAGAAGAGAAAAGCGGAAGATGTGTTGAAAAACATCTACGTCGCCTCAATGCATGATTGCCTTCTTATCTTCACAACGCTCGGTAGGTGTTATTGGACAAAAGTATGGCAGATTCCAGAAGGGGGAAGACGAACGAAAGGACGTCCAATTATCAATCTCCTAGCAGATCTAAAGAAAAATGAAAAAGTCGCAGCGATCTTAAAGATGCGCGATTTTGAACAAGAAGGAAGCATCTTACTTGCAACGCTTAAAGGGGTTGTGAAAAAGACAGCAATTAGTGCGTATAAAAACCCACGAAGAACAGGCGTATTTACGTTGAATATCGATGAGGGAGATGAGCTTATCTCAGCGCGCATTGCCCATTTGGATCAGCAGATCATGCTCTTTACAAGAAGAGGAATGGCGGTTCGCTTTGATGAGTCGCTTGTTCGTCCAGTGGGGCGTGTTGCACGTGGCGTAAGAGGCATTACGCTTAAAGGTGAAAAAGATATCGTTGTTGGTTGTGAGGTTGTGACTCCTGAGCAAAGCATTTTGGTTGTCTGTGAAAATGGATATGGAAAGCGCTCAAAAGTGGATGAATTTAGACAGACAAACCGTGGCGGGGTTGGCGTTCGCTCAATCATCACCTCTGATAGAAACGGTAGTGTTGTCGCAGCATTGAGTGTTGCCGATGACGATAGCGTTCTTATGATGTCTCAATCAGGGCAAGCAGTCCGTATCCCGATGGATGATGTGCGTGTGATGGGCAGATCGACGCAGGGAGTTCGTCTTGTGAACCTTAAAGAAGGCAAGGATCTTGTCGTGGGTGCACAAAAAATTGGAGCTGTGGCAGAAGAAATCGAGTCAATTGAATCATGCGACGAGGAAAGTTAATCACGTTTGAAGGGGGAGAAGGTGCTGGAAAGACAACCCTAATTGAGGGGATTTACGGGCACCTGATCTCACAAAAACACACCGCGTTTAAAACGCGAGAACCGGGAGGCACTCCTCTTAGCGAGAAGGTGCGCTCCCTTCTTCTTGAAAACGGGCAAGAAAAGATCTCGCCTTTTGCGGAGCTTGCTCTGTTTTTAGCATCTAGAGCGCAGCATATTGAAGACGTTCTTCTTCCTGCACTCGAAGAGGGGGAAATCGTCCTTTGTGATCGATTTAATGATTCATCTGTTGCCTATCAAGGAATTGCGCGCGCGCTCGGTAAAGATGAAGTTGCTCATGCCTGCGCATTCTTTTCCCAAAATTTAGAGCCAGATCTTACCTTCTTTCTGGATATTGAGCCGTCTCTTGGACTCTCCCGCGCACAAAAAATTAAAGAGCAGGATCGGATTGAAAAAGAAGGGTTTTCTTTTCATACAAAAGTGCGAAACGCCTTCTTAGAGATTGCAAAAGAAAATCCCAAACGGATCCATGTTTTGGATGCTACGCTTTCGAAAGAAAAGATCTTGGAAGAGGCTCTCCAGTGTTTGAAGATTTAATTGGAAACGAGGGGATTAAGGCCTATCTCACAAAAGGCCTTCAAACAAATACGCTTCCTCATGCGCTCGTATTTTCAGGACTATCCGGACTTGGGAAAAGTCTATTTGCGAAACATTTAAGCGCGTCTTTTCTAAGCACTACTCCTGAAAAAGTGGAAACCCATCCTGACTTTCATGCCTTGAGACCTGAGAGTAAAAGTGGCCTTCATGCAATCGACACTCTTCGCCTGATGATCGATGAAGTTCATAAAGTCTCTTTTGAGGGAACGGGCAAGGTTTTTGTAATCTATGATGCACACAAAATGCAAACGGCGTCTGCAAACGCAATTTTAAAGACGCTTGAAGAGCCAAGTCCAGATACAACCTTGATTTTGATAACGGAGCATGCAAATGAGATGCTTCCAACGATTCGATCTCGATGTGCGCATTTGGAGTTTAAGCCAATTGAAGAGAGCCTGATTGCTGCCTTTCTTAAAAGCAAAGGGTATGATGAGCTTCTTGCCAAGCTATCTTTTGGATCGATTGGCAAAGCCATTGCACTTAGCTCAAAGCCTCCGCAGGAATCGGCTTTATTTACCCTCCTTTCTCAAAGACTTTCGTATCCCAATTTTCTTCGTAAAATTGAGGAAGTTGAAGCACTTGTTGAAAGTGATGATCCCACAATAAAAAACCAAAACATAGAGCGGGTCCTTGAGACAATTTTGATGTGGTATCGGGATCAACACGCTCAAAAGGCAGGGATTTCTAAAGAGCGCCTTTTTTCCCCAGAAGAGCCAGCGAGCAAGGGGGATCTTCCTCCCATGGAGAAAATAATTACTCTTGTAGATCAAGCAAGGTTAGGGATTCAGAGGAATATCAGGCTTTCAGTCTGTTTAGAGTCACTTCTTAGTCGTCTTAGCTAAGAGCACCACATCAATCCAGATGCGTATACGTGTTAAAAACTCAATAGGTAAAGAATCATCAGGAGTCTCTTTTTGTAAAGCGGTCTCCTCTGTGGGCTGTCGAAATAGGTCGACCCATTTTTTAGATCCTTGAGTCATAGGGTCATTTTTGGAGGGAGTTGTCATTTTAATTTTCCTGACCAACCAAGTTTTGAGCGAAGCGTGGAGAAATATTCATGGCGGTGGAGATTTACCAGTTTGAAATTCTTTTTAGAGCGCTTCACGGTGATGCTTTGTTTTGGAGAAAGGGAAATGGCATTGATCCCATCGGCTCTAACATCGACAGGCTCATAAGGACTTAAATACTCAATCTCGATGGAGTGGTCGGCTGTTATGACAATGGGACGATTCGAGATTGTGTGAGGGCATATGGGAGTGATCACAATGGCATCGAGCGACGGACTTAAAATCGGGCCTCCCGCTGCGAGCGAATAGGCAGTGGATCCATTCGGCGTTGCAATAACGACACCATCTGCCATAAAGGTGTTCACATCGACCCCATCAACGCGAATTGCAAGTTCAATGAGAGAGTAATTATGGGCTCGATGGATGGCAATGTCGTTGACTGCATAAAGGCTTCCGGCTTCAAGTGCAATTCGATTCGCAATAGAAAAACGATCTTCTAACAAATCAACAAGACTTGGGTAGAGATCTTCAAGCGGAACATCAGCCATAAATCCAAGATGACCTAAGTTGATTCCAAGGATCGGGGCGTCTAAATGCTGAAAGCGGTGTGTTAGGCGAAGGAGAGTCCCGTCTCCTCCCATCGCAATGAGGAAATCGATATCCTGTGGTTTTATAGAAGAAAGGGGTTTTGCTCCAATCTGCCCTGCTTTTTCATCTTCTGCAACAACAGTAACACCCTTCTCTTCGAGGAATTTGCGGATGTCTTTTGCCAGATTAAAGGACTGGGCTTTGCTCTCATTGGGAAAAAGGGCAATAATCATAGGTTTGAGTTGTTGGATTCAAAGACCGAAATATACCGGTTTTCCCTATTTATCTGGAACAAGTTTTCGACACTTTCGATTGTATCCCGCCTCTGTATCGGACAAAAATTGAATAGAAACGGACTTGGAAAACAAGTCCTTAGGGGGAAAATTAACAGGATACGCTAACGCTTACAAGACGAGATTCCCGAGGTAAAAATTAACAGGATACGCTTCGCTGCAGGATCGGCTACGCCGGCAGGATCGCAGCTGGTGCTGCGGCAGGATAGGTCTCGAAGGGAAACATTTTTTGTCCGGTACAGAGGTATCCCACACAGCTATAAAGATTTGATAAAGCATATAATGTTTTAAATGGTAAAACATTACTGTTGTTTGACTATTGTGTGGGTTTGTCATACAATAGTTTGTGTTATTTATTTTTTAAAGCAGGTGTTTGTGGTTCATATAGCTAAAAAAGCTCCCTCTACTCCTTCAAGCGAGGAGTTATCTTTATCAGGATCTCCTGTCGATATACAGCGAAGAGAAGAGCAAAGAGAAAAACAAATTGCTTTGGGCTTGTTTATGAGAGGATACTGGGTTTCTGAGGTTTTAAAGGACCTTAGTTGCCCTGAACTTAGATCCCTCTTTCCTCAGCAGGCACCGAGCGCTTCGCAAAAATGCACCAAGAAACAGTTTGGTTCCGAGATCAACAAATGGAAATTCAGTCTACATTGTTGGGATAATGTAGTCCTTACAGAAGCTCAAATGAAGTCTCAAAAAGCCAAAGACTCTGTATCGCGTGTGCAAAGTGAGGCAAAAAAGGCTCTCGGGAAGATTTCAATTAATCGAAAAGATCGTGATGCGATTCTTTCTAACATAAACACCGCATTTCCGAATGACATATTGAGGCCCCCAAGAGGAGCTCTTTCTACAATACCAAACAATCAACAACAATCATCTTCGATTGAGAGTGCGATTGAAAACGGGATAAAAGAGTTCTCAACGGAGAATTCCTCCGTCGATTTTTTTGATGGTAACCCGCATTCTATGGGGAGAACTACGGGCTCTTTTTGGGGTTAAGAGGTCTCTTCCTTGCCACAGGGGTGTAGTTTCTATATACTCCGCCTCTTATGAGACTTGCGTTTTTGAAAGAAAGGGACTCTGTCCGCCTTTTTTCTCTAATGTTTGGCATTGTCTGCCTTTTAAACATTAGCTATACCATTTTGCGAAGCGCGCGCAACGCACTTGTCGTTGCAGATCTTGGCGGAGGCGCCGGATCCATTCCCTGGTTTGAGCTTTTCGGGACCATGCCAGGCGCTGTTCTAATGACCTTCTGCCTGACCTATCTTCTCAACCGTCACTCGATGCGGCGCGTGTTTTTTACCGTTATGGCGGTATTTACCATCTTTTTTCTCATATTTGCCATCGGTGTATATCCTCTGCTTGCGACTCCCCAAGTTGGATCCCTTGTTCCAAAGTTAGCTTCAATGGCCTTTTTTGTAATGGCAGAGCTTTGGAAAATCGCTCTTTTAACGGTTCTTTTTTGGGGGCTTATAAACCAGTATGTTCCTCTTGAAAAAGCAAAGAGTTACTACGCGCCATTGATGCTTGGGGGAAGTGTTGGGACGATTTTAGGGGGCCCCTTGATCTCTCTTTGCACAACGGGTTTTATGGCCGAGCGCTCTTGGAGTGAGTCGCTTGTTCTTTTAATGTACGCGCTTGCCATTTTGAGCATGGTTACTGCGTGGCTTTTTCATAAGCTTTGGCAGTATTTTGCTGAACAACCAGCTCTCGAGCCTAAGAAACAAGAAAAATCTGAACCTCTCGCTCTTTGGTCGAGCATCCAAGCGTGTCTTAAGTCCCGCTACCTCTTACTCCTTGCGTGGGTAACCATTGCCGACTATGTTGCCTATGCTCTTGGGGAAGTGGTCTTTTTTGACATTCTTAAAACAAAATTCCCCAATCCGAAAGATTACTGCGCGTTCATGGGAAAACTCTCTGTTTGGAGTGGGGTTTTAACAGCAATATCTGCCCTTGTGATTACTCCATATCTTCTAAAGAAATGTCGTTGGGTTGTTGCATCGCTTGTTACGCCGATCTGTCTTCTTGTGACCGAAGGGGCATTTTTCTTTGCTGTTTGGAATCCAGCCTTAGCAGGAAAGATTGAAATCCTCGTGCTTTTAGGAACGGTCTTCTTTTGCGTAGTGAGAGCTGCAAAATATACGCTCTTTGACACTTCAAAGGAGATTTCCTTCGTCCTGCTTCCTCCTCTAGAAAAGATGCAGGGCAAGCTCGTTGTTGATGGAATGTGCGCCCGTATCGGGCGGGGGAGTGGCTCCTTTTTAACCCTCGCGATCATTCAGGTCTCAGGAAGTGTTTTGGGGGCAGCTCCGCTCGCGGGCGGGATTGCTCTTTTAATTGCTGTTAGCTGCGTCTTTGCAACCTCTCATTTGGGCTCTCTTGTGGAAAAGAAAACGGGGGCTCTGGCGCGAAAGGGGGATCTTTCCCCTACTGAACAGACCTGATCTTACTTACTCTTAAAGGGTTATGAAAGCCCTCTTTTTGAAAAATTCGGGTTTGCTTGAGGCGGATGTTTTTGGTATCATATCTGTAGAAAAAGAATTTTTTAAAGGATAGAGGCCAATGGCTAAAAAAAGGATTGTTGTCACTGGAATGGGGATCGTTTCCTGCTTTGGAACAGATGTCGAAACCTTCTATGACCAGTTGTTAAAGGGAAAAAGCGGGATCGTTCCTATTGAGGGATTCCCATGTGATGAGTACCCGACGCGATTCGCTGGAGAAGTGCGCGATTTTGATGTCGGCGATTACATGGACAAAAAGCAGGCGCGTCGGGTTGATCCGTTTATTCGCTATGCGATTGTTGCTGGAAAAAAGGCACTTGAGAGCGCAAAGCTAACGAGAGATGCCCTTGCAAAGCTCGATAAAAAACGTGCGGGGATTGTTATTGGCTCTGGCATGGGCGGGATGTCTGTTTTTCTCGATGGCGTGAAGACGATTTTAACGAAGGGGTATAAGCGTCTAACCCCATTTTTTGTTCCTTACATCATTACGAATATGGGTGGAGCTCTTCTTGGGATTGATACCGGTTTTGAAGGGCCTAACTACTCGATATCGACGGCTTGCGCAACCTCGAATTATTCGATTCACTCTGCTGCGCAGCAGATTTGGGATGGCACGGCCGATGTAATGGTTTGTGGAGGAGCTGAAGCTGCCATCACTCCAGTTGGTCTTGCTGGGTTTGTCACAATGAAGGCTCTCTCGACGCGCAATGAGGATCCAACAAAAGCATCTCGTCCTTGGGATATAGATCGCGATGGCTTTGTGATGGGAGAGGGTGCAGGCGTTTTAATCTTAGAATCTCTCGATCATGCTCTTGCACGCGGTGCTCCGATTTACGCCGAGTATTTAGGAAGTGCCGTTTCTTGCGATGCGTATCACATGACAGCTCCAAGACCCGATGGAAAAGGAGTTGCTCTTTGTATTGAAAACGCATTGAAGTGTGCAGGTGTTGCAAAGGAAGATGTAAACTACGTAAACGCGCATGCGACAGCTACCCTTGCAGGCGATCTTTGTGAGCTGAACTCTCTTAAGGAGGTGTTTGGCGATCATGCAAAAAACATCAAGGTCAATTCGACAAAGTCGATGATTGGACATACGCTTGGTGCTGCTGGTGGTCTTGAAGCTGTAGCAACGATTCAAGCGATTCGAAGGGGAGAGATTCATCCGACGATTAACTTGGAGAATCCAGAGCCAGAGGCAGAAGGGATTGATCTTGTCCCAAATACTTCAAAGAAGCACGTTATAAAAGTTGCTCTTTCCAACTCTTTTGGATTTGGCGGCCATAACTCAACCCTCGTTTTTGCGCCGTACAAATCATGAAATACGAAGAATCTTTTGGGGCCGTCCCCGTTCGCAAAACCGAGAATGATTGGGAAGTTTTCTTAATCCAACATATCAAGGGTCGTTATTGGGGGTTTCCCAAAGGCCACGCAGAAGAAGGGGAGACTCCGATTGAGGCCGCATTTCGTGAGCTCAAAGAAGAGACAAATTTAGATCCCATCAACTGTCTCAGAATGGATCCTTTTGTTGAGCACTATCAGTTCATTGTGAAGGGTGATCGGATTTCAAAGAGGGTTTGTTACTTTTTAACAGAGGTAACGGGTTCCATTATTTTACAAAGCCAAGAGATTCATAGCGGCATTTGGCTTTCCATAGATGAAGGGATCAAGAAGATCACTCACAAAGAGGGGAAAACGATCCTTGCTCAAGTTGCAGACATTCTTAAAAAGAACTAGAAAGATAGAGATATTTTCTCGTCATTGTCTTTTCTCCTCGGTAAGTCAGCATAAGGAACGCCTTAAAGGCTTTTCAAGAGAGCTTTGTTATCGAAATCTAATCGATACAATGGATCCAAAAAAAGCAAAGATCACCTTTTTTCTTGATGTCGCAAAAGGAACGGACCATTTTCTGCCAAAAGAAAATGTCATTGAAATCAACGAAGGGACAGAGTCCGGCTCTTTTTTGCGAATGCTCGATTACGTTGCAAGTAAGAAGTTTCATCCAGATACGATTCTCTATTTTGTAGAAGATGATTATCTCCACCGCCCGGGATGGCTTGAAGTTCTTCTTGAGGGATTTTCCATTCCAGAGGCAGATTACATCACGCTTTACGATCACAAGGATAAGTATTTTGCCCCGATGTACAAAGAGTTGAAATCGCGTCTTTTTGCTACAAATTCTTGTCACTGGAGAGAGACGCCATCGACAACACAAACATTTGCTACGCGCTTTAAAACGCTAGTGCGCGATTTGCCCATTCATCAAAAATACTCAGAAGGAAGAGATATTAGCCAGGATCATGAGAAATTTCTCGAGCTTGGGCGACAAGGAGCGACTCTCATTTCTTCTATTCCCGGCTTTTCTACCCACGCAGAACCAGAATTTGCCTCTCCCTGTATCAACTGGGAGTCATTTTTAACAAAGGAGCATGTATGATTCATGCAATAACAAAAGAAAAAACAATTGCGCGCGATTTTTTAATCGTGCTTTTCTCAAGTCTTCTTATCGCATTTATTGGACGACTGGAAATCCCCCTTCCCTTCACTCCGGTTCCGATTTCATTTCGGATACAGTTAGTGCTTTTTTTGAGTCTTTTTTTGGGAAGTAAGCGTGCTGTTTTAGCAACGGCCCTTTTCCTTGTACAAGGAGCTCTTGGAGCCCCTGTGTTTGCAGGAGGGACAGCTGCTCTTATGGGTCCAAATGCTGGATACATCATTGGGTATCTGTTCGCTGCTTTTATTACGGGATCGATTTATGAGAGAACTCAAAAAAGGGCGTTTGCTTTTCTTATGGGTTGGAGTGTCATCTACTTCCTTGGGTACTTGAATCTTGCGAGTTTTGTCGGGTTTCAAAAAGCGGTTATGCTTGGAGTACTTCCCTTTCTTCCAGGATGTCTTGTAAAGTCCATCATCGGCTTCAAAGTCTTGGATAAGATACGTGCTTAAATCGAGCGTGATTGAAACGCCTCTTGGGGATTTGTTTGCCACAGGTGATGAAGAGAAACTGCATTCTTTGAGTTTTAATAAGGTGGAATGTCCTCGAGGAAGAACAAAGACATTGGAGTCTATTCGCGAAGAGCTTGAGCAATACTTCCGTGGAGAGCTAAAAACGTTTGAGACGTCCCTTTACATGGAGGGGACTTCCTTCCAAAAAAGCGTTTGGAAAGAGCTCGTGCAAATTCCTTTTGGAAAGACAAAGTCGTACGAGGAAATTGCACATGGAATACAAAACCCAAAGGCCTGTAGAGCGGTGGGGACTGCAAATGGGAAAAATCCGTTTGTGATTGTCGTTCCCTGTCATCGAGTCATTGCAAAAGATAGGTCCCTTGGAGGCTATAGCCAAGGTTTGAAAAGAAAGGAGTGGCTGCTTAAGCATGAGATGCTTTGGAGAAGGAAATAAACGATACGCCGATTATCATGACAAGGAGTGGGGAGTTCCTTCTCGTGATGATCGGCACTTGTTTGAGATGTTGATCTTAGAGGGGGCGCAGGCGGGTCTTTCGTGGGAGACAGTTCTTAAAAAACGAGAAGGCTATAGAAAGGCCTTTCGGGGGTTTGATCCAGAGAAAGTGGCTCTTATGACAGATGACGCGCTTTGCCTCCTGCAGCAAGATTCTAGCATCATTCGCAATCGCCTTAAAATCTTTTCAGCAAGACAAAATGCCACCTCCTTTTTACAAATCCAGAAAGAGTTTGGATCTTTTAATCGCTATCTTTGGGATTTTGTAGGAGGTAAGCCGATGCTAAATTCCTTTAAAGCGCTTAAAGAAATCCCAACAAAAACACCGGTTAGCGATGCTCTCTCAAAAGACTTGAAAAAATGGGGAATGTCGTTTGTTGGTTCGACAATCATCTACGCCTACATGCAGGCAGTCGGTCTTGTCAATGATCACCTGGTGTCTTGTCCTTCGAAAAACGCAGCTTGTTAAAATACTCGAGTCGCTTTTTAAGATCCCTCTCAAAACCCCTTTCTTTGGGATCGTAGAAAGAAGTGCGTTCCTCATCTGGAAAATAGTTTTGTCCTGAAAAACCATTTGGTGTGTCGTGATCGTAGATATAGCCCTCACCATATCCCTGCTCCTTCATGAACTTTGTAGGAGCATTGAGGATGATTTTAGGCGGGGGGAGGTGGTCCGTATCTTTGGCTTTTTGCAAAGCTCGTTTGAAAGCTGTGTAAATTGCATTGCTTTTAGGAGCAAGGGCAAGGTAGACAACTGCCTCAGCAAGAGCCAAGTCTCCCTCGGGAGTCCCTAAGTGGTTGTATGCATGCCATGCATTCATGGTCACTTGAAGCGCATTTGGATCAGCAAGGCCAATATCTTCAGATGCCATGCGGATGATGCGTCTTGCTAAAAACTGCCTGTCCTCACCGCCAACCATCATGCGCGATAGCCAGTAAAGAGCGGCATCTGGATCTGAACCACGGATTGACTTGTGAAGAGCAGAGATCAGGTTGTAATGACTCTCATCTTTTTTATCGTAGAGGGGAGCTTTTTTCTGAATCCAATCGGCAAGCTCCTTGCTGTCCAAAAGCGGTTCTTTGGGAGCCAGGCTTAACGTTTCAAGCATGTTAAATAAGTAGCGCGCATCACCAGAGCTCCATGAGACGAGCGTTTTCTTTGCATCTTCTGTAATGGGAAGATCTCCTGCTTTTTCAATAAGAGAGAGGAGATCCTCTTCTTTTAAAGGTTCGAGCGTGAGTACACGGAGGCGCGATAAAAGCGCATTGTTTAAAGAAAATGAAGGGTTTTCAGTTGTTGCCCCAACAAGGGTAATCTCTCCGCTTTCAACGTAGGGCAAAAAGGCATCTTGCTGCGCTTTATTAAATCTGTGGATTTCATCGGAAAAGATCACGAGATGTTTTTTGAAAAGCGGCTGATTTTTTGTCTCTGCGATTGCCTTCTTTAGATCAGCGATTCCTTGAAAAACAGGGCTAAAGGGGACAAAGCTCGCATCGAATGCTTTTGCATAGAGCCTTGCAAGGGTTGTTTTTCCACATCCAGGAGGGCCAAAAAGAAGGATTGATAGGGGCTTTTTCCCATCAATTACGCGTTGTATCCACCCCATAAGGTGCTTTTGCCCAACGACTTGCGCGAGCGTTTGAGGGCGGAGCTTTTCTGCAAGGGGTGTATAGGTCATATTCCCAATCAAACATAGAACCTTTGGTCATTTTCCTGAAGAGAAATCGGATGAAAAAAACAGTAATCTATGTTAAAATGTAGACTGTTATGAATACCGAATGTAGCCCTTTAACTAAGATTCCTTTTATACAGCGAGTGGTTTGCTTTTCTGCGAAAGAAGCTGCGCAAGCCATTCAATTAAAGTGTGTGTGTTCCGTATGGAAAGAGACGCTTTCTTTTTATCCAGGAGATTTAGGCGGGAATTTTGTGAAAAATGTGAACGGGGAAACTGAACTGTTCTTGGCAGTTCGGAAAGGCGATTCGAAGCGTGTCAAGGCTTTTGCTTCTTGTAGAGCAATTGTAAATCTAAGCGAAAAGGTGCATGGCAAAACTCCGTTGCATGAGGAGGTTTCGTTTTTCTCTTCAAGGTTAGAGATTATCCAAGTTTTGCTTGAAGCAGGAGCAGATATAAGTTGTCAAGATAGAAACGGGGAAACTGCGATGCACTCTGCAATTAGAAAAGGATCCTCGTCGGTTGTTGAGGCTTTAGCTAAATCTGGCCAGGGTGTAAATTTTAAAAATGGGAACGGAGATACTCCTCTACACTATGTAATTCAAGTATGGACTTCTGGACGTTGCTTGCCTCTAGAGATTATTGACATTCTCGTTCAATCGGGTGCAGATCCGGGATTGCAAAATGTACTTAAGAAGACTGTGTGGAACATGGCGGAAAAAGATACAAATCTCTATGAGCATCTGCAGAAGGTTTATAATGAAAAATCTACTAGCTCATCTTGAACGAACTGGATACCCCGTTTTGTAAGGGAGATTTTTCCATCATCTTCTTTTTTGATAAAGTTGGCTTGAGCTAAGTGTTTGATGATGTTTTTAGTTGCGTGTTCTTTTTGCCCAATTGCAGAAGCTACTTGCTTAGGGTCGATTGGAGATTCTTTTGCAAGTTCGTAGAGTTTAATTAAAAATCGCTCGTCTTTGGTTTGTCGATTCATGGTTTTTTAAGCCGAGGCCCCTTTTGCGTGTCTTCGATGAGATATCCTTTGCTAAGGATTTCATCGCGAATTTGATCGCTTAAGGCAAAGTCTTTGTTCTTTCGCGCCTCTTGTCTTTTTGTCAGAAGTTTTCGCATTTCTTCTGGGATTGCCTCTGTTTTATTGAGAGGAAGCACTCCAAGCACAGTATCCCACTTGCTAAAAAGATTAAGAGCCGCCCTTGCCTCATGTTTCCCTACTTGTTTTTTATCACATGCAAAGTTGAGATCGCGGATGAGATCAAAGAGGACGGCTAAAGCAGAGGAGATATTCATGTCATCTTCAAGCGATGCTTTAAACGTCTTTTCGGCTGTCTCTAGAAGATCAAAGATATGCGCTCTATTCTTTGGCCTCTCGTCAATCCCTTTAAGCCGTGTGACGAGAGCTTCTATTCTTGCAAGAGAGGCTCTTGCTGCATTTAATGACTCAAAGGTGAAGTTCAACTGTGAGCGATAGTGCGTTGAAAGAAGCAGATAGCGCACTTCCTCTCCGCTATATCCTTTCTCCAAAAGATCACGCAAAGTGTAAAAATTCCCAAGGCTTTTGGACATTTTTTTGTGATCGACAAGAAGATGTTCTACATGAACCCAATGATACACAAAGCGTTTGCCGCTGCACCCTTCAGACTGGGCGATCTCGTTTTCGTGGTGGGGAAATATATTATCCACTCCACCACAGTGAATATCGATTGTTTCTCCAAGAAGACTCATCGCCATTGCAGAACACTCAATATGCCAGCCGGGGCGACCTTTTCCGTAGGGACTCTCCCAATAGGTCTCTCCATCGCGGCAAGAATCATATGCTTTCCATAAAACAAAGTCGGAGAGATTGTCTTTTTCATACTCATCCGCTGTGTTATCACCAGATGCATTAATTTTTAGCTCATCTAAGCACAAATGAGAGAGTTTTCCGTAGGATTTAAATTTTTCTATAGAGTAGTAAACGCTTCCTTTACTCTCATAGGCAATCCCTTTTTCAAGGAGCGTTTCAATCATTTTAAGCATCTGAGGGATATAGTCCGTCGCAGCGGGATAATGTTCTACAGGCTCGATGTTTAATGCTTTTAGATCTTCAAAAAAAGCAACTTGGAAAGGCTCTGTAAACTCTTTAAGAGGAACCCCTTTCTTGATTGCTCCACCGATGGTTTTATCATCGATATCTGTGAGATTCATTGCTTGGTTCACTTTAAAGCCAAAAAAACGAAGGCTTCTTCGAAGCAGATCTTCAAACACATACGTTCTAAAGTTGCCAATGTGGGCAAAGTTATAGATCGTTGGTCCGCATGTATACATGCGGATCGTATCTCCATGATGAGGAGTTACTTCTTCGAGCGCTTTTGTCTCTGTATTGTAAAGCTTCATGAAATTTGCTTTTGCAGTTCGCGGTAATTTGTTTTGCCTGTTCCCAAAAGAGGAATTTCTGCGATTTTTTCAATGCGAGAGATTTTGATCAAACGGCTAAGACCCGCTTCCCTTAAAATTGTACTTGCTCTATCGAGTGTAAGATCTCTTCTTGTGAAGACGATGATCTCGGGCTTGGTATCGGGTTCTTCATGCGCGCACACAGCCAAAATAGGAGTTTCTGGAGGCGTTTTTTCTTCTTTCAAGAGCGCTTCATTTAACACTTCCTCGATCGCGCCGAGACTGATCATCTCTCCGCCAAGCTTTGTAAATCGTTTCAATCTGCCAGATAAAATTAAGCACCGATCTTCATCGATTCTTCCGATATCTCCCGTTCGATACCACTGCTCTCCATTGATCTCGATGAAAGGGGATCTTGGATTGTCAAGATAGCCGCTAAATACGTTAGGGCCTCGCACACAGATTTCTCCCTCTGCCCCTTTTTCAAGAAGCGCGGATGTCTCCAGATGAATCGTGCAAGCCTCAACATTTGCAAGTAGATGACCAACCCCTTTTGGCGGAAGATTTAAGCGATTTAAAGAGAGAACCGGGGCGCACTCGGTAATTCCGTAGCCTTCGACAAGCTTTGCACCCGTGCCTAGTTTTTCGGCAAACTCAAAGAGCTCTTTTGATGCTTTCTCAGCACCACTGACAAAAAGTCGTATCGTTGCCAGTTGCTTTGGTTTTGCTGCATAAAAAAGGCCTTTTAAAAAGTTTGGCGCTGAGCAGAAAAGGGTGACTTTCCATCTTTCAACACCTTCTGCAAGGGAAAAGCTATCAGTTGGGTCCGGGAAGAAAGCGACTCTTAAACCCGATAAGATCGGCAACGTCCCAGCAAGTGAAAAACCAAATGAGTGGAAGGGGGGTAAGATTCCGTAGATCACATCGTCTGCAGAAAGGTCGATGGAAAGAATGGTCTCTCTTTGGTTTGTAAGGAAGTTTTTGTGAGAGAGAGGAACTCCTTTGGGCGCCGCTTCCGTTCCACTAGTGAACAAAACAACAGCCGGCTCGTTTTCGTCTTTTTCATCAAGGCCCAGAGAATTGAGAACGGCGCGAGGTGGCTGAAAAGAGAGACAAAGACCCTTAAATTTATCTTTCAAGCGAATCTGATCGCGGATGTCTTCCAAAAGTTCAATGTCGTCAATGAGACTTCCAAACTCAACATGGGAGAGTTTTTCTAAAAAACGCCACGAAGAGAGCACTCTTTTTGCATCGCTAATGCGCATCATCTCTTCTAAATAGCGGGGCCCAAGCGTCCAGTTGAGCATAACGGGGACTTTATTTGCTAAAAGAAGAGCAAAGATCACAAGATAGGCTCCAGCTGATGCGGGAAGCATGACTGCAATATGAGACTCTGGAAATTTGCGAAACTGCATGGCTAAAACAAGAGCGTTACGTTTGAGCTTTTTGTAGCTCATTGCTCCATGGACATCATCTGCGCATGCAATGTAATCGCCCATCTTTTGGCAAATGCGCAAAAAGGCTTCTTGAAGGGTGTCTCCAGCGGGAGCTTTTGGGGAGGGCCTTTCTACTTCTTCAGGGAATTTGTGAGTGCTTGCGCTTTTTGTCTCACGAGGTGCTGTTTTTGCATTTTCAGCTGTTTCAAGAATATCTCGCACAGTTTCAACGTCTTCTGGATGAACTTCCTGCAAATCGAATTTCTGAGCTAAAAACCCAATAATTTCTGCAACATTTAAAGAGTCCATCCCAAGATCGGTTGCAAGCTTCATGTGAGGCTTGATTTCAAGGTCGGGGCTTTTTAAAATTTGGCGGAGCTCTTTATAGATTTTTTCCTCTGTTTCAGGAGAAATCTCTACATGGGAGGTGTCAGCTTCTTTTGCATGCTGTTTTGCAACTTTTAGAACGTCTTTTTTCCAGAAGGAATAGGAAACAAGCTTTAAGGGCTCTTTTTTGTGGGTTTTTCCATCTTCATCTACATATTGGTTATACCAAGCTTCAAGGAAGCGGTTAAACTCAAGACGGGTCCCTCCTCTTGGAAGACCCTCAGGTGCAAGCGCGATGTTAATTGTGACTTTTCTTCTGGGAGCAAAAAAGATCCCATTTTTCAAAAGAACCCACATTCCACGAAGAAGGGTTTTTCCAAGATCGGGAGAGTTGCCCGTAATTGCGCGGGAAAAACTGCTTCCCCAAAGGCCCGTTGTTCGAACAAGGACAATGTTTGCTTCCGGGTACTGCCCGCAAATTTCGTGAGCCCCTGATGAGCCTCCAACTTCTTCTCGAGCCGAAGTTTTCAACTTTCCTGAAGGGTATAAAATGAAATTCTTTCCCTCTCTCAAACCATCGGCAACTGCCTGAATCGATTCCTTTGCCTTCTTTACTTTGAGCTCGTTAATTGAGGTTGAAAATGAGGGGATTGGCATGCCGCCTGTAAGTTTCATGAGAGGCTTCATGAAGCTTGTGCGGTAGATATACTCGGTGACAAGAGGTCTCATCTGAAACCTTGGCCACAAGCGAATGAAAAGCATCAAGGGGTCCATAAGAGCTGGGTGGTTTGGTAAGAACAAAACACCACCCGTTGTTGGAAGCTGATCGAGTCCTTTGATCTCGATTTTATAGCGCAACCGCAAGATACGCCAGGCAAGCTTTGAAAGGAATGTCCAAATAAGTCTCATGTTTTACGCGCCGCCTGAATTCTTTTATTAACTCCGATCATTTTCACGTTGAGGACCAGAATCCAAAGTCCCGCAAGTAGAAAGAATAAGGAGCTCACAAAAAGTGCTTGCGATGCACCGGGTTGAAGAAAGGGAAGCATTCCTTTAAGCCACAAAATTCCATTCAATATGTAAGAGCAAATAGAAAGAATAACCGAAAAGATAAGAAATTTAGTTCCAGGTTTTTTGTAAGCGCAGCGATAATATGCATAAAGAAAGGCGGCGGAGACTATTACTAAAATAAGTGACATAAACCAGGGTTGACTTAATATTGATAATGAGTAGATCAAGTTTGCAATGATTATAGATACAAGAGAGATCAGCCAGATTTTTCTTGTTTTTTTGTCTTTTTCGTCCATCGAGAACACCTCTTAAAGGTTCTCAGTGTAGCAGAAGAGAGATATTTTGGGGTGGACAATATCGATTGGATCTCATAAAAGTCTGGAAAAGACATCATTTTTGAGATAAATAGGAGAGGGTATATGACACGCGTAGGAGGCACATCAGGTTCAGGAAACATTCCACCAACACCCAGTCGAGAGGTTCTTGCGGGGTCGGAATCTGCCAGTTCTGCGGCGAAGGGAGTTCCTTGTACCGTAACAGGGTCATCTAAGAAATTAAACGACGACCGCAAAGTGAGCTTGACGAGTCCACCGATAGCGGACAGGGTAACCTCAGCCGCTGCAGACGTACTCAGTTATTAAAAGCTGCGGCTTTGTTTGAGATTAAGAGGATCTCTTCAGTCGTAGTTGTTTTCCCCCTTAAGATCGGTCCCGAATGCTCCATTTTTTGGAGAGTTTTTTTGGAAAGCCCTTTGAAAACGCTCGCATGGAACGCTTCGATCTCATGGGATGAGACTTTATAGGAAGGGAATTCAATACTTTTTGCTTTTGCAATTCTTACCTTTGTTTCGCAAAATGCTGCGTTCAATTTTTTTAGGACAAGGCCATCTGCAAGCCAATCCTTTGCAAGGATGGGAAGAACGATTTCCTTGTCGTCCAGATTTTGGATCGCTTCTTGAAGAGAGGAAAGATATCCTTTTTTTTCTTCGTTTTGGAGGAGAAACACGTTTGCGCTTTGATTGGTCTCAAGGATGAAGTCTTTAGCCATTTGAAATGTGTTGTCGCTTGATCCATCATCAATCAAAATCACCTGGTAGTTTTCGTAATCCTGTTCAAAAATCGAGGACAAAGTCCTCTTTACCCAAAGCCCTTGATTATAGGCATAAAGGACGATGGAAAAGGGTTTTTCTATCTGTGTTTCAGAAAGAGAAACAGTGCTCTTTTTCTGGGGGAGCTTTGCAATTTGAAATCCTGCAAAAAAAGCAGCGATAAGGCAAAGAGGGACAATCAAAGATCGCATATTTCTTCTTCCGGGACTTGTTGTTGTACAAGGTATAAGATCTCATCGAGATGTTGAGTGTGTCCTGAGTTTTGCTCCATAAGCAGTTCTACGTAGGATAAATCTTCTGGATCGACTGCATAAGATTCTGAAATGTTTTTAAGCATTGAGGCATAAAAAGTTCTTAGATTTTTAGGAAGGGGAGTAAAGGAAGAACGCTCTAAGGAACTTCCAAGGGCCATCCAAAGGTCTGGATTTGCGTAGTATTGGTTGAGCTTTGAAAGAACCCAATCATGAGAAAGAAGATCGTCTCCATCAACTACGACGAGGATTTCATCGCTTTTGCAATGCTCTGCAACGTGGATGAGATTCTGAAACTCTCCAAGGGGCTCTTTGTTTTTTAAAAGAAGCACTCTTTCAGCTTTCCCACTTCCATAGGCAATATCTCGCGCCTGAAGAAAGCTTCCATCGCTTGATCCGTCATCAATATAAACCACGCGGAAGTTATCGTAGTTTTGTGAAAGAACAGAGCGAAGTGTTTTTTCGACATGCATCCCATTATCTCTCCCGAGAACTACAATCACAAAGGATTGATTATAAATAGGGTAATCAGAAGAGATGAACTGTTGGGGAGCTTTTGGTTTTTGAAAAAAGGCAGCGACTTTTAGTTGCAACTTAGCAGATATAAATCCTGCACTAAAGAGAGCAAAGAGAGAAACTAAGAAAATCGTTAGTCTTTTCATACGTTTTAGGAAGAGCTTTTTTGATGGCGGTCTTTAATTTGTTGTACATCTGTTTCTAAGCGATTAAAGCGACTTATCAGCTCTGGAAGGATCTCTAGAAAGGGTTTGATCGCGGCAAAATCCTCTCTATCGGTTTCAGCCTGTTTTGCTGCTATTGCGAGCCTTGGAAGGATCTCTTTGATTTGGGAAATTTCTTCAGTTAGATTTTGGAGCTTTTGGGTACTTTGTTTTAAGCTTTTGTTCTCCTCTCTTAAGTCGAAGATGCTTTCTTTGAGATCATCGCGAATGTTTTCGAGATCTTCCAAACGCTTACTTAAGCGACCAACTTCGCTTCCGAGCCTTTCACGCTCTCCTTGGATTTTTTCTACATTGTTTTCGAATAGGTTGTGAGAGGATACTTCTCTTGCAAGATAAGCTCCAATTGCCGTTGTTGAAGAAAGGGACAGCATGATCAAGGAAAAGCTGGGCATTCCCAAGGCAAGAAGGCCGATTGCCCCAATAATTCCGACACACGAGCTTGTAAGAAGGGTTACTTGAACGATTTGGTAGAATTTTTCCGATGAGAATAAATTCCCCGTAAAAAAAGAAAGCGAATTGACGAGCTTATCGACCTTTGTGGGGAGGGTATTCTCTTCTAGGGAGATGTCTGAAATGGAGAAGAGATTCTGAAAAGACTTCCCTTTAGCCAGGACTGCGGTGAGGGGAGCTGTAATGGATGAAGAGGGTTTAAGTGCCATAGTAGTAGGTGCCATAAAATGTATCCAAAGTTTATTTTTTGTAAGCGAGCATACTCTTTTCTCTAATTTTACTCTACCTCTATAGATTTCTTGGGTATAAAAATATTTTATTGCTTTGTTGGTTCAGGTTTTCTTTTAAAGGGGCTATCGGGTAAACTCGGGGCCCTCGAAATAATGAGACTTTATACAAGATGGTTGTTAAAGCAAAAATTATAGGGACGGGTTCTTACCTGCCTAAGAAGGTTCTTTCGAACCAGGATCTCGAAAAGATCGTGGAGACCTCGGATGAGTGGATTGTCACGAGAACCGGGATGAAAGAGCGGAGAATTGCCCGCGACGATGAGTATACCTCACACATGGGCTCTGAAGCAGCCAGGAGGGCAATGGATGCTGCCTCCCTATCTTCTGAAGACATCGACTTCATCATTGTTGCAACCATTACCCCCGATCACATCTTTCCAAGTACAGCGTGCTTAATTCAGCAGCAGATTGGCGCGAAAAATGCTGCGGGGATGGATGTTCATGCTGCCTGTACAGGCTATTTGTATGCCCTTTCTGTGGCAAAGGCCTTTATTGAATCGGGGACATATAAAAATATTTTGATTATCGCCTCTGAAAAGTTGTCTTCGATTACAGATTATGAAGATCGCTCGACCTGCGTTCTTTTTGGAGATGGAGCGGGTGCTTGCGTTGTCTCTTCAGAAGGAAGGGGACTTGTTCTTGAGTGCATTAAACTTGGATGTGATGGAGAACAGGCAGAGCTTTTGATACTGCCAGCTGGGGGAAGTAGAAAGCCGGCATCGGCTGAGACGATTGCAGCCCGTGAGCATTACATTAAGATGGCTGGAAGTGAGGTCTTTAAACATGCGGTTCGTCGCATGGAGGGAGCTTGCAAAGCGTGTATCGAATCCGCTGGGATCTCAGAGAAGGACATTACCTACCTGATCCCTCACCAGGCAAATATGCGGATCATTGATGCGATTGCAAAGCGCTTTGAGCACCTGTCGCCCGAAAGAATCGTTAAAACCGTTCAAAAGTATGGGAATACTTCTGCATCCTCTGTAGCGATTGCGCTCGATGAGCTTTGCAAAGAGTACGCGGTTCGCTCGAATGATCATATTCTTCTCACGGCGTTTGGGGGAGGATTCACTTGGGGCGCCGCTCTTTTGAGAGGGGAAGAGTGAAGCGAGCTTATCTATTTCCCGGTCAAGGGGCTCAAGCAGTGGGGATGGGAAAAGATTTTTCTGACGCTTTTGCTGTTGCAAAAAAGACCTTTGAGGAGGCGGATGATCTTTTGAAAATGCACCTTTCCAAGATAGTTTTTGAGGGACCGGCAGAAGAGCTTACGCAGACGAAAAATGCTCAACTTGCCATTTTTGTAAATAGCATGGCACTGAATCGTGTTTTACTTGAAGAGTTTCCTGAAATGACACCCAACTTTTGCTCAGGTTTGAGTCTTGGTGAATATAGTGCCCTTTGTGCATCTGGAAAACTTTCCTTTAGTGAGATATTGTCTTTGATTCAAAAAAGAGCCGATTTCATGAATGAGGCGTGCACAAAAAATCCCGGAACCATGGCTGCTGTTTTGGGCTTAAATGCGCTTGATGTAGAAACTGCGCTTGAAGGGATTGATGGTGTATGGATTGCGAATTATAACTGTCCAGGTCAAATCGTCATTTCAGGAACTGTGCAAGGAGTAGAAAAAGGCTCTGTAGCTCTTAAAGAAAAAGGGGCTAAACGGGTTCTTCCGTTGAGTGTTTCAGGTGCTTTTCATAGTCCTCTTATGCAGGACGCTCAAGATGCTTTAGAACCATTTATTATGGCAGCCTCGATGCAAGAGACTCCTGTGGAACTTGTAATGAATGTATCTGGAAACTCTGAAAATGAGAACATCCGGAAAAATCTTATTTCTCAGGTAACGGGCTCTGTTCGGTGGGAGCAGGGGATTCGGTCTATGGATGAGAAGGGCGTAGAGCTTTACTTAGAGATTGGCTGTGGGAAAACCTTATCTGGAATGAACCGAAAGATTGGTGTTACTGGGAAGACCCTCTCTTTAGAAAAAGTATCTGATTTAAAAATAGTGGGAGAGCAAGGATGAAAGGAAAAACGGCACTTGTAACAGGCGGAACTGCAGGGATTGGAAAGGCAATTGCCATTGCGTTTGCATCTCGCGGAGCAAATATTGTTATTTTTGGAACCAATGCAGAAAGGGCAAAAAAAGCTGTTTCAGAAATTGAGTCTGCTCGCATGGATTCAGGGCAAAAAGTTCTTTCTTTTCTTGTAAATGTGGCTGATTTCAAGCAGGTAGAGGACGCAATCCAAGAAGTTCTTAAGCTTTTTGATAAGGTAGATGTCCTTGTTAACAACGCAGGAATCACAAAAGATGGCCTGCTCATGCGGATGAAAGAAGAGGACTGGGATGAAGTTCTCGCTGTAAATTTAAAATCTGTATATAATACATGCAAAACCCTCTCCCGATCGATGATGAAAGCAAAATCTGGCTCGATCATCAACATCACCTCAGTTGTTGGAGTGACGGGGAATGCGGGACAAGCAAATTACGCTGCTTCTAAAGCGGGGATGATTGGATTTACGAAGTCGCTAGCAAGGGAGTTTGCAAGTCGAGGGATTCGCGCAAATTGCGTGGCCCCAGGCTACATTGAGACACAGATGACAGAAGTTCTCCCTTTAGAAGTAAAAGAAGGGATTGTAAAGCAGATACCATTAGGACGAATCGGTCAGCCAGAGGACATTGCCGAGGCGGTTTGTTTTCTTGCAAGTGATGCAGCCCGGTATGTTACGGGGCAGGTACTTGCAGTTGATGGCGGAATGGTCATGTAAATTAACTAAACAATAGAAAGAAGAAGGAAATTATGTCTGTAGAAAAAGAAGTGATCGATATCATTGTCGAACAGCTTGGCGTGGACACAGCTGATGTAACGCCTGCGAAGTCGTTCGTTGAAGATTTGAATGCCGATTCATTGGATTTGACTGAATTAATTATGACTTTTGAAGAGCGATTTGGTTTCGAGATTTCTGAGGAAGATGCAGAGAAATTAAAGACAGTTTCCGACGTCATCACCTACATCGAAAAGCGCAAAAAAGAAGCTTAAACTATAGTGGCCTCGAAAAGACTTATCGGGGCCTTTTTTCTATATGCGTAAAAAACTCATCTGGATGATCCCCGTCTTTGTTTGCCTCTCTGGAGGTGCCTATTTCCTAACTCGTCCAAATTCAGTCCCTTTATCGAGTAGGGATTGTGCTTTTTGTAAGAAAGAAGTATTGGATGCGCAAAAATTCTATGAGAATGATCTTGTCTATGCACTCTATACGCATAGGCCCATCATGGAGGGGCATTGTTTAGTTATTCCCAAAAGGCATGTTGAAAGGTTTGAGATGCTTTCTCGCGAAGAAGCGGATCAGATTTCAGAAGTTATAAAAAAAGTGAATCGGGCAGCTGAAAAAGTTTTTGGAACTTCTTCATACCTTCTTTTGCAGAAAAATGGGGTGGAATCTGGGCAAGTAGTGCCTCATGTTCATTTTCACTATGTCCCGCGAAAAGAGGGAGATACCTCGGCATTAAAATTTATTTTCAAAATGTTTATTGTAAACATATTGCCTCCCATGTCTCACCTTGAACTTGAACGTTTTACAGAAAAAATGAAAGAGGAAATGGCCTTGTGAATCTATCTCACTATTCGGGTCTTGGCCAAAAAAGATCGATTTTTGAGAGCTTTTGATTCTTTTTTTGTCCACATATGCGAAGCCCATAGAGGGCAGAAAAAGAATTAAAAGGTCTGGAAATCGGATTTTTTGGGCAGGCACAAATAGTGAGATAGATTCACTACTCTGAAAATACATTTTTGATCGCAGCTTCAAGGCCCGTGTAACGCTTTTGGACCTGATCATTATTCACTGCAATTGCAATCGCCTTTTTTGTTCCAACGAGATAGACCTGTTTTTTCCCCCTTGTAACTGCTGTGTAAAGGAGATTGCGGTGCAAAAGCTTAAAATGCGAAGTGTGGATGGGGATTACGATGCAAGGACATTCACTTCCTTGGTACTTGTGAATCGATGTTGCATAGGCCAAGACAAGCTCATCTAATTCTGCAAATTGATATTCAACGACATGCCCATCAAAAGAAGCGGTCAGCACTTGCTCTAGAGAATCAATCGACATAATCCGGCCAATGTCCCCATTGCTCAGTCCCTTATCGTAGTTGTTCCGGATTTGCATGACTTTGTCTTGGACATGGAATTTTTTTCCCGCGCGAAATAAAGGGCGATCGCTTGGGTTTAAAAGCGTCTGGAGAACATCGTTTAAAAGCTCAGAGCCAATAATCCCACGTTTCATCGGCGAGAGAACCTGGATCTGATCAAGGCGATCAAAATGCCACTTTTCGGGAATTTCTTTTTCGACAAGCCGAAGGATAATCTCTTGAATCGCTTCTGGAGTTTCCGCTTCAATAAAGTGAAAATCGCTTTCCTCATGTGTCTGAAGAGAGGGGAATTCTCCTTGGTTGATCTTGTGGGCATTGGTGACGATTTTTGATCCCTTGGCCTGTCTAAAAATTTCGGTAAGCCTTGTAACAGGCACCTGTCTAGATTGAATGATATCGCGAAGAACAGTCCCAGGCCCAACACTTGGTAACTGATCGATATCCCCAACAAATAAAATCCGCGCTCCTTGAGGGATTGCGCGAAGTAAAGAAAACAGAAGAGGCGTGTCAATCATGCTCGCCTCATCGATGATGATGAGATCGCAGGCAAGCGGTTTTTCCCTGCCTCGTTTAAATCCACCCGCCACAAAATCCATCTCTAAAATTGAGTGGATCGTAAAGGCCTTTCTATGCGTGATTTGCGTCATTCTCTTGGCAGCTCTTCCTGTGGGAGCTGCGAGTATAATCTTATTTGTTAGCTTTTCAGCAACGCGCAGGATGGCGTTTGTGATCGTGCTTTTTCCGGTTCCAGGGCCCCCCGTAATGATATGGATCTTGTCAGTGAGCGCTTTGGTGATGGCCTCTTTTTGCTGCTCGGCAAACTGGATTTTTAGTTGCTCCTCGGACCAAAGAGTTGCTTTCCTCGCATCGATTGAGCGGATTACTTGAGGGCTATCCATTAAGCACTCTAAATCCTTCGCAATCGCCACTTCGTAAGCATAAAAGGGTTTTAGCCAGAGCATTCCCTCTTTTTCGATGAGGAATTCTTGTTTAATCAGAGAAACGATCTCAGCTTCAATAAGAGAGGCGTTCACTTCAAGGTTCTTTTCAGCGATAGGAAGGAGTTCTTTTAGAGGAAAACAGGTATGCCCATCATTGGATAGTTCCCAGAGGATGAACTCAATGCCAGCAGCGAGCCTTTCTGCTGAATGGAGAGTAAAGCCCAGTTTTAGGGCAATTTGATCGGCGATCTTAAAGCCAATGCCGAAGATGTCTTTTGCGAGCTTGTAGGGGTTCTCTTTGACCTTCTCGATGCTTTGATCGCCATAGGTCTTATAGATTCTCTGGGCATACGCTGGGCTTGCTCCGTGAGCGCGTAAAAAAATCATCACATCGCGGATGGAGCGCTGCGCCCTCCAGCACTCGATGAGACTTTTCATCTTTTTTTCGCCAAGACCTGGAATTTCAAGCAACCTGCGGGGGGTGTCGTCAATAACGGCCAAAGTTTTTGCCCCAAATCTATCGACAATTTTTTTAGCAAAGGCGGGGCCAATTCCTCTGACAAGACCGGACTCGAGGTATTTTTGGATGCCAACGACATCGTTTGGCATTTCGACAGTGTAGTCGATAACTTCAAACTGGCGCCCATGTGAGGGGTGGATCTTCCAGGTGCCTTTGCATGCAACGGTTTCTCCTGGCTGCAACGAGGGCAAGTAGCCAACAATGACGGTGAGGTCTTTCTTCTTGGCTTCTTTTAGGCGTGCAACGGTAAAGCCGTTTTCTGGCTGTGTGAAGACGATTGTCTCAATATGTCCTGCGAGGGTCTCTTCCATATCACCGATTAAAAAATCGCCTTTAAGGGTAGCAGGTAAACCCTTCTTCTCCAAGGGAAAAGAGCTTGAAACTTAATCAAGCTAGAATTTAAGATGAATCCTCTATTCCGGGTTAGCTCAGCGGTAGAGCAGTGGACTGTTAATCCATTGGTCGCAAGTTCGAATCTTGCACCCGGAGATCTTGTCTTTTAAGCAGTTAGGATCAAAACTTAGCTGCTTTTTCTATGCATTCGGACTCGAATGCTACACTAATGCTGCACTCCCAAAAAACAACACGAATGTATAAGTTTTCTGATTGTTTTGGACTGTTAAAGGTCCGATAAGCGATCCAAGAAGTTTTGTATCATGTCGTGTCGTATCGTGTAACCATGAGATTAATTAAAGATCTTGTGTTGAGTTTACAATAACCAATACATTTTTGGAGAATCATGGCGACGATCAATAAAAGGGTGGACCAAGATGGCAAGATGCGATTCCAGGTCATTGTCAGGCTGAAGGGCCATCCCACACAAACTGCTACCTTTCCTCGTATTACTGATGCAAAGAAGTGGGCACAGCAGACAGAAGCCGCTATTCGAGAGGGGAGGTACTTTAAAACCATAGAAGCAAAAAAGCATTCGCTTGGAGACATGATCGATCGCTTTATCGATTTATTCAACCCTCCTGATTATAAAAGAGCTCAGCTAGGGTGGTGGAAGCAGTTTTTAGGACGCTATCTCCTTTGCGACATTACCCCAGCAATGATCGCAAGTGGTAGAGATGAGCTTTTACAAGGAATTACCAAAAGAGGAACTCGAAGAAGTCCTTCCACGGCTGTAAGATACATCGCAGCCATTAGCCATGTCTTTACAATAGGCATCAAAGAGTTTGGTTGGATAGAGTCTTCTCCTGTCGGCAAAATCACAAAACCTAGAGAACCGGGTGGAAGGGTCCGTTTTTTGAGCGATGAAGAACGCGAGCGGCTTTTATACGCATGCAAACGTAGTTATAATCCTTTTCTCTATATCGTAGTGGTGCTTGCTCTTAGCTCCGGGATGCGTCTAAGCGAGATCATGAATCTGAGCTGGCAGCAAGTCGACCTGCGGAGAAGGCAGATCGTTTTAGAAAAAACGAAAAACAAAACCCATAGAACTATCCCTCTTGCAAGTCTTGCTTTAGAGCTTCTGCAGCAACACCTGCAAGAACGGCAATTGCATAGCCAACTCTTATTTCCAGGAAAAATCATAGGCAAACCCATCGATATACGTAAGGCTTGGATTTCCGCTTTGAAACAAGCCAAAATTAAAGACTTTAGATTTCACGACCTGAGGCATTCAGCGGCGTCTTATATGGCGATGTCTGGCTCTAGCCTTGTAGAAATTGGAATTTTGCTAGGGCATAAGCGTTTAGAGGTTACGAAGAGGTACTCCCACTTATCGGAAAAACACATTTCTGAGGTTGTAGAACGAATGAACGAGAGGATTTTTGGATAAAATGGCTAAAGAAATATCGATGGTTATGAGAAAAATTAGCAAAGGAGGATTTATGCTTGGGTATTGGAAAGGGGAGCAAGTAGCGCTAATACCGCAATATCATCCTGATGCAAAGCCTGGAGAGTATGAAGTCGAACTGGTGGAGTTTCCAAGCGACTATCCAGTACCAAGATACATTGATCCCAAGGAAACGCCGCTTTCAGTGATTCGGGAAATTTGCACGCTTAATGACATCCCTTTTTTTTGGATTACAGGGATTAATCCAAGAGATCGGGATGCAATTAAAATTACGCCCGATAATCCGATTGAAAATGCAATTGAGGTTTTTATTGCGCTTGGTACCACAGGAACAACCACGGGTCAATATCGTAGGATATTTGAGGATTTGATTGAAGGTTGCGTTATCGATCCAAGCACCTCGACCGATCGCTATTTGGAAACGGCCAATCAGGTTGAGGCCGCAGCCCTCAATTTTTCATGTCCAGAAAAGCCTGATAAAGAATATTACAACTACAACGACAAGATCTATAATATGCTCCGGTCGTTTCATTCATTTCTAAAACAATCGGATGATCCTGGACCAAAAGAGATAGAAGAATCGGACGAGAATAGCCAGAAAAAGGAAAACAAGAGAAATAAGCATTATCGTCCAAAGAGAAAAGGTTGCCTCACGAATGAAGAGGCTAAGGTCTTTTTTCCAGCCCTAAAGGGCATCAATGCTACTCATGAACTCATAGCCCGTGTTTTATGGTGGTACAATCACCAAATATGTGATCATCCTGATGCACCCGTCGTTCAGTTGGAATCTGTAGTGCTCATGCAGCTATACGATATAGGCGAAGATTCACTCAAAGATATAAGAGAGAGGCTTCCAGAAAATATAGGAGGAAATTCCGTTTGCGTGCGTTCGCACAGCCGTCAAGGAAGTAAGATGGTTTGTTACTATGTCCCCGGGAAAATGTATGCGGAGCTTTCTGAACTCGCATCCAAAACGGACCGTTTCATTTTCAGAAACAAAGCAGGAGGTCCAATTGATACTCGATTGGTTAGGAAGAGCTTTGCTAAAGCATGCAAGAAGGCCAACCTAAGAAATATAACACCAAGTCAATTACGATAATAAGTCCGATAAGCGCATCTCATGTAATAAATAACATCGTTCCACGGATAATCATGATAAATGACAAGAAGTCATGATTACCAGGAGCGGATATGACTGCAGTACCCCATCAGTACCAAAAGAACTTCCTTACGATTAAGCAATGGCTAGAGAAGTATCGTACCATCCCTGAGGGTGGTATTCGCCATTTGATTTTCACGAATAAAGACAATTTCAATGCCCGTGTTGTTAAGAAATTGGGAAGAAAAGTTCTTCTTGATGAGCAGGCATTCCTATCCTACATTGACGACCATTCGAAGATATAGAACTGGTATCCAAGTCCTCAATGGGGAGACGTAAGCTACGATAGGATCAATATGTGCAGGTGAGCATGACCCAAGGATTTATCAAACTCAATCGAGGGGAGGGTATAGCATTATTAGAGCACGATCCAAAAGCGTATCTTCTTTTAGCGCAAATTGCCCTGCGTGCTAGGAGAAAAAACGGGGAGCATCTGATCACGCCGTTAAAACCGAATCAGGCCTTTATTGGTGATTACAAAAAAACAGGTCTGACTCGAGCAGAATATAGGACTGCGCAACAAAGACTTGCCAAATACGGACTTGCCACTTTTGAACCCCGTAGAAAGGGAACAATCGCGACGTTGATCAGCACAGCAGTTTATGACATCAATGCTGAACAGGAGGTCTCATTCGAACAACCATCAAATTCTCCTATGAAAATAGCAGAAAATCAACCAGCACAAAACCAACGGATAACCACTAAAGAACCCATTAATAACCAAGAAGGAGCAAGGGGACAGCCATTAACAAGAATGGAAGAACCAAGAAAGGAAGAAAGTAAGAAGGCAACAACTGCTACGCGGTCTGGGGATGTGCTTTATGAATGCTTGAGGAAACATCAATCACTGTCTGCAGAAGATAAGAAGTCCCTCATGGTATATCCAGAAGATCGAGTTATCAAGGCTATCGAATGGGCGGGTCAAACGGAGATCAAGACAACACTCATCCAAGCCTTGCACTGGCATTGCAAACAACCAGAACCTCCGAGGGTTTCTGAAAAAGCTGCGTCCGGCCAGACGCCTCAACAATGTGCGGCCTGGGAATATAATCGCTTTTTGGAGGATGAGGGTCTAGTTGATTTAGCTAGAGAGAATCAAAAAAAAGTACCCCTCGGCCATATCGTTATCGTAGAAGGAGGTAGGCACGTAAGCATAAGCCTAAATAACTCCTTGGATGTGGTTCGAGGTGATTTTAGCGCTTCTACGGAGGCAATACGGAAAAACAAGGCTAATGGAGGGTTATACTGATATGGCAAGTTGCATAAAGTTGCCAATCTATCTTTGGAATGCACTTTCATTATTGGCATAGGAGAAAAACCATGACTTCAGAAAAACAATTACTTGCAAATCAAAAAAACGCCCTAGTTTCTACAGGACCGAGGACAATCAAAGGTAAGGAAATCATCGCTAGAAATGCAATAAAACACGGCATTTTTACCAAAGACTTAATCGTATCTTTTGCTCGCGGTAAAGAAGATGAAGAAGAGTTTCTTGAAATGCTAAATAACCTCACGGGCTGTTTTATCCCACAGAATCAGATGGAAAGCCTGTTAGTCGAAAAAATCGCCGCTGATTTCTGGAGGCTCCGACGAGTCATAAGATTCGAAACCGGCAGCATCGGAAAGCATATCGAAACCATTTTCAAAGAATTTTATTCTTACGGTAGTCGGAAAGATAATGAACAAATCGATGGAGAAATACAAAGAAAAAAGGAATCCATCAAATGGATTGCGTCTTACGTTGAATGTCTCGAAAAAGAGGATGTGAGTTTTGATGAACCCACTTGGAAGGGAAAAGAAATTGAGAGCGATATTCTTGATGACTTCCATCTCATAATAAGAGCGATCAAAAACCTAGCTTACGAGGAAAAAGAAAAGCTACTGTACGGGGGTTGCAATTTTGCAAAGCTCAAAATGATTCTTGAGCAAAATGGATACTCTTCGAAAAAAGATATCTCTTCAAAGCTTATTGAGCTATATGCTCAGCAAACGCAACAATTTAAAAGAGAAATCAAGGAATTAGAAGAGAAACGGCTCGACAATATCGAGACTGATAAACTCAACACCATGCTCGGAATAATCCCAAAAGAAGATAATGCGGATAAAATCTTGAAATATGAACGCTCTCTACAAAAATCAATTTTTCAAAACATATTCCTTCTGAAAAAATTGCAAGGGTCGTTCTGAAAATGGGTTTGTTTTAGGAAAAACTGTTTTTTAAAGGAATTAGGTCAGGGTGATTGCATGAAGAAATTGATTGACAAGTAATTATTGTTAAGTGTTATTCTTTCGCCTATAATAACCTTGAGCTTCGCTTTTGGGCAGGATAACGAGGGTATCTAATCCCAAGAATCCTTTCGAGAAGAGGAGCTGTCACACTATATAATACAAAAACAAATTCAAGTAATGAATTCTCTGATTAGAACAACTTATAACAGGATATTACCACAAGATTGGATCTTAAGACCTCAAATTTTAAGACGGCGCACGCGCGGTATCTCCAGCTTTTCAAGAAAAATATTGAGTGCAGTTGGATTCTTCATTCTAATGGGAGGATTCTCTCTAAGCTTAGGGATGCGCAAAATAAGAAAAAAGCAGGAAACCTTATCACAATTAAAAAGAGTCAATGGAAATACTTCAGAAAACCTGAAAAATGTCCAAGATACTGATTGCATTATTTTCTTTGAATCATCAGAGATAGCCCCTGGTCGTGATCCCTTTTCCAATAGCGAGTTAGAAATCGATCTATCCGAGACGTTGTTAAAAGGAAATATCACTTCCATACATAAAGAAGTTGCCTCAGTAGAGGATCTGTCTGAGACCATCAATACTCTCAACCAGCAAAAAAATCGTATTCATGCAATCTTTTTACATGCTCACGGATCAAGCAATAACATAACACTTTCCCGTTGCCGTAAAGAGATAAAAACTTCTCTTCTTGGTGTGGATTATGACTTTCCTTATGATGAGCTAATTAAACTCACAACAAAAACGAGCTCTCCTTTAGTAAAGTCAATTAATGCATTACAGCATAAGCCTTGGATTGTTCTCGTCGGTTGCTCAACAGCTGATGAAACACATGCGCCTTCAATAGCGCGCCAGCTATCGGAGCAACTTTCCAATAGCTCTATAATCGCCAGCAAGAATGACATACGCTTTGGAACGAGCTATTTTGATCTCTGTATGGAAAACTCTCCAGCATCATCATTTCCCGTTTTTGTTCCTGTCGTACGCTTTCTAAATTCAAAAGAAAACACAGAGGATGAGGATAAGAAAAAGAAGCACAATCCCTGGGAAATGTGTAAGAAAATGTTGTTTTTCCCTCCCCAGAAAGACAATACGATAGTCTTTGAAAGTGGGAATGAGATGCCTATCAAACATGGATCGCTTCTCTTCCACGCTTTCCCAAGATGCTATTTCTTTTT
>CBDUSP010000004.1:0-47742 GCA_965370365.1 uncultured bacterium | reverse complement strand
AAGATAATTCTCAACCTCCATTAACTCACTCGAGTTAATTACGGTTTCCGAATTAGCTTTTTCGGCGCTTTTGGCGCGAATCCCTGGCAAAGCAATTAATCAGTGTCTCCCTAGGGAAGATCTATGTAAATATTACTTTCTTTTAGTTGTGGGTGCTTTTCAATCCAGGAAAAGCATTCTTTCCCAAGACGAATGGGAGAATTCATTTTTTTCCCATCGATCAAAAAAGGCGTAGGCCTCGTATTTTCTCTCACCCACAGCTGCAGCTTGCGAAAAAGAGGGCTCCGCCCAATCTCATAAAGTTCCATTGTTTTTGGATCTTGATAGACTTGAGGAAAAGAAAACTGCAATCCCCAAAAAATGCTCTCCAATCCCATCGACATTGGCCGAATCACCCCATCAACTCTTGAGTAAGAAAAAAAATGAGCCTGCACCTGAATGATCGGTTTTGCAATTTTTGTGAGAAACTTCTCTCCTGTTTTTTGGAGCCAAAGCGCACTTAAATCATCTATAAACGCGCAAGCAACCAACTTACGTAACGCTTCAGATGATGGGACCTCCCCTCGTTTTAGTCCTTCGATCCACCGCGCATATTCCTCACAAAAAACAGACGGAGGAATCGGAGATCCGTCCACAAGCCCAGTTAGAGGAAAAATCCAAAAAGGAGCAAGAAACCCAAGCAAATCTCGCATCTCTTCAGGATCGATTAGCGCTTGGACTTTCAACCATTTTGAAGCCTGGTAGACGCCCTCCTCAGAAGGATGAGAAATGCGTAAACTCATGAAACAGGACGGGATTTGAAGGAAGGCTTGAAAAGAAGCAGCATGACAGCCCCAAGCGTGATGTAGGAATCGGCTAGATTAAAAATGGGAAAAGAATATCCCCAAAAATTAAAATGGAAAAAATCAATCACATGTCCGTAAAGGAGATAGTCGATTGCATTGCCAATTGCCCCAGCTCCAATACATAAAAGAGGGATTCTTTTGATCATCGGGCGATCGAAGAAATACAGAGCAAAACCAAAGCCTGCAATGATTAAAAGCCTTACAAAAAATAAAAGGCCGGGGTTTCCTGCAAACAAGCCCCACGCAGCGCCTGTATTTCCAATGACGTTTAGAGAAAACGAAATCCCAAACAAATGAGAAAAAATGGGAGTCCCTCCGAAGGGATAATTTCCCAAGCCCAAAGGAGCTACAAAATGCAGCGCCAAAAGCTTGGAAGCAATGTCTAACCCAAGAAGCAAAAAGGGAAATAACCACCTCACAAAAGTCCTTTCTCCATCTTCTCTTGTGAACTTACCGTCATCGCAGCATAAGGAAGCGCTTCAAGACGTTTAATCGGGATTTCCTCTTCCGAGATATCGCAAATGCCATAGGTCCCCTCTTCGATTTTTGCAAGGGCGCGATCAACCTGTCTCAAAACTTCATACTCTTTGCTTGTAAGCTCGAGATTGACGCTTTTTACAAAATCATCGGTTCCCTCATCTGCAGAGTGCTGGGAATATCCTTTGGATTCATCGGAAGATGTCACTTCCTTCTTTGCCCCTGCAAGCAGTTTTGTAATTTGTAAGCGCATCTCTTCCAAACGCTCTTTAAAACGAGCAATCTCATTTTTCTTCAGTGGCATGAACCGCTCCCTCATTTTCAGGTTCTTTAAGAGCTTCTTCTGGGGCAATCGACTCAATTGCCTCCACGAGCTCTCGAACATCTTTAAATCGCTTATATACACAAGCGAATCGTATATAAGCAACAACGTCGAGTTTTTGTAAATGCTGCATCACAAGATCCCCAAGCTCTTTGCTTGAGATCTCTCTTATTCCCTGTTCCATCAAATCGGTTTTCACCTTGTATGCAAGGGAACGGATCTGTTCATGGGAGACCCTTGTATGGCGACACGCAGCATCAAGTCCTTGGATCATCTTTTGCTCACTAAAATCTTGAAAAATTCCCGCCCTTTTTTTTACCTGCAAACTCAAGTCAATCGTCTCAAAAGTAGTAAACCGACGCTGGCACTTACAGCACTCCCTTCTCCTTCGGATTGCATTCATTTCGACAGGGGTCCGAGAGTCCGTTACCTTTAGCTCTTCGTGATGACAAAATGGACACTTCACAAGATCCTCTTTAGGGTTTAGATGGTGTTTGTAAATTAGGGTTCATCGATTTTGAGGATTATTTTGGCCGCTTTTTGATTTTCTTGAAGGGAGTCATATACACGTATATTGCCCCCCTTAAGAAAATTAAAAAGCGGCTCAAAAGAACCTCAAAATCGACAGAACCTAACTTGTAAACACCCTCTCAGATGAACGATATACAGAAACTCAAAATATTTGTGAACAAAGAATCTCTCCGCAAAGAGAACAACTTTATTTTAATATATGATGAAAACACAAAATTACCATATACTACAACCTCATTCTTATTTAAAAAAGGATTTTATGATCGATGTAAATATTTCATTAACCGAAAGTCTTAATTCAACGGAACCTTCGTCTTACTGGGGATCCTTTCGAGAGTTAAGCGCAACGACTTGCGCGCAAATTCAACAAAGAATCAAAGAAATCGGACAGCTCCTTGAAAAGTTTCGTCCTTTCGTGATGCAATCTCAAGTCTTTGATCTCACAAGCACAATTCCCTCAAACCTGATTAGCGCTATCCAAGAAGGGATCAGCGGATCCTACTTTCTTAAAAATCTTGAGGGAGAAAATCAATTTGTCATAAAGCCTATCGATGAAGATGCCGGATGCATCAACAATCCAAAATATTTTTGGGGATCTTCCCGCTCAAGTCCTGTCCGCGATGATATGCCCCTTTATCTTTCTTCTTTAAAAGAAGCTGCTACCTATGAGGTTGCATCCTCTGTAGGTCTCACTTCGATTGCTCCCAAAACAGCGTTAGCAATCTTTGAATCTGACACGTTTTTTTATCTAGTCGACGATCTAGCAAAGGATTCTTCAAAATCTGAAGAAGTAAAATTCTTACTTGAAGAGGTGCGCGGCTTCTCAAAGGAAAAGCTCTGTTCCGTTCAAGAGTTTGTTCCAAACGCCCAGGACCTATTTTCTCTAGAGTACAGCGGCATGGGGGATTTTAGTTTCCCTTCAGAGACGCTTGAACTCGAAAGTGATACAAGCTTTCGGGGATTGAGCGGCCTAAGCAGGACAGAGGGTTGCAATCGGATGCTACTGTTCTTGCGTCTAGGCAGTGAAGTAGATTCACTCGACGATGGAAGAAGGCGCGCAATCGCATGGGTGGAAAAAGAAAAGCTTTCCATAGTAACAGAAGACACCGACTCCTCATTCCACTCCAGCGAACTCCTTCGGGAAGTTCGCAACGTAATTGAGCAATTCCATCGTGTCGGAGAAAGAGTCACGCTTGATGAAACACACCAAAATCAACTCAAAAACATGATTAAGGCTATGGAGTCGATAGTAAACTTCTTTGATTTTTACCCGCAAAATGAGCCAGGTATCTTACTCGATCAAAGCCAATATGAGGATCTCGTCACTTTGATTTGGCTCACCTACGATACAGATGCTCATTTAGGGAACATTTTGGGGTATAAAATGGACACAAATGAAGACGGGAAACCGATTTATGGATTAAAAAAGATCGATAATGGCCTGACCTTTCCAACCAAAAATCGTTATCTTCGCAATCCGATCATCTACTTCTCTAATGCAGAAAAGCCCTTGTCAGAAGAAGGAAGGAAAAAGATTCAAGCAATGGATGCAACACAACTCACCGCAATCCTAAAGAGTTATGATTTGGATATCGCAGTGCCCGCCTTTGAAGAAAGGTTGCAGATTCTAAAATCGCTTGTAGAAAAACCCGATATCACTCTAAAAGAGATCGATAGACAAATGGAGACGATCGAAAATGACTATGAAAATGCTTTTGGTTCTTCTTGGGACTCTTCTTGGAACAGCTCATGGTGAAGACTTGCTAAAGCTTGTAAATACAAAAACAGGCACCGTGATTGTCTCGTTTTATGGGACCCGCACAGAGATCCACCATCCGATTCTTGCTAAAGAGCTTGAAAATTCAGGGATCTTTATTCCTCCCTATTTAAGAGAAAAGTTCGATGGGGAAACAACGATTTTCTTGGGAGATGAACGCTTTCAAAAAGCGTTTGTAGAGGTTTACTATCCGCTTGTGATTGCAAACCCGATTTACAGCTGGGAAAATCACTAAACCAACAGTCAAATAAGAGACAATTAGCTTGCTGCGGCTTTGTAAAATCAGATTTTCAAATTGCTGGCCGTATTGAAAATACTGTCCTGCAATCTGAAAACTGATTTTACTTTGCCTCGCTTGCGCTCTTTGTCTCTTATTTGACTGTTGGGTTAGTAACGGAGAGAGTGGGATTCGAACCCACGGTACGTTTTCACGTACACACGCTTTCCAAGCGTGCTCCTTAAGCCACTCGGACACCTCTCCTTAAGAAGACCTAACATCTTAGAAGAAACTCTAAAAACAAACAAGGCTAAGAATCTATGTCGGCATAATTCAAAACTTTTTTAGAATTTCCTGAAATTTGTCCGAAAACCCTTCAGCTTTTGCCCAACTCTCTACTTCTTTAAGATCAACTTTTTGATCGCGAGCAACCAAGATGGCCTGCTCTAGAGATTGCCTATCATGCCAATGGAAAAAACTGGCAAGTCGATCTTTTATACAATCAATTGGGGTGAGTAATTCCACTTGACCAAGTGGAGTACGTAAACTTTTAAACTCTTGAATAATCTGTTTTCCCACGGCAACGGGAGGCGATACAAACTCTATAAAATAAGGACAATCGGGATGCTCAAAATACTTGCCCTTCAAACTAAATCCCAATTCCTTAAGCGCTTTTTGGACCTTTCCTTTGGTTTCGAAAGTAACAAAATCAAGATCATAGGATAAATACTGATTATTTGAGTAAATGGTTACACATGCGCCTCCCACTAAAATCGCTTTCATTTGGTGCTCAGTAAATTTAGCTCCAACAAGTCCAGCAAGATCAGAAACTGTAATCGTTTTAAAGTCTATTTTTTTCATGGTAAAGGCTTCCCTGTACGACGCGGACGTCTTCTTATAGGGGGTTCATAGTACTTCTTCCGAAATCCCTCTGGCAGAGTTTCATAAGCGCGCTGCAAAAATGAGCGTAATTCATTCAAAAAGGGATACCGCGGATTGAATTGAAATACCCTTGTTTTGCCTACAAGGGTGCTGACAAGAACACCTCCCTTCTCAAGACGGAGTAATGCTTGCTGTATGGGGGAGAGAGGTGATTCAAACAGCTTCTTGAGCTGAAGAGCATAACACGACTCGTTTTGAAGGAGATAAAAAAGGACTCTCTCAATCGATTCATTCCCAAAAATAGATTCCAACATATATTACCTGCTTTTTAGGTAACATTACCTAAAAATGCGGTACATGTCAACCTAAACTCTAGTACACCGTTTCAGTAAAACCTTGACACTGGGCTGCGCCAAAACGCCAGAAATCGATGATCATAAATGGCATAGTATTAAAACCAATACAATGCCATTTACGATCATCGATTTCTGGCGTTTTGGCGCAGCCCAGTGTCAAGGTTTTGCTGAAACGGTGTACTCGTTGGACAATATAAAGGGAAAGAGGGTAATATTTGGTGGATTTAAACCTTGGAAAAATGTTTAGCAAATTGTTTCTTATCCTCGCTCTTTTTGCCTCCTGCTCAAAGACAGAACCCCTCTCTCAAAAGCCGACGATTCTTGTGAGCATTGCTCCATACAAGGGTCTGGTTCAGAGGGTTGCGGGTGATGCCTTTGATGTGGAAGCAATCGTCCCTGAAGGGGCCAACCCCCATGCCTATGAGCCCACCCCACGAGATGTTCAAGCAATTGCCAGAGGAGTCCTTTGGTTTCAGGTGGGAGAGTCGTTCGAGAAAAAGATTCTGCCCGTTCTTCAAGAGAAGAACAGTTCTCTTGTAAGTGTGGATTTACGCAAAAGCATAACGCTTATTCAAAATTCTGCTTGTAAGTGCGATGAATCGGGGGAAGATCGGCATATTTGGCTAAGTCCAAAAAACCTCATCTTTCAGGTAAAAACAATCCAAGAGTCTTTGAGTGCCCTGCATCCAGAAAACAAGGAACTCTTTGAGAACAATGCGACTCTCCTTGTCCAGGAGCTTGAACATTTGGATCAGAAAATCCAAAAAACTCTTGCAAAAGCGCCGCATCGATCGTTTGTTGTCGCACATCCTGCTTTTGGCTATTTTTGTAGAGACTATGATCTTAAGCAGCTCTCAATTGAGTTTGAGGGAAAAGAACCAACAGCAAAGTATTTAACGCAAGTGATCGAGACAGCAACCTCCTTAAACACAACGCTTGCCGTTTGCATGCCGGAACATCCAAGCAAAGGAGCTGTTGTGATCGCAGACAAACTCCATTTACGCATTTCTACGATTCATCCCTACTCTTGCAACTTTTTGAGTGAGATGGATCATTTAGCTATGTTGGTGGCCGAAAATGACTAACGCAATTTCCCTATCCAATCTTTTCTTTTCCTACGAAGAGACTCCTATTCTCAAGCAAGACTTTTTGGAAATCAAGCATGGCTCCTTTATGGGGATTATCGGCCCCAACGGGGGCGGGAAAACAACGTTTCTAAAACTTCTTATGGGCTTTTTAAAACCCCTCAAAGGCAATATCGAGATTTTTGGGCTATCTCCAGAAAAAGCGAGAACACAAATTGGCTACGTGCCTCAAGTGCATAAGTGCGATCGAGAATTTCCAATCACCGTGCGGGAACTTGTTCTTTTAGGAGCTCTGACAAAAAAATCCCTCTTTGGATCGTATCCAAAACAGATCAGAGACAAGGCAGATTTCCTAATGGATGAGCTGGGACTTATAGAGCATGCAAAAAAAATGTTCGGATCTCTATCAGGCGGCCTTGCGCAAAGAGCGCTTCTTGCAAGGGCGCTTCTCTCAAGTCCAAAACTCCTTCTTCTTGATGAACCAACAGCGAATGTGGATCCCGCATCGACAAAAGCAATCATCGATAAGCTCTCTTCTTTTAAAGGGAAAAGCACAACCCTGATTGTCACCCATGATTTTCAAACAGTTGCAGAAGACGTGGACCAAGTCCTCTGTATTCAAGGAACAATGACCCCTTACAAGCCAGAAGAGCTCTGCAACCATGTCTCTTTAGGACTGTATCACAACAACCCAACAAAAGTTACAAGCCCTTATGCTCCCAGCCTTTCTTAACGACTCTTTTATTCAGATGGCGCTCTTTGGAGGGCTTTTGGCATCTCTTGCAAGTGGGACAATGGGGTCCTTTGTCGTCGTCAAACGAATCGTCTTTATCGCAGGGGGAATCTCCCACTCGATCTTAGCCGGAACGAGTTTTTGCCTTTGGCTGCAAAAAACGCAAAATATTGCCTGGATAGACCCCATCCACGGGGCCTTTGCAGCAGCTGTTGGCTCTGCTCTTCTCCTTGGCTGGATCCACCTTAATTACCGCCAAAGAGAGGATGCAATCATCGCAGCGATCTGGTCAACAGGCATGGCAATCGGGGTGGTTTTCCTCTCCCTGACACCTGGAAACAATGCGGAAATGATGAATTTTCTCTTTGGAAATATTCTTTGGATTACGAAAAAAGATCTCCTTTTTCTCGGGATCTTAAACGCCATAATCTTCCTAACAATCTCGCTGAACTATCGGAAATTTCTTGCCATTTGCTTTGATGAAGAGCAAGCGCTCTTACGGGGTATTGCCGTAAAAAAGCTCTATATGCTCCTTCTTTGCGTGATCGCTCTTACTATCGTCCTTCTTGTCCAGATCATCGGAACGATCCTCGTAATTGCGCTGTTAACGATTCCAGCAACGCTTGCCGCTCTTTTCACACGCAATCTCCCCTCGATGATGATCCTAGCGACGTTGCTCTCAATCCTGTTTAGCGTAGGCGGGCTTGTGAGCTCATACTTCCTCAATTGGCCAGCTGGAGCAACAATCGCCCTGCTGTCAGCTGCAGGCTATCGCCTGGCGCTGCTACTCAAAAAAAAGGGCCCCAGGTGGGCCCTTTTGAAAACTTGAGAAAGAAATGAGAGTCTAAGAAACACCTACCCTCCAGCAGGCTCCTTCAAATCAATATAAAGCGCGTCGCCATCAATTTTAGAGTCAAGTTTAACTGCGATCTTAGGTGCTGTTGCCTTATTCCCTACAATCAACCTATGACAAAGTCCGCTTCCTGGAGGCTTGAATACCGTCGCAACAACTTGATGGTAGTCTCCTGCAGAATTTTTTGCATAGACAGCTTCAACAACTTTCTTATCTCCAGCCTTTAAGCAGCTCTCCCGTGCTTTGTTGAAGGCATGCTTTTGTTTTTCAAGCGCCCTCTGTGCAGGGGATTTTGTAAGAATATCATTTGCATTATCAACGATCTTGTTTAAGTCAGCTTTTAGCTCTTCAAGGCGTCCCTTAAGTTTAGACTCTTTATGGGTAACTTCTTTCTGAGTAGAGGAGGAGGAGTCATCGGAGGTTTCCCGCGAAAGCCCTTCGAAAGAATCTTCACTAGGGGCTTCCTGAATTGAGAAGCCTTCTTCCTCGGAAGTGAACTTATCTTCAGAACCAAATAAACTTAAAGCTGCAGAATCTGTCCGTGCTTCCAGATCAGTATTACTATCCGGATTTGAACAGCAATCTGTTTGAATTGACCACGCCGAATCTGAGTTAATGCCAGCACATTCATTTGTCATACTATACTCCAATTAAACACTATTATAGATTAATTATAGCATAAAGTTAATTATAACACAAACCGCTTACACTAAAGTAACTATGCCCTTAAAATCCCTATAAAACCTACTGCTATAGAAGGAAAATCGTCAACCCTTTGACAGTCAGCAAGTTAAGGAATTCGAGAAACAGCTGAAAAGCTATCGTTGATCATTCGCCTCGCTGCCTTCTTTCTCCTGCCCCTGAGGTCTTCCATGCTTTTTCTGAGGATTCAGTCTCTGTATCACCACACCTCTCCGCCCCCATTGCGGCACTATTTTCTGGTCTTGCATGGTCTTGTTTGGGTATGATTTCACTTCCTAGTTTTTTTATCTGTTCAAACATCGCGTCTGCCTGTTGCTGAATTGTCGTAGCCCCTCCCGCTTTTACGGAGTTGCTTACCGGGGTGTTTTGACCGTTTTCAAAACTGGGTATTACTGACACAATATACCGTCCTATTTTTACAAATTATATAATAATTACTATATAGTAAAAAGCATTATATGTCAATAAAAACACAGGGAAACAATAGTGCTCATCCCCTTCCAGGATTCTTATAGAAAAACAAATCCAAAGCCTCTATTTTTACCGCTATAGAAGGAAAATCACATGATTGATCTTGGAAAAATGGTCCGCTTTCATAGAAAAGCACTGAAACTCAGTCAGATAGAACTTGCTAAGCGCGCTGATGGATACTTTTGAAAGAGGCCTTAAGTGAAAAATCATCTGTTAAAGCTCCTTTGTCGGTTCATCCCTGTAAAAAAGCACTCTGGGGGAGAAAAGCGGCGCATTTTAGTTGTTTCAACGACAGGGCTTGGAGACACTCTCTGGGGGACACCCACAATTGAATCACTGCGCAGGAGCTTTCCAGATAGTTATCTGGCAGCTCTTACGAGCCCTATCGGAAAAGAGGTTTTAAAAACAAATCCACGTCTTGATGCAATCCATGTCGTCGAAGAGCCAATGCTCTTTCGCTTTCTCTCTCTTTGGAGCGTTCTTTATAGGGAGCGTTTTGACACGGTTTTAATTCTACACGCATCACAAAGGCTCGTCTTTCCCCTTTGTTCTCTCTTGGGAGCAACACATGTTTTAGGAACACATGGCATGAACAAAGGACTCGATTCTCTTTTGACAGAGGCTCTTTTTCCGCGCTATGAACATGAGATCCTTCGAAGACTCCGCATGGTTGAAGAAATTGGCGGGAAGATCCATTCAGAAAAACTCTCCTTTTTTTTAGAAAAAAGGGAAAAACTTTTGCCCGAAGGAAAGTGGGTTGTTATTCATCCGGGATCTAAAGATGGGTTTAAACGTTGGCCTGCCAAAAACTTCATTGAAGTGGGTAAGGCTCTTAAAACATCTGTTGTGGTTACTGGAACAAAAGAGGAGAAGTCTCTCATTGAAGCGGTTGCATCACAGATTCCGGGAGCTATAAAATATGAGATCCCCTCTTTAGATGCATTTTCTCAAGTATTAAATCAGGCAGAGCTTCTTATTTCAAACGACACGGGATCCGTGCACTTAGCATGCGCCTTAGATCGTCCTGTCATTGCTCTTTATGGACCCACAGACCCGCATCTTTGTGGTCCTCACAAAGCAAGGGCAACTGTTTTAAGTAGAAAACCAACCTGCACGCCATGTATCAAAAGAAAATGCAGAGCGCCGTTTTGCCTGCGGCAGATTGGAGTGAATGAGGTTCTCTCTATTTTAAACGAGAAAGACTTCCTTTAAGAGCATCGATAAAACGGTCGACATCTTCTCGTGTATTATACATCCCAAAAGAAGCTCTCATTGCAACATCTGTTCCAAATTTACGCATAATGGGCTGCGCGCACATATGCCCACTTCGGATTGCAACATTTTCAAGATCAAGCATCGTGGCAACATCAAGCGGATGAAACCCATCAATTAAGAACGTAAGAAGCGGCCCTTTTTGAGGAGCCGTTCCTAAAATCTTTACACCTGGAATTGTAGCTATTTTCTCATGGGCAAGGTGTGATAGTTTTTGGGCTTGCTCTTCAATTACGGGAAGACCAATTTCTTGGATAAAATCAAGCGTACTTTTAAATGCGATCACCGACGCGATCGATGGCGTTCCAGACTCAAAGCGAAGCGGCGTTTCTTGATAAGTAGATCCAGTTAGCTCAACTTTCTCAATCATATCGCCACCGCCAAAAATTGGCGGCATCTTTTCCAAAAGCTCTTTTTTCCCGTACAAAACGCCAACACCCGTTGGCCCATAGCATTTATGCGCAGAAAATGCGTAAAAATCGCAGTCTAGTTTCTGCACATCAACCTGCATATGAGGCGCTGCTTGCGCGCCATCGACAACAACAACAGCACCTACTTTATGCGCAGCTTTTGTAATCTCTTCAATTGGGTTTACAGTCCCTGTAACGTTTGAGATATGTGCAAGAGCAACAATCTTTGTTTTCGGCGTGATTGTATTTTCCCAAAGCAAAACCCCCCTTTCGTCTATCGGAATAAAGCGTAAAGTTGCTCCTGTTTCCTTTGCAAGCATTTGCCAGGGAACAAGATTGGAGTGATGCTCCGCCTCAGTAATTAAGATCTCATCACCTGAGACAAGGTTCTCTTTTCCGTAACTTCTTGCAACAAGGTTTAAAGACTCCGTTGTTCCCCGAGTAAATACAATCTCTTCGTAGGATGCAGCATTAATGAATTTCTGAACGGTTTCTCGTGTTTGGTTATAGCTCTCTGTGGCTTTTAATGATGGCCTGTAAATCGCTCGATGAACCGTTGCACACTCCTCTGTATAGAACGTGGTGAGTCGATCGATCATCACCTTTGGCTTATGTGTTGTCGCAGCAGAATCTAAATAAACAAGCTCTGGATGCTTTTCAAAATAGGGAAAGTGTTTTTTTAAGGAAGACATGCACTTAGCTCTTGAATAAATCCTTTAACAAGAAAATCTTTTGCCTCATCTTTTGATAGACCGCGAGAGGTGAGATAAAACAGGCTCTCTTTGTCGATACGAGTAACTGTTGCTCCATGCGATGCTTTGACATCATCTGCAAAAATCTCGAGATTTGGCTGCACATAAGCCGTTGCCTCATCGCTAAGAAGAAGATTATTACTTAGCTGATACCCTTCTGTTTTTTGCGCTATTGGATCCACATAAATTGTCCCTTTAAAGCTTGATTTACTTCGCCCATTAAGAAGCGCTTTAAAATGCTGTCTTGAGCGCGTATGAGGTGCTAGATGTTTTACAAGCACATCAATATCGCTTTGTGCATCGTCGAGATTCGTAACGCCTTCTAAAAGAACTTCTGCATTTTCTTCCAAAAGATCTACGTGAATAGACGTTTTTGCCCCCTCAATGTACTGGTGCAGAGCAAATCTGCTATCTCGTTTTAAAGAGGCGCGATACGATTGAACAAGTCCCGTTTTTGCTTGGACATTTTTCATCTCGAGATTTGCAAGTGTATCGATTGATACATCGATATCAACGAATCCATCAGATAAGCGTTGCTCTAGCTTAGCTTCAGCATTTTTCCCAAGCGATACGATGAGATGACTAGAGCCAACGTGCTCAATATGAATCGTTTCTAAAATCTTCGTATTTGGCGGAATATATAAAAAGATCCCATCTTTCGATTGAATTCGTTTTTTGTGCAAAAAAACACCGTAGGATTGCATGGCTACGTTCAGGGGCATACAAACAACGCCCTCCGGAACAGAGGAGTCTTTTAAATTCCCATCGATGCAAACAAGGCGATAGCCTATTTTCTGATCAAGCATGGACGGCATATCCCTTCTCTTCAAGAGCAAGCGCAAGAGTCGCATCTCCGCTTTTTGTAATCACACCATCAGATAAGACATGAACAAAGTCAGGCTTCACATAATCCAAAAGGCGCTGATAGTGGGTAATTAAGATTAAACCTCTCTTTGGACTTCTCATGTGGTTGATGCCATTTGCAACAACGCGAATCGCGTCGATATCAAGCCCCGAGTCTGTCTCATCCAAAATAGCAAGATCTGGCTCAAAGAGGGCCATTTGCAAAATCTCATTTTTTTTCTTCTCACCGCCAGAAAACCCTTCATTAATGCTTCTTGTCTTAAACTCTTTTCGGATCTCCATCGCTTTCATGTGCTTATCTAAGAGGGCTTCAAACTCCTCTATCGGATCAAGGCCCCTTCCTTTTCTTTGCGCATTTACAGCGGACTCTAAAAACTCTTGATTGGACACTCCCGCAATTTCTAAAGGATACTGAAAGCTTACAAAGAGTCCTGCATGCGCCCTTTCTTCAACCTCTAAATCCAAAAGATTTTTGCCTTTAAACAAAATCTCGCCGCCTGTGATCTCATAGAAAGGATGGCCAGCTAACACTTTTGCAAGTGTCGATTTTCCAGCTCCATTGGGACCCATAATCGCATGCACTTCACCCGGTTTCACGCTCAAAGAGACCCCTTTTAGAATTTCTTTTTCCTCAGTCGATGCCGACAAGTTTTTAATTTCTAACAAATTATCCAACAGAGTGCTCCAATTTAAGGGTCAAAAGTTTTTGCGCCTCAACAGTAAATTCTAGAGGGAGCATCTCGAAAACGTCCTTGCAAAAGCCATTGACAATCATGTTAATTGCATCTTCTTGAGAAAGCCCTCGACTGCGGAGATAAAAGAGCTGCTCTTCATTCATCTTTGAGGTGGATGCTTCATGCTCAAGCTCGCCTGTTTTATTCCCCACATCGATGTCGGGGAATGTATTTGCAGAGCACTTATTACCAACAAGCATCGAATCGCACTGCGTATAGTTTCTCGCGCCATCTGCTTTTGGGAAGATTTTTACAAGACCGCGATAGGTGTTCATCGATTCATCGGCGGAAATCCCCTTCGAAATGATCGTTGACTTCGTATTTTTTCCAATGTGATACATTTTTGTTCCGGTATCTGCTTGCATCTTGCCATTTGTGAGCGCAACAGAATAAAACTCCCCAACGGAATGATCGCCCTTTAAAATGCAGCTTGGATACTTCCAAGTAATCGCAGCGCCAGCTTCTACCTGCGTCCAGGAGATTTTAGAATGATCGCCCTTGCATAAACCGCGCTTAGTCACAAAGTTGTAAACACCGCCCTTGCCTGTCTTTGGATCGCCTGAGTACCAGTTCTGCACCGTCGAATACTTAATCTCGGCGCCCTTTTTCGCAACAAGTTCAACTACTGCCGCATGCATTTGATTCGTATCAAACGCAGGCGCTGTACATCCTTCTAAATAGCTGACATAGGAATCATCTTCTGCAATGATAAGCGTCCTTTCAAACTGCCCAATGTCCCTCTCATTAATCCGGAAATAGGTCGATAGCTCCATCGGAGAACGCACCCCCTTCGGAATGTAAACAAAGGAGCCATCCGAAAATACGGCTGAATTGAGCGCCGCAAAATAGTTATCGCCAATCGGGACGACAGAACCAAGATATTCCTCAATCAAATCCGGATAGCGCTTAACCGCCTCCGAAAAGGAGCAAAGAACAACCCCCGCATCTTCGAGCTTCTTATAAAACGTTGTCCCAATCGACACTGAGTCAAACACAACATCAACCGCAACATTAGCCAATCTCTTCTGCTCCTCAAGAGGGATCCCCAACTTCTCAAAAGTGCGTAAAATCTCAGGATCCACCTGATCCATGCTATCGAGCTGCGGCTTGGATTTTGGCTCGGAATAGTAAGAAATATTTTGATAGTCAATCGGAGGATAGCGGACGCTCGACCAAGTAGGCTCTTCCAAGTCAAGCCACTTCTTAAACGCCTTCAAACGGAAGTTTAGCAAGAACGCAGGTTCTTCCTTCTTCTTTGAGATCTTCCGTATCGTACTCTCGCTTAACCCCTTAGGGAAAACATCGGAGTCGATAGGCGTCGTAAACCCGTACTTGTACTCTTGAGACTTAAATTCCGTTGTCATAGATCCGAGGATTTTACTAGAGAGCCTCCTTAATGGTCAAGGAGACCACTGAACAACTCATTCACCCAATCTTCGGCTAAAATTCTCCAAAAAAGCCAATTCTCAACCTGCAATAACTTGACAAAGTTAATTCCGGTTTCCGAATTATCTTTTTTGGAGCTTTTAGCTCGAATCCCGGGTAAAGCAGTTATTCAGGGCCTCCTCAACTCCCTAAAAACCAACAACCAATAATTAATATAAACAATTAAACCACTTTAGTACTAAAATAATAATTATGAAGAGGCGTTATAAAAAAGAGGACCCCGAATTATCTAAGTCTATTATGTGCGAAGATGTCGCACATATCATCTCTCACCTTCATCACGGGCAAAGAGCCCTTGCAGACCCTCTAATCAATGATCTAAAGACCCGCTCGCTTCTCATGGAGGACAAGATCCAGCAGGATGTTCTGATGTTCTCTGAGCAGGTGCAGTTCCAATATGATTATGACCCCTGGCATAAGGTAACCCCTGAGGTTCAAGAAGCTGCGGATCACCTCCTCGAAGACCTCGGATTCAAAGAATAATTTGAATTAACTATCTCTGTAATAATAATTCAATTTTTGTTATAATCTTTATAAAACAAACAAAAGGTTATTATTATGACGCTTCCCCTATTAAGAAAAATGCCTGCAGAATCCTTCGTCCATCCCAACGAGGATTCCTGTCCAATTTGCCTCGATATAGTCTCTAGTGAAGAAAACAAGGGAAAAGAAATCTTCGCTCACGACCTAACAATCGAGAACAACGTAAAGCAGTGCTGGATACATTCAAGCTGTTTTCTAACTTCGTTGGAACAGATAAAAAGGGGAGATCAGAAGAATGGAGAAGGAGATCTAACAATTCGATGCATAGGCTGTCAAAATAAAGTAACTTTAGCATTAAACGACATCCCTTCTTCCATAGTACAAGCAAGAACTATAGGAGAAGCAATACAAACAATAAAAACAATAGCAACAGCAGTAGTAGTGGGAGTAACAGCAGGAATAACAACAGGAACAACAGCAGTAGTAGTAGGAGGAACAATAGCAAGAGTAATGGGAAGAAACCCAGGAAGAGACCTAGGAAGAGTACTAGGACTAGGAGCAGGAGCAGGAACGGCAGTAATAGTAGCGAGAAATGCCATCAGGGAAGAACTAGGAACAGGGATAGCAGCAATAATAATAATAGCAGGAGCAATGGGAGGAATAATGGGAGGAGAAGAGGGAATAAGGCGAGTAATATCTCGTACTTAAAACCATTTGAAGATGTGGCACACATAATCTATCATCTTCACAATGGGCAAAGAGCCCTTGGAGACCCTCTGATCAACGATCTAAAGACCCGCTCGCTCCTCATGGAGGACAAGATCCAGCAGGACGTGCTGATGTTCTCCGAACAGGTTCAGTTCCAATATGATTATGACCCCTGGCATAAGGTAACCCCTGAGGTTCAAGAAGCTGCGGATCATCTCCTCGAAGATCTTGGATTCAAAGAATAATTTTAATTATTCATTCCTGTAATAATAATTCAATTTTTGTTATAATCTTTATAAAACAAACCAACGGTTGTAATTATGACATTCTCTAGAATTGCAAAAGCAATAACAACGCCTCGATATTTAAAGACGATCTTCCCAGAAAAGAAGCTCCTCCTTGCAGACAAGATCTGTGCCATTTGTCAGGACACGCTGAATCTAAAAGAAAGTTCTGTTCATCTTCGACAATCCAATGGAAAGGACGTTTTATGCGGGATACACACAAGCTGCCTTAAAGAAATGGAAGTATACGCAGGAAGAAAGATCGATCAATGCCCGACATGTCAGCAAAAGAACGTGATCTTTCTGATTGCGCAGGATGCCTTGTTAAAAGGGACAATCTGGGGCCGCTTGAATGCCTCAATTGAGAAAATCAAAAAAATCGTGACAAGAGAAGAAGCTGCAGTATTAGGAGCAGCAGCAGGAGTAGCAGTATTAGCAGGAGGAGCAAGAGTAGCAGCAATAGGAGCAATAGGAGCAGCCGCAGTATTAGCAGCAGCAGCAGCAATAGAAGCAGCAGTAGGAGAAATAGAAGCAAGAGCAGGAGCAGGAGCAAGAGCAGCAGCAATAGGAGCAGCAATAGGAGCAGCAATAGGAGCAGCAATAGGAGCAGCAGAAAGAATGATACAGGCTTAACTCATCTCATAGATACGAGCCTAACTTATGAAGAACTCCCCTTCACTAACCCCAGCAAACAAAATCCCTTCTTTTAAGAGACTATCCCCGCCCAAGAAGCCTGAAGGGCTTTTTGGAGCGAACATGCTTTTCAATTGCTTCCAAAGACATTCCTCTTGTCTCTGGAACATAGCGGATTGTGAAGAAAAGCCCCACAACACACATAATCTATCATCTTCACAATGGGCAAAGAGCCCTTGGAGACCCCCTGATCAATGATCTAAAGACCCGCTCGCTCCTCATGGAGGACAAGATCCAGCAGGACGTGCTGATGTTCTCCGAACAGGTTCAGTTCCAATATGATTATGACCCCTGGCATAAGGTAACCCCTGAGGTTCAAGAAGCTGCGGATCATCTCCTCGAAGATCTTGGATTTAAACAATTAATCAAAAACAATCTATAATTATAGCACATTGACACTATTGCCATTATAATATATACTTACATGGTATATGGCAGGACAATTAAACAAATATACCAATAACGATCCCACCACAAGCTGCGTAGAGCGTCCAAACGACGTTCTGAATGAGCAGAGCGCTTGGGAGGATGACGTGCAAGAATTAACATATTTTGTAAGCCATCTCCTAAGCCCTATGAAAGAAGCCTCCCAGAACTTCCTGTGTAGCGTAGGGACAGACAACTCACAAAGAGCTCTCGCAGAGACCTGGGTTGAGGACCTCGGAGCAACAATGAGGCTGTGCGAGGCATCGGCTCAAGAGCTTCTAGGTCAGGCAAACGACATGGATTACGATACACAACAGGTAAATCCCATATCCAACATGATCACAGAGGCCAAGAATCGGGTTCGTCGAGTCAAGAACTTCTTACAGACTATCCCCGCCCAAGAAGCCTGAAAGGCTTTTTGGAGCGCACATGCTTTTCAATTGCTTCCAAAGACATGCCTCTTGTCTCAGGCACATAACGCATTGTGAAGAAAAGCCCCACAACACATGTAACCGCGTAGAGAATAAAGGTCGCTGAAATCCCAAAGTCATGCAGGAATACCGGAAACGTCGCAACAACAATTGTATTAAACGCCCAGTTGCTCGCTGCAGAAAGACTCGCCCCCTGACCACGTACTTTGAGGGGGAAAATCTCTGGCATCATCACCCACGGAAGCGGCCCAAGACCAATTGCAAATGACGCGATGTAGGTAAATAAGGCAACCGCCGCAATCCATCGAAGATCTGGAATGTTTAAGTATGTGATCAGCGCGACCGTGCAAAGAGAAATTGCAGCTCCAGCAAACCCGATCATGAGAAGTGGTCTTCTTCCCACTCTCTCGATGAGTCTCATTGCGACAATCGTCATAAGAAGATTGAGACCCCCAACTCCAACGGTTGCAAGAAGCGTTGCAAATTGGCTGCCTATTTCCATTTTCTTAAAGATAATTGGCGCGTAATAAATCACCGCATTAATCCCACTTAGCTGCTGGAAGAAAAAGAGGAGCACTCCCATAAGCGCGCAGGGACGAATTGCTTTTGAAAAAAGCTCTTTCCAAACATTGTTTTTCGATTCATGCCGAACAGATTGCTCGATAGACTTGAGTTCCTCTCCAATCATCTGCGTCACGCGATGCTTCCCATGCAGACGACTGAGTGTTTTTTTAGCTTCATCAATTTTCCCGCGGGCGCAGAGCCAGCGAGGACTCTCTGGCAAGAAAAAGGCGCCGATAAAAAGCACAGCACTTGGAATCAATCCCATTGCAAACATCATCCTCCAAGGAAGAAGGTTCAGTGCAAACAAATTGAGACAGTACGCACAAAAAATCCCGACCGTAATCGCAAGCTGGAAATAAATCACAAGCGTTCCCCGAATCTCTTTGGGAGCTGCTTCCGCAATGTAAAGAGGACTAATAACAACCGACATCCCGATGCTGATGCCAAGCAAAATCCGCGCCACACACAAAAATTCATAGGAAGTGGTGAAAATCGTCATGAAGATCCCAAAAGAAAAAATAATCGGCACTAAGAAAAGAACAAGCCGCCTTCCTGCCCAGTCAGAAAATCGTCCGATCAGGGCCGCTGATACAAGCGCTCCAAAGGGCATCAGTCCCATCATGAAACCAACTTGGCGCGAGTTCATTCCAAAGTCATCAGCAATTTGCTCGATCACTCCGGAAACAATTCCTTCGTCAAACCCAAATAAAAATCCAGTTAGTGCTGCAATTAACGCAATCAGATGAATCATAATTTTTCCCCATTCTCTATCCAACGTTTCCCATAAAACCCCCGAACCTGTCAAGAAATCTCTTTGCAAAAGAGATTCGTTGCGATAGACTCACAGCTTATGAATCGATACATTTATCTATTTTTATTCGTCGCCCTTTCTTTGCAAGCTGGCGATCATCGCTTTTCTCAAAACTCAAGAGCGCGCCACAAAGCCATTCGAGAGCAGTTTGAAAAAGAGCAGGAAAAGAAAGACGTCTCTTGGTGGGATCAAAAGTACATGCTGGGCGACTATGGGAAACGAAGACATAAACTTGCAGAAGCAGGCATTACGGTTGACACTTCTTACGTGACAAACTTACTTGGAAACGTCCATGGAGGCAGAGATCGAGGCTTTGCATACGATGGATCCTACGGTTCTTCCCTCAATATCGAGCTTACAGATTATGGACTTACGGGACTCAGTGTCCTCACCTCCATGGCATGGCGAACAGGAACCGATTTAACTTCGAAAATTGATAACGCATTTACCGTCTCTCAGATTTGGGGATCGCCTACAGTGCGCCTCGTTAATCTCTATCTTCTTGAGTCCTTGTTTAAAGATCGACTCATTTTAAAAGCGGGAAGAGTTTGCGCGGGTGATGACTTTCTAGCGAATCCTATTTATTGGCAATTTGTGAACAATGCCTTTGATGGAAACCCTGTTTCAATTTTCTTCAACATCCCTTTTACTGCGTATCCAAAAGCGACATGGGGCGCTATGGTGGAAGGAAAGCCATGGGAATGGTTGTCTGCGAAATTCGGTGTTTATAATGCCAATAGCAAAATCCAGAAGAACAAGTACCATGGAACAAACTTTACCTTCTCAAGTACAAATGGCGTTGTTTGGATCACTGAATGGAATATCCTTGTCAACCAAGGCAAAGAAGATCATGGTCTTCCTGGGAATTATAAAGTTGGATTCTACTATCTAAACGGAAGTCGCGATAAATTCTCTGGCGGCTCTCAAAAAGGAGATCCAGGCCTTTATTTTCTCTTTGACCAAAAACTCTACAGTCCAAAAGGACATAAATCGGATCAAGGACTCACTGCGTTTATCTCCAACATTTTGCAGCCAAAAAACCGCAACGTCTTTCCCCTCTTTTTCAACGGCGGTCTTACATATAAAGGACTTATTCCGGGAAGGCCAAAAGACACCGCTGCATTTGGTGTTATCTACGGAGATTTCAGCTCTGATTTAGACAAAAAGCAAAGAAGAGAAAATCTTCCAAGACAAAGTGCAGAAACAGTGCTCGAGCTCAATTATTGGATGCAGCTGACACACTGGTTTTATATTATGCCCGATATCCAGTATATCATTCGTCCTAAAGGACTGAACACTCCAAATGCCTTTGTCATCGGCGCTCAAATCGGCCTTGATCACTGGTAACCCAGAGTATAAATAATTTCTTGATTTTGATACCGCATATTATCAATTGTACTAAAACAAATAAATAACATACAATTGCTTTCATGATTAATCCGTATAGTTCTATACAAGCAGCGACAACAGCATTCCCATTACGGAAGGTGGCTCCAGATGTTTTGAGGAGGGATACAGAGAGTAAGTGTGCTGTCTGTTTTGACGAGTTGTTTGACAAAACGCGTTCTGACGCAGAACAGCTAACTGTTGTAGGCCATCCTCGAACAGCCGTAGTAGACTCTGCATCAGAAAAGGATGAATCATTTCACTTCATACATCAGGGGTGCTATCAGGAGTTACGAGAAGCACAAGCAGCAACTCTCCTGGAAGATCGCATCGTAAACCCTTGGCCTCCTCTCAGCTGTCCTACTTGCCAGGTGCCTGTAAAGTCAGAAAGCACCTCCAAACGAAAAACAGAGCCTGGATTGGCCAAAGCATTGAGTTTGGCTTTCTTAAAGACTGCTATTGAAGCTCTCATCCCCGAAACCGTCGCGGCCTTAACAACCCGAATTGATGCATTTGTGACCAAAAGCAATTCATTTTCTAGCCTAGAATCCCATGACAATCCATTGATTAAATACGGAAGCAAAGTTCTTTGGAAAGTAAGCGTAATAGCCTCAAACTGTTTTCTCCAAATGAAAGCTGCTGAGTTTACAGCTCGAATCCTTCCCGTTGAACTTCAGAAAGCTGATCTTTGCCTTGCCTTTACTAAAGCTACATCCTCAGAAGAGCAAATGAACAATCTCAGGCAAAGAGACATTCGTTTTTGTACTACATTCCCTTTTTACTTGGCGGCCAATGAGTGTCTGAAGCATATAAACAAAAACCATTCAGAACAAGAAGGTTTTTCTATTCGAAAACACCTAATAAGTACCAGCCTCTTTGCCGGTAGTCTAACCGCAGATTTTGAGTGGCGCCTATATCAATCTACTTGGAGGGAATTTGCCAAGGAAACTGTCCATGGAGGATCTTTATCTGACCCCCGCTATAAGGAAAAACTTAAATCAATACTTTCCACTCCAACTATTGCGGAAGCAGAAGCCTCCTTGGGAGAGGCTTTGTTTGCTAAAGCGATGTCTGGAAGAAAAGATCTCTATCTCGAAGCAAGAAAGCAATTCACCCGTCATGCAGTTTCCTTAAACGAGACATTTTTTTCTACATTGCAGATCCCATGGATAAATATCCCCTTCCCAATTGTACGTGCTTTACACCTTGAACTATCCTTACAATGTTTATTTTCGAGTAATTTGTCTCTTAGTAGAAAAAGAATTTTGCTCTGCCTAGCAGAAGAACATGCAGGAGACCTGTTTTATCAACACGTGAAAAATGAGTGTTTAAAAAAGGGCATTAGCACAAGAGAGATTGACCAAGCCGAAGTTGTAACTGCGAACAACCGCGTGGTTTTGGACTGGATCTTCGATATCATCGAGAAAGACGCGGCAAAAAACAACCCAAGTTTTACGGAAAAATTAAAAGAGCTCATTACGTCTAATTACCCGGAGTTCTTTGCAACAAGCGTAAAAGAGGAGGGGCTCGAGACATCATCATTTGAAGATTGGTGCAAGACTCTTTCCTCTTCATTTGCTCTAAACTTCATTCCCCCTTGGCTTCGACAAGATAAGCAATTCAAGAAAAAAGTGGACATCGAAGAGGAAATGCAAAAAGCGGTCAGGAACCTTTTCTTGGAAAAACAAGAAAAGACTCAGGAAGCAAAGGCATCGTCCATCTAAAAACTCAAATCGGCCTTGATCACTGTAGTGATAGCGCACAAACAAGCTGAGAGGGTGCCTGCGATTTCACGACACCTAACTCCTTGACAGTCAACGAGATCTGGCGACCTTTTCGGGATTATTAATTAATTGAAATAAAAAACTATATTAGTTATAATAGTATATAAAACTATAACAGTATATTATTATGTTAACTCCTAAAACCCTTAGTAAAGACCCTCATCTATGCTTCCAGATTTTTGAAATCACACGACGGATTGCGAGATTCACTAGTAACACACTAAGTAAAGCGAGTGACGTCTCCCACATCACCTCCACTTTTCACGATAACTTATTATCGTATCTCTTGCCAGATTTCAGAAGTGGGGCATTGTACGAAGTGGATTCGCATTATGCAGAACGACTACACATGAGTTTACGGGAATTGGGATACCAAGGTGATCTGCTTCCAGAGATCTCAGCTTTGAACCATTTCTGTCCATCAAAGGCAAAAGAAGAAACAGAAGAATGCATGGCACATGCAGCGCAAGCAGTGCAGGCCGCGCGTCGCGCGATCATGCACGTGCTAATAAATCCACAAAAAACCAACCTTGATCAGCAGAGTTCACCACAGGCACCGCTCTGTGTGGATCTGTTATTCATTGACCCAGACACGAAGCAATCCAACAAACAGCTTACCCAAAAGTTTAGCAATATTTGCAGGTGTAAAACAGCGCCAGAAAGAATGAAGTTTTTATTAAACTTTGTTGCAGATAAAAACACTCCTGCATACGCAGCAATTAGAATAGTTAAGACATTTGATACTGTAGTGAGTCAACACGAGGTCCTCTTATCTGCATTTAGCCAACACAAAAAACCATTAAATAACGCAGAAAAACTGGGAATAGCCGACATTGCTGAAGAAATCTTTAGGAATCAGCACAAATTGCCAGGTAAGTTTGGTTTATTTTTTGTACTGTCGTCGGCTATGAATCTTGAGGAGATGACTGCATTTCTCCCACAGGCCCCCTCTGATTATACTGATGGTATGCTTGCTAAATTTTTGAACCATAACAAGGACATGCTTCAGCAAAAGGACGCTAACGTACGTAATAAAACATCCGAATTAGTTGTAAAATATGGAGAAGGAGACAGTTTCGGTTCTCTTGCATGCAATTTTCCAAAGGCTTTTCATCAAGCGGTTCTTCCTTATATGACCAGATACATCACTGACTGCTTCGATGGACGAAATATACCAATGAAAATCACTCTGATACTAGAGCATTTTGGTCAGCTTATGAATACTAAGACCCTAGGGAACATCCTTACAGCGGTAGAGAGTTTAGACTCGGTGTATAAGGGTAAAATGCAGCATCTTCCAAAATACATATACAATAAATGTCAACGCAGGGTTGCTACATATCATGATGCTCGCATACAGAAGCTACACAACAAATAACCTACTGCGCAGGTACAACACACCCCAATTCCTACCGCAAGCAGAACGCATTGTTCTATCATGCTCACCCTCGCATACATCGCTAAGGAAACACCTGGCAATCGATCGTTTTTGCAAGACCTTCTGCAAAAGACGTCCTTGGCATCCAACCAAGTTCTTTTTGGATTTTACTTGCATCAATTGCATAGCGAAAATCATGTCCCGGACGATCTTTAACCTCTTCAATTAAAGAGAGATACTCCCTTGTGTCTCTTCCCGTTTTTTGCGCGAGAAGATCGATTAAACGATGGACCACTTCGCGATTGGACACTTCCGTGCCCCCCCCGATCCCGTAAGTCTCCCCCACCTTCCCCGACTCCAAGATCTTCCAAATCGCCTCTACATGATCCTCAACATAGAGCCAGTCCCTCACATTCGTCCCTTTCCCATAGATCGGAATGGGCTGGTTTGTCAGACACTTCTGTAAAACTAGCGGAATGAGCTTTTCTGGATACTGCCCAGGACCATAGTTATTCGAGCAGTGAGACATTGTTGTTTTTAAGCCATAAGTGTGCGCAAACGCGCGGACCAAATGATCGGACGCCGCTTTTGATGCTGCGTAGGGAGAATTGGGCGCGTACGCCGATCTTTCATTAAACACCCCCTCTTCTTCTAAAGAACCGTACACCTCATCTGTCGATACATGGTGAAAATGCACCTGAGGAAACTTGCGCAGCGCTTCTAAAAGCGTTAGGGTCCCCTTCACATTGGTTTCAATAAACGGAAAACTCGATTCGATACTTCGATCCACATGCGTCTCTGCTGCAAAGTGCACAACTGTATCCACTCCTTTTTTTAAGAGATGCTCAACAAGAGCCGGGTCAAGAATATCCCCTTGCACAAATGCATACCGAGAATCTCGAGCCACTGACTCTAAATTCGAGGGAATCGCTGCGTAAGTCAAAAGATCTAAGTTCGTAATGCTTCCTGAAAAAGGAGTTTTTTGAAGAACCCACCGAATAAACGCAGATCCAATAAACCCCGATCCTCCAGTGACTAAAAGCGATTTCATAGGAACCCTTCTAAAAATGTGTGCAATGACTCCTCCCAAGGAGCAATCGGTTTTTTAAGCACCTTTGCAATTTTCGATATGTCAAAAACAGTAAACATTGGCCGTGGACAACACGCTGTAAATGTGCTGCTTGGAACCGGGATCAAGCGTTGTGTCTTAATCTTTAACCCCACCTTTTTTGCAAAGGTAAAGATCTCACTTCCAAAGCTATATTTTGTCGCCATCCCTCGATTGGAAAAGTGATACACCCCATCTCTTTCTAACATCTGCAAAATCACTTGGGAAAAATCCTCTACGTACGTTGGGCTATTTGTCTGATCATTGGCGAGCAAAATCTCCTCTTTTTCTTTGAAAAGATTAAACATCCTTGCGACAAAGTTTTTCCCTCCATGACCAAAAAGACAAGAAGTTCGAAGGATACATGCAGAGGGAAACACAGACAAAAGGCGCCTCTCCCCTTCTAACTTTGTTTTCCCATAGTGATTCACAGGCCCTACACTATCTTCCTCATGTAAAGGACGATGCAGATCTCCCGGAAACACATAATCTGTGGAAATATGAATGATTTTTGCACCGATCTTACTTGCGATCCTTCCTAAATTTTCAGGACCTATTGCATTGATTCGATGCGCTGCATCGAATTTCTTTTCGGCTATATCCACTTGAGCAAGCGCAGCGCAATTGACAATATGCGTGATGTCTGGATGCTTTGTAACAAAAACCTCAAGCGCTTGGAAATCGCAAACATCAACATCTGTCCGTGTGCTTGCAATGCTGTTTTTAGGCGCCTTAGCTACAAGGGAAGACCCAAGAAGCCCCCCCGCTCCAACAATCCAAATTTTCATGAGAAAATCTCGCTAAAAAAGGGACTCTTCTGATCTCTTTCTGAAAGGATCGGCGTGTCGCAGGGCCAAGAAATCCCCAAAGTAGAATCATTAAAGCGGATTGAACACTCTGTCTCAGAATTATACAAAGAGCCCACCTTGTATTGAACGAGCGCCTCATCGCTCATTACGCAATATCCATGAGCAAAGCCAACGGGGACAAAGAGCTGATGGTGCGTCTCATCATCTAAAACAACTGCCGCCCACTTGCCAAAAGTATCTGACTCGGGGCGAATATCAACCACAACATCCCAGATCTTCCCTTTAAGGCAAGAAACAAGCTTTGTTTGACCAGGGTTTGCCTGATAGTGAAGAGCCCGAATGACCCCCTTCCTTGAAAAAGAGATATTATCTTGAACAAAGCTCATGCCCTCGTACGAGGGTTGAGAGTAGCTTTCGAAAAAATAGCCCCTTTCGTCGCGAAAAACAGTAGGAGTAATGAGTCTTGGCCCATCAAGATCGTCTAATGTCACTTGCATGACAGCTATGGTAAACTTCAGGGACTTTTCAGAGCAACAACAGTTGCATGACAGCTATGGTAAACTTCAGGGACTTTTCAGAGCAACAACAGTTGCATGACGCCCTGTCTTTCTATCCCGTCTATAAGAAAAACAGTTCTCGCGACTGCAATAGGTACAAATATCGCTAATCTCAATATTCTTCTCTAAAATGCCACAAGCGGTGAGCTGCTTTTTTGCAATCGCCCAAAAATCAAAGTGATTTGGTTGCATTTGAAAACTCCAAAGCTCTTCAGGGAAATCTTCTCTATAGTTTTTGTATTCCGCGTGATCGGGGCCAATGGAGGGAGAAACACAGACGATGAGATCTTTAGCCAAAGTGCCAACTTCACGATGCATTGCACCAACCGCTTTCTCATACATATTTTGTACAAGACCTCTCCATCCTGCATGCACAATTCCAATTGCTTGCGTTGCAGGATCATAAAAAATGGCAGCCTGACAATCTGCGTGAGTAATCGCAAGACCTAAATTTTTCTCCGTGGTAAACAAAGCGTCACTCTCGGGTAAACTCCCAGCATTTGCGTTAGTTACCCACTCAATATTTATACCGTGATTCACTTTTGCATAGACAATTTTTGGAATATCGAGCGCTTTGCAAATGATTTCTCGGTTTGCCTTTACGCTGTCTGGATGGTCACCTGTACTTATGCTTACGTTAAGCGACGCAAAAGGCTCCTGGCTTATGCCGCCATGCCTCAAAAAAGCCCCATGAGAGAGTCGAGGAAATGCTTTTAGCAGGTCAAATTCGAGCCATTCTAATGTCATAAGGCTTCTACAGGAGAAGCTGCGCTTTCTTCTTTCTTCTCAGTGAGATCATCAAACTGCTTTCCCAAAGCTTTTAAGGAAAAGATCCAAATTGCAACAACGCCTAAGAAAACCACAGCCACATAGGGCGTGCTCGCGCCAACGCTTGCAAAAACAATGAGAAGTCCCTGATGAATCACAGATCCACCCGACTTGCCAAGTCTTGATCCTACACCATCGATCGCCGCCTTCCCCTTTAGCTTGGACTCACTACTAAGCGGAATAAACGACATCTCCTTTGTCGCGTCAAAAAGAGTGTGCTTACAGGCCCTTGTCATCCCATTATGGAACGATCCCAACATCACGCTTAGCACAAGAGGCGTTGCCCCAAGAAATGAAGAGAGTGCGGCATATCCAAACCGATCTGCCAAGACAAAGATAAAAAAGAGGGCACCCGCTCCAAGCGCAATCACAGGAGTCACAAGAGCAACATTTGTCCATGAAAACCTTCGGAGCACATTGCCAAGAGATGCGACAATCGATATCCCCGTTGCAAGGACACTCATCCATGTCATCACAGACCCCATACACCCATTATATTCATTCGGTGTCGGATAAAGCTCTCTCATCTGATTTTTCCAGACAATCTCAATCAGGTTAATGCTCAGGTTATAAGCGAGAACAATTGCTGCTATGTAGAGCAAATAGCGCGATTTTAGAAGGTAGGAAAGATTCTCTCGCATCGACATTTTGACCTTTCCAGTCTTAGGAAGAGACGGTTCTCTCTCCTCTTTTGGAAGGCTTTTTGTCACGTAGCGAAAGAGAAAAACCGTTATAATCCCAGCTACGATAACAAGCAAATTTACAAACAGAACCGACTGATCCCAAGAGTTCTTTCCGTAAGGAATCCAGGGAATAAAGATGTTTTTAGAGAGAAAAACAGCGAGCTGACCGGCAAAAATCCCTGCGATATTTGCACCGATTGTCCAGATCACATAAAAACGCTTTGCCTCAGAAACCTTTGTCACTTCATTGGCAAAACCCCAGAAAAGAACGCTTAAAATCGCTGTTCCCCACAGCTCGCTCATCACATAAAAAAGGGTGTATGTCCAGTTGCGGAAGATCGCAATAAATCCTTTAAGTCCCTGGGGAAGCATCGATTGAAGAGCATTTGCAAAGCCATGAGGGTGTAAACTCTCTTGGGCGGGGTAAAGAATGAATGTAAAAACAAAAAAGAAGCTAAGAAAAAGGCCCATCATGATGTAGAACACTTTTTCTCTTGTATGGCGATTCGATAGCCGCGTAAACAAAACCGTTAAGAGAATAGCTGCCGGGAGAATCGCCCATACCTTGATAAATGCGATCGCCTCTGCTCCAGAGTTTTCTGCTGTTACAACCATGGAGTCTTTGCAATTTCTAAGAGCGCCATAGCTAAACGCAATGAGGCTGTACATCAAAAGTAGCGGGATAAATTTTTTAAGCTCAGCGCGGTGCACGGGCCAGAAAAGAGCGCGCAACTTCCCAAAGACTACGGATTCCATAGAGCTCTCAACTTTGTGTATAAACAGGCTCGGGAGCCTTGGTGGGTTCGGGAATATCGAGTTTTGCCTTCTCTGAGGTAACAACATCAAATTGCTTCCCTAAAGCGAGAGCAGAAAGAATCCACACAAGGCCAACGATTAAGAAAATTCCCGCAACATACGGAGCACTTGCTGCAACTGTGATAAATGGAATTAAAAGAGCCTGATGAATCATGGAGCTTCCTGACTTACCAAGCCTTGATCCAACCCCATCAATTGCCGCTTTTCCTTTTAACTTTGACTCTCTGTTAAGTGGAATAAAGGACATTTCTTTTGTCGCATCAAAGAGAGTGTACTTACAGGCACGTGTCGTACAGTTATGCACCGATCCAAAAAATACACTCAGCATTAAAGGAGACACACTCGCTGCAGCAATTGGGAGCCAAGAAAATCCAGTTTGTTTAAAAACTACAAAGAAGAAAAATCCACATCCTGCAATGAGTGCGATGACTGGCGTAACAAGTGCACTTGTCGTCCAAGAAAACCTGCGCACAATATTGCCAGAAACAAAGATGGAAACCATCGTCGCAAGCACCCCTGTCCAGGTCACAACCTGTCCCATGTACACGTTGAAATCTGTCGGATTTGGAAACAATTCCCTTACCTGATTTTTCCAGACAACCTCGATGAGGTTAATCCCAATGTTATAGCAAAGAACGATCAGAGCAATGCAAAGGAGATATTTCGATCTTGCAAGGTAAGCAAAATTTTTCCTCATGGACATTTTCACCTTCTCAGGCTTACCTATCGAGGGCTGCGCCTCTTTAGAAGGAAGCACCACATACTTGTTGTACCACCTAAAAATACCCATTGTAGTAAGGCCAATTCCAACAATCAGACAGCAAACAGGAGACACCGATTTTTCCCAGGAGATCTTTCCCCCGAAGACCACCAGCTGCCCTGCAAAAATTCCCGCAACATTGGCCCCAATGCTCCATAAGACATAAAATCGTTTAGCCTCAGAGACTTTTGTAACCTCATTTGCAAACCCCCAAAAGAGAACCGACATAATCGCCGTGCTCCAAAGGTCGCTCATCATATAAAAGAGGGTAAATGTCCAGTTCCGGAAAATCGCAATAAAACCCTTAAATCCCCCAGGGAGAAAGGACTGCATCCTGTCTGCAAAAGCGTGGGGATGAAGGGTCTCTTGCAGCGGAAATAAAACAAACGCAAAGAAGAGGAAAAATGCAAGAAAGCCCCCGAGCATCATATAAAAAACTTTTTCTATAGAGAATCGATTCGTAAGCCTGGTAAAAAGAAAAGTTAACAAAAAGGCCCCAGGAAGAATCGCCCAAAACTTGATAAAAGGGAGAACTTCAGCCCCTGAACTTGAATCAGAGAGCACCATCGTGTCTTTATACACACGTAAGACGTTGTAATTGAATGAGACAAGGAAGTAGATGATAAACATTGGAAGGAACTTTTTCATCTCAAAGCGGTGCACAGGCCAAAGAAACGACCGCCACCCTTTAAATTCTGCTGCCGATTCGGCCTGCATAATTTGCTTCCCCCCAGAGGAGCTTTTTTAGAGGTGTCTCCCTAAGGAGACACCCTCTTATGACCCCCAGCATGACACACTTTGCCTTTTTTAGTATACCCAAATCAACTCAAAACTTGGAGTTAGGTGGTAGGGAAAGCGCCGCATTTGAATGATCATAAGTGGCTTAGTATTAACAGCCAAATAAGAACGCCACAATTCAAAAATTTGATAGAGCGTCGACACCTGGCAAGTGCCCATATTCAAGAAATTCTAGCGATGCACCGCCCCCTGTAGAAAGGTGCGTAAAGCGATCTTTTAAGCCCATTTGGCAAATGGCTGCGATTGAATCGCCTCCCCCAACAGTTACCTTTGAAGAAGAGTTCGCAAGAAATTCTGCAATCGCGCGCGTTCCTTTAGCAAAGGGGGGCATTTCAAAAACACCAAGGGGGCCGTTCCAAAAAACTGTCTGCGCCTTCTTCAAAGAATCTGACCAGTGGCTAATCGTCTGAGGACCAATGTCCATAATTTGCCATCCCTTAGGAACCCCTTCTTTGGTAGAAACAATTTTTATTTCTGCATTTTCTTTAAAAGAGTCTGCGATCACAACATCCAACGGAAGATAAAGGACTTTTGCCTTAAGAAGAAGTTCTTTGGCGTCAATAATATCGGAATCTTGGACAGATGAGGCACCCGTTTCTATTCCCTTTGCTTTGAGAAATGGAATGGCCATCGCTCCCCCAATATAGAGAGCATCAACAGCCCCAAGCAAATGATGAATCACTCCCGCTTTGCTTGAAATCTTAGCGCCACCTACGATCGCATGAAAGGGCTTCGGTGGATCCTGAAGCAACGGGGTAAGCGCTTCGAGTTCCTTTTCCATTAAAAAACCCGCAGCGGCCTTTCCAGGAAAAAGTTTTGCAAGCATTGCTGTCGATGCATGCGCTCTATGTGCAGAGCCGAAAGCATCATTGACGTATGCATCTCCAAACTCTGCGAGCGCAGAGACAAACCCAGGATCTCTCTCCGGTTCCTCTTCTTCTGGATGAAAGCGTAGGTTTTCAAGCATGACGATTTCACCAATTTCGAGCTCGTTCACTATTTTTTCAACGGAAGGGCCCACGCAATCGGGAGCCATAAGAACTTCTTTTCCAAGAAGAGAAGACAGTCTTGTAGAGCAAGGCTCAAGAGAAAGGGAGGGATCTATCCCTGAAGGCCTTCCTAAATGACTCATTAAAACTAAAGATGCCCCCTGATCTAAAAGATACTGAATCGTTGGCAGAGAAGCCACAATCCGCGAGTCGTCAGAAATCTTCCCTTGCTTTTCAATAGGCACGTTGAAATCCACGCGAAGTAAAATGCGCTTCCCTCGAACATCAAGATCTTTTATTCCAAGTTTTTTCATAAATCCGCAAACGGGCTAGCTGAAAGCCCAAACCCTGGTTTCTGTTTTCGTTTTTTTATCTCATGACGAATGGAATAGAGAAGGTCTTGATCAAAATCCTTCTTCTGCGCCCAATAAAGATACTCAAGAGGGAGCTCTTCAAATTTTCTTCCCTTGTGTTTTCCAAGAGGCATCGCTTTGAGCTGAATCGGTTTTGCAAGGCGCTTTAACCAAGCCTCAAGCGAGTTATAGTCTCTTGAGAGTTTCTTAAAAACTTCAATATTTACAATCACATCGCTCATTGCGCGATGCGCTTCTTCAGGCTCGATATTAAAGTGCTTTCTTAATTCTTGCAAAGAGTTGACGGGACTTTCTCCATAAAGACGCGCCATTCGCAAGGTGTCGAGATAGGGCTGCTTTTCAATGTGGGCGGGAAGCTGACATCTTCTGGCCTCTGCAACAATGAGCGCAATGTCAAAACCAATGCCGTGGCCAACTAAGGGATACCCAGCGATCATTTGTAAAACATGGGGAAGAACTTCTTTGATTTTTGGTTTCCCTTGGACCATCTCATTGGAGATATGATGAATCTCCTGTGAGATTTTTGGAATCGGACGTTCGGGATCGATAAGCGCTTCAAACCGATCGATAACTTTATCAAACGTGAAGAGAACGACTGCAATTTCTATGATTCGATCTTGATCTGTCTCAAGCCCCGTAGACTCACAGTCTAAACAAACAAAGACCTCTTTATTTAATGATTTCAAGAACTCTCCCCGCCCGATCGTGAGAAAAAGATAGATACCACGTATTTTTTGGAAGTAAAGAAGGGATTCTCTCAGGCCACTCGATCGCGCAAATACCCCCTGCGTCTAAATACTCCTCAAAACCGAGGCCCAAAAAGTCCTCCTCTCCTTTCAAACGATATAAGTCAAAATGAAAAAGAGGCATTTTCCCTGCGTACTGATTGCAATAGACAAATGTTGGGCTTTGCACTGGATCCATAATTCCAAGTCCAATGGCAAGTCCCTGTACAAATGTAGTTTTTCCCGCCCCCAAGTCTCCAGAAAGAGCAAGAACGGTCCCAGGAAGGAGATCTCGAGCCAATTGCTTTCCAAAAGCTATCGTCTCTTCTTGTGAGAGGAGAATTATTCTGCTTCGATCCATTTTCCCAAGTAGGTCTCAAACTCAGGATATTCCGCAAGTGCCTCTACAAACTGAGAAATCTTCTCTTCAGTCAAATGTTCTTGGATAAAGGCAAGGAAGGCTTCTTCGATTTGGTACCGGTTCTGGTTTTGCACTTCAAAAAGTGTCAGAAGCTTTACGCTGTTTCTTTTGAAGGACTCGACAACAGCTGCTTTGCTGTTAAAGAGTCTCCCCGTAATCGCAGACGAATAAACAACCTTTTTGACCGAAGATTTGCGCGCAGTGATGTAATTTTTAATCACCTCTGGATCTTCAGAGACAAAAAACCTCTTTACCGGGAGTCCCCCAACACGCTCTGTATTCTCTTTGCACCTGGCAACCCAATCATAAATCGCATCTTGTGGATTTGGATGTGTATTATCCCCAAAGACTTTCCCTGTAAATGGGCAGATATAAATCTTCTTGGTCTCTGCATTTACGCTTTGCTGACCAAACTGGATCGTGATTTCCGTCTCTCTCCAGAGCTTCCCTTCCGACTCCAAGGTTTCAATGAGATCATCCAAACTCTGAAAAATCGTCTTGTCTTTTGGAAAGAGCACAGGTTTAAGTTTATGTTTTTTCTCGACAAAGTGAAGATAAGCCATCACTAAGTCAGAGGAACGATTCTTCTTTAAAAACTGAAGAAGATCGTCTTTTTGTTTTTGAGAAACAGTGAGAGTCGTTGCCATAAATTCCATAATTTTAAGGAACTAGCATATAGAAAACAGAAATTATCCTCAAGAACCAAGGATATATTGCCTAAGCCACTTACAACTAAAACCCTACGGTCAAATTCATGTTCATTTGATTAGAATGTCCGCTTGTAAAGAGCCTGTTGCTGATGCGTCTTAACTGCATGCCGTAATCGAGCCGAAACACGACATAGTCCTCGATTCGGTAGCGAATTCCAGGCCCGGCAGATGCCAAGATTTTATTTTCATCGCTCAAGATGTTCTGATTGATGTCGTTGGCATATCCGAAATCCACAAACCCGAGCAATTGTAATTGATCCTTGGTCTTCCCTCTAAGGAAAAGAGGAAATGTGGGAGATCTGAGTTCATTTTTGACCAAAAGACCTCGATCCGAGACAATCTCATTCTCAAGATATCCACGGATGGAATCACGCCCTCCTAAAGAGAGCTGCTCGCTTGGAAGAAGCTTTCCACTCGACCATTGAAACAGCGTGCTCAGCGCCCAGGAAAAAGATCTGGGCATAGAAAAAATCGCATCTGCCGTTATCCTTGAGTAAACATAGTTTGCCCTTGCGCCTGGTTGCTCGATTTCAAAAAAGCGCTTTTGATTAAACGCCGACATCCCTCCTGGGCTAAGATAAAGCGTTGCCCCTACAACAAGCATTCCCCAGCTTTTTTCAAGCCTCCCATCGTATCCTAGGAGAAACTGGTCTACATCGATGTAATTATCAAAGATAAGGGCTTGCGAAAAATTTAAAAAGTTGTTGGTCCGCTTAAAATCAAAACCAACGAGAATATTTTGCAGGTAATGAACGACCGTAGGCAGAGGAACGATGTAGCGCCCCCCGATCACCCAGCCTTTTCCTGTTTGATCAAAGGGTCTTTCCTGAGGAATCGAAATATTCGGATCTGTGATATTCGGCTTTATACTCGCATAGCTTCCAAAAGCCTTAAACGTATGTCCCCAAGAAAGAGGAGCTGTGTAATTCACTCCATTTGCCCACCATTTACTCGCACTGTCAGCTGAGATAAATTGGTAGTTAAGCTCGTGGCCAAGCATAAACGCATTTCCCCAGCTAAATCCGCCGACCCATCTGCTATCACCTGCAATGATGTTTCCGGTATTGATATAGCTGCCATAGACACGAACAGGGAACTTATCTTTCACCATCACGGAAACATCTGTCTCTCCTACCTTCTCTCCTTTTTGAAATGTCATTTGAGCATCCCTAAATGGATTGCTGTTAATCCAAGCAAGATCAGAGGTAGTGGTAGAGGTGTTGATAAAATCCCCTGTTTTCATCGTAAGGCTTTTTGCGATCTGGTTTTTTGAAAACCATCTGGCCCCTTCAACCTTCACAGAACCCACGCGCGCGACAAAAAGGTGCGCAGTAAGTTTTCCAGAAAACGTTCTCTGACCTGTTGGGAAATTTACAGCAACAAACGGAAATCCTTTGTCTTTGTAAAAATCGATGATGCCATGGCGTATTTCTTCAAAATCATCTACAGGATTGCATAAGAATTTCAGGAGATATTTTGCGAGTTTGTGCTCGTAAGGAATGCAATCTGAGCATTGAATCGCATCCAAACTCACGGACAAGGGAGAGCATTCTTCTACGTTATTGAAAACGATCACGATTTCACTGAGAGACTGTTCTTCCGCAACACACGGAGAAGACAGGACTACAGCAAAAAAGAAAACTAAAGAAAGCTTCATAGAAGAATCGTTATGCAATATTTCAAAATTGTTGTATATAAATAAGCATGCGCTGGATTTTTTACCTTCCTCTACTTCCTGCTATTCTAATAGCCTCCCCTAAAGGAGAAAAGGTTGCGCATGGAGCGTGCTCTTTTGAAAGGAGCTCTAACTCTCTCACAATCCACCAAAAATCTGACAAAGCGATCATCGATTGGCAAGATTTTTCAATTAGCAATGGTGAAACCACGCGTATCTTACAGCCAAGCGAGGTTTCTTCTATTCTCAATCGCGTTGTCAGCAACAGGCCATCTGAGATTCACGGTACCCTTCAAAGTAACGGACAGGTTTATCTCATCAACCAAAACGGCATCCTGATCGGTCCCGAAGGGAAAATCCAAACAAACGGCTTTGTTGCATCGGCCCTTAACCTCTCTAACGCAGAGTTTTTAGGTGGCGAAAAGATGACTTTTTCCGGGGAAAACACAGCCGGAGTCATTAACCAAGGCGCTATTGAGTCGTTCAAAGGCGATGTCTTTTTAATTGCACACGATGTTGTAAACGAAGGGACAATCTCAGCAAAAAATGGGACTGCCGGTCTTGGAGTCGGCTCGGAAGTGATGCTCGTTCCGGAGGAAAACCGCAGAATTGCCATTTTAGTGAGGGGTAACGGATCTCTTTCTCAAGAAGGCTTAATTGAATCTGTGCAAGCAGAGCTCATCGCGTCAGGCGGCGATGCCCACGCCCTTGCCATCAATATGGGCGGCACCATCCAAGTCACTGAAAGAGAAGGACATATATTCATAGAAGCAATCGACGGGACCACACAAGTGGATGGTCAAATGACAGCTTCAAATGGAGGGACCATCCATGTGCTTGGGTCCGAGGTTCATCTCAAAGAAAGTGCAATGCTCGATGCAAGTGGGGATCTTGGTGGAGGAAGAATTCTTGTTGGCGGAGATTATCAAGGGAGCAATCCAAATATCCAAAATGCTCAGGTGACATACGTAGACAAGGGAGCTTCTGTAAAAGCAGATAGTCTCCTCTTAGGTGATGGGGGAACGATCATCTTTTGGGGGGATCATGTTTGCCATTTTGAGGGAAGCGCATCTGCGCGAGGAGGTCAGATAAGTGGAAATGGGGGGCTAATCGAGGTTTCTTCTCCTTTTGGCCTTGCTTACAAAGGACAAGTAGATACAAAAGCTCCCTTTGGAAAAGCTGGAATGCTTCTTTTGGATCCTGTCAATATCACGATTATCAATTCAGCCGGACCCTCCGCCCCCGTATTTCCCACAACCGCAGGCCCTCCTACAGATTTCTATGAGCCAGCAAGCAATGCAACTCTCGCTGATGATAATGTTCAAACGGCTTTAGTGGGAGGAAATAATGTAACGATTCGAACTTCAGGAGGAGCAACTGGAGTTGGGACTGTTACAGTTAATACTGGGGCAGCCATTACCTGGGCAACAGCGACGACTCTAACAATTGAAGCGGATCGCAACATCCAAGTCGACAGCGGGGCTACGTTTACTAGTCAAAATGCCTCTGGTAACTTTACAGCGATGGACTTTACTGCGACTGGGGGCACAGCCGCCACGCATGATGGGATAAGCATTACGGGAACATTAACTAGCGCAGATGGGAATATCAACTTAACGGGAACGGGAGGAGATTCGGGGAGTTCGAACGTTGGGGTTCACATTTCTCCTGCGGGATCTGCAGGCACTGTAGAAACAACAGGCGCTGGCAACCTATCCATTACAGCAACAGGAAAGGGCAATTCTGGGGGAGTTGGAAATCGGGGGTTTCGGATCAATGCTAATGGGGATGTTCAATGTACCGGAACAGGGGATCTCGCCATCATAGGACTCGGAGGAAACGGAACAGCTGCGAATGAAGGGATCATATCTACGGGGGGAACAATCTCTCAAACCGGATCAGGAAGCCTCACAATAACAGGAACTGCGGGATCTGGGAGCGCTACAGATTCCATGGAATTAAACACGGTCACCATCTCCTCATCTGGAGGAGATATCTCTTTAATTGCTCTTGCAAGTTCGTCTCCTTCAGGAGCTTCTAACATGGGAATCAATTCCTCCGCCACAATCTTTGCAACTGGCAGCGCGGGAATCACAATCTCTGTCGCAGGGAATACAGGAACAACAAATAATCATGGGGTTAATCTTCACACCGCAGGAGGAATTACTTCCGCAAATGGGGATATTGAGATTACAGCAACTGCCATGGATCCGGGCGTTGGGATTAGAATTGGTCGGGCAATATCGAGTTCTGGAACAGGAAGCATTACAATTACGGGGACAGGGAACGCCTCAAACGGAATTGAGGTAACTGCGAGTATCAATGCTGTAACAACTGCTAGCGGTTCAATCATACTTACAGGAGACGGGGCAGTCGATGTTCAACACACGAACGGCTCCCTTCTTGCATCATCCACAAGCGGCGACATAACGATTAACGCCAATACCATGAATATCTCTGGAACAGGGGACAAACTTGCAAGTTCAGGAGCCCTCATTATTCAGCCACGAACAGCCGCAACAACCATCGGCCTTGGAACTGGTGCTACAGGAACACTCAATTTAGATACTACTGAACTTGGGAAAATCACAAATGGTTTTTCTTCAATTACAATTGGAAAATCTGACGGGACAGGAGCCGTGGATGTTCAAGCACATACCTTCAACGACCCTGTGACAATTCGAGGGGGACCCATTACAGTTTCCGGGGCGCTTGCCACAGGTGGTGCTGACAAGCTGTCTCTTTTTAGCAGCGGAGCTATCAGTGCTACAGCTTCTGTCACAGCAGGCGGAGACCTTCAAGTGGGCCCTCAAGTTGCAACCGATACGTTCGGCATTGGCAGTGCCGCAACAGGAACAACATCGATTAATGACACAAGCATTGCAAATCTAAGCATAGGAGGAGCTCTTACCTTTGGTCGAAGTCTTGCGGACTCCCCTGATAACGTGATCGACTTCGATTCAACGCAGACTTTTTCTCGACCCGTTTCTATTTACGGGCGTAGCTTGAGCGTCAATGATTCTTTGACGACATCAACAGGAGCGCTTGATTTGAGAATCGCAACAGGAGCAAGTGATGGAGCATTTACACTCGCCTCGGGACAAAGTCTCTCTTCAGGAACAACAACTTCAATCATCGGAGAGCTGGCAGCTCGCAACGCTACGTTCACCTTCAACGCAGCGAATTCAACTGTAGATACTCTCACCGGAACAGCTTCAGGAACAAATTCCCTCAGTGTCTCAAGTGGAACAAACAGCTGGGGTATTACTAGTTCCAATGCGGGAACACTTACTGACTCAGCCACCATTACATTTACGAGCATCCAAAATCTTACTGGAGGAACCTCCAACGATACGTTCACCTTTTCAGATGCTGCGGGAATTACCGGCGCCCTTAATGGAGGAAGCGGAGGCACAAACACACTCGACCTTTCTGCTTACAGCACCGCGGTCACGGTCAATGTCGCCACTTCGACAGCCACCGGAGTAGGAGGCGGATTCTCTAACCTCTCTAGTTTTATCGGTCCTGCAGGCACAGTAAACTCATTTTTAGGACCTAACGCTTCTAATTGGAATATTACCTCTGATGATACAGGAACCGTTAGCGGAACTTCCTTTAGCAATTTCGCCAATCTAACAGGGGGAACTCTCAACGACACGTTCGCCTTCGCTGATGGCGTGAAAATCACCGGGGACCTCAATGGTGGCAGCGGAGGCACAAACACACTCGACCTTTCTGCTTACACAACTCCCGTTACTGTGGATCTCGCTACTTCAACCTCCCCCGGAGTTGATGGAACTTTCTCAAATATCCAAAACGTTGTCGGTGCTGTAGGACAAGACAACACTCTCCTCGGGCCCAATACCACCACCTGGACCATTACAGGTGTAAATTCAGGGACTGTTAACGGAACTTCCTTTAGTAATTTCCCGAATATTACGGGAGGAACCTCTGACGATCTATTTATCTTCACTTTGACTGGATTCTTAGATGGCATGCTCGATGGGGGCCCCGGAGTCAATGAACTCGATTTCGATGTCTTGTTTACATCCCCAGTTACTTCTTATAACCCTGCAACTGGATGTGGAACGGCAACGAACATTCTTGGCGGATTTTGTAATATTCAAATCGTCGTCTTTATCCCTGTTTTAGCAGCGCGTAATACAATTGGCAGAGAGTTCTCTACCCAATTTGACCTTAGCATGCTCTTTTTAAACGAAAGCAGACGCGGTGTCTTTTGGAGGTTCCAAGATCTTCTTTCTCGCCCAACCTCTTTCAGTGAAATCTACTGGTACTTTGGCAAAGTAACGGAGACAATTGACAATTACTCCAAAAAAACTTAAATAAAAGCTCATGAAGCTATTATTTTTATTGTTCGCATGTACTGCGATTTGCCAAGAGCCGAATGAGACTTTGCAAGAAGAGCACACGACAAGTGTCTCAACACAGCCTCAAGGAAACTCAGTATCTCCTCAAGAAACGATTCTTTATGAAGCAAGCGTAGGATCTCTACAATATTCCTCAAAAGAGCAACAAGACCCATATCCCTGTCTAAGGCCAGTATACTTTGGCCTTTCCCTCTCATATAGCTGGCTTGAGTCTGGTGATGACATGCTTGCATCCTCGCCTCTTATCAATGGCCTTTTAGATGTCCTGACAAGCAACACAACAACCAGTGGCGGCGTCGGGGGAAGAGGGTTCGGGGGAGGTCTTCTGGCTATTTCTGATCGAATCCGACTCGGTGCAGAGCTTGGGTTTTGCTACTATCCTAACGCATCTTTGCGATCAAGCGGAGGAATTATCGAAGGGCTACAATGGAAAGTAATCTTTGATCAAGCCTATGGATTTGACCTTGTCGCCCATCTAGAGTTCAGACCTATTTGCGATATGTTCCTGGGATTTAAGCCAGGTGTTCAGCTGTCTCACCAAAGAAACCACGTCATCGTCAAAAACTTCAACCTCAACTCCGTTCTTCCAAGTAATGGATCAGGGACAGCCCCAGTAAATGGAAATGGCTCTGCTTCAACAACTGTGTCAACAAAGAGTAAGTTTTCCAACACAAAAATCCTCCCCGAGGTCATTTTAACTGCAGGGAAAACCTTTCCATCCATCCGCTCATCTGTAGAAATTTTCTATCAGCATGTGTGGGGAAATGATCGCACCTCTTTCAACTCACGACTCAATAGCCGAAATTCATTCGGAGCCTCATTTCTCGTTGGTTTTTAACTTCCACCAGAAATTGACGACACTACCTCGTGACTTTTATCCAAAACGTTGATATCATAGAGCCATTTTCCCGAGGTATCTATGCTCTCCCAAGAAGTCCGCAGGGCCTTTTTAAAATATTTTCAATCAAAGGGACACGCGATTATCCCCTCCTCCCCTGTCATTCCCCATGACGATCCAACGCTGCTTTTTATCAACGCGGGGATGAATCAGTTCAAAGACGTTTTCTTAGGGCAATCAAAGCGCGACTATACACGCGCCACCTCCAGCCAAAAGTGTGTGCGCGTAGGCGGAAAGCATAACGACCTTGATAACGTAGGACACACAACGCGCCACCTTACCTTTTTTGAAATGCTCGGCAACTTTTCATTTGGCGACTACTTTAAGAAAGAAGCAATCGCCTTTGCTTGGGACGTTACAACAAATATCTTTCAGCTCGATCCTGAGAAAATCTGGGTTTCTGTTTTCAAAGACGATGATGAAGCGTTTGCTCTTTGGGAAGAGCACATGCCTGTGAAGCGCATCGTCCGTCTTGGAGAAAAAGATAACTTCTGGACCATGGGAGATGTCGGCCCTTGTGGTCCATGCACAGAGCTCCTCTACGATCGGGGAGATAAGTATGGCAATGCAAAAGGTCCCCAAGACGATATTTTAGGAGAGCGCTACTTTGAGTTTTGGAATCTCGTCTTCATGCAATATGAAAAAGCAAACGATGGGACCATGGAGCCGCTACCCAAACAGTCGGTCGATGCGGGAGCGGGACTTGAGCGGGTTGTTTCTCTCAAAATGGACGTAGATACCGTTTTCCAAACAGACATTCTGCGCTCTTTAATTGCGGAAGTAGAAGGGATTTCTGGCAAAAAATACGATCCTGAAAACAAAACGATGGCGCCCGCATTCCAAGTCATTTCTGATCACATCCGCACGCTTTCTTTTGCGATCGCTGATGGCGTGCAGCCAAGCAACACTGATCGGGGCTACATTTTAAGAAAGGTTTTACGGAGAGCTGTTCGTTATGGAAGAACCCTTGGTTTGCAAAAGCCCTTTTTGGGGAAAATCCTCCCACAGCTTGTGTCGTGCATGGGAGAGGACTTTCCCGAACTAAACGATGCAAAAGGTCGCATCGAGGAAATTTTAACCCTCGAAGAAGAGTCCTTTATCCGCACATTAGAGCGCGGAGGCAATCTTTTGAATCAAGTGATCGCTTCCTCAAAGGGAAAGATTTCAGGAGACGATGCCTTTAAACTCAAAGATACCTATGGCTTCCCTTTGGAAGAAATTGAGCTCATTGCAAAAGACGAGCATCTGAAAATTGATCTTGCCAAATTCCATGTGCTTGAGGAAGAAGCTAAAGAAAAATCAAAAAAAGCCCACAAAAAAACAGCACAAGAATTCGATGCGAACTTTTTTCAAGATTACACGCGTGTGCATAAACCCTGTGCATTTGTTGGGTATAAGGAAAAAGCAACGGATGCGCATATTCTTGGGATCATTGTCGATGGCAAGTTTACAGATGTTATCGAGGGAAGTGGTATCCTGCTTCTAGATATTACCCCGTTTTATGCCGAAATGGGCGGTCAAGTTGGTGACACGGGCATTATCTCTAAGCAAGGCCATCAGTTTATCGTCGAAGATACAACAAGTCCTTTCCCTGGTGTAATTGCTCACCTAGGAAGGATGGAAGAGGGTTGTTTAAAAAAGGGAGATAAAGTAGATGCCTCCATCGACACGACACGAAGGCAGGAGATCGAAAATAACCACACCGCAACGCACCTTCTACATCTTGCTCTGCAAGAAATCCTTGGAAGTCACATCAAACAAGCGGGTTCCTTAGTTGAGGCCACGCGCTTTCGCTTTGACTTTAATCATCATAAGTCGCTTGGGTTAAGTGAGATACGACTAATTGAGAATCGCGTTAATGGAATCATCCGCGCTTGCTCTGATGTATCCACCTATGAATTAACCTACGCTGAGGCGCAAAAGCGCTCTGACATTAAGCAGTTTTTCGGGGAGAAATATGGCGCCAAAGTGAGGGTTGTTGATGTTGGGGTATCCAAAGAGCTTTGCGGAGGAACGCATACGAATGAAGTTGGAACAATTGGTCTCTTCAAAATCCTTAAAGAGAGCAGCATTGCAGCAGGTGTTCGAAGAATTGAGGTTGTGACTGGCAAATACGCAGAAGCGTTTGTGCAGAGGCAAGAAGACGCTCTTCTTGATGCTGCAAAACTTCTAAAAATCCCGCCTCAAAATATGCTCGAAAAAATCATGCATCTTCAAGAAGAGAACAAGCGCTTTTTATCTCAAGTAAAAGAGATGCGTAAAGCCCAAATCAAAGAGCTCTTAGAGCAAAGCCTCTCAAAAAAAGAGTCTTTCGGGGAAAGTTTTCTAGTGGCTCAGGAGGTTCCTCTTGAACCAGAAGAGATGGCTTCTTTCGCGCAAAGTCTCATTCAAAGTCTGAAGTCCGGCGTTGTTGCGCTTGGATCTAAAAAAGATGATCGATGCCAACTTCTTGTTGCAGTGTCTGATGATCTTGTGAAAGCAAAAATCCAGGCTGGCGCGCTTATTAAGGAAGCAGCTCCCTTGATTCAAGGTGGTGGTGGTGGAAGACCTAACCTTGCGCAAGCAGGTGGCAAAAACCCGGCAGGAATTCCAAAGGCCCTTGAGAAAATCCGACAATTGATTAAATGTTAGACTTGATCGAAAAAAGCCCTTCTCTAATCTTGCTTAAAGAACTCCTTGCAAAAGAGAATTCTTTTCTTTTTGAGGGTCTTACGGCCCCTACAAAAGCGCTTCTTGCAAGGCTTATTGTAAAAGCAACGGGGAAATCCGTTCTTTTAATTACAGGAGGTGTGCGAGAAGATCTTTTATTTAATGACCTTTCCACATTTAATGATGATCCACCGATTGAATTTCCGGCATGGGAGACGCTTCCCGGAGAAGAGATCCCTCCAAGTCCTGATATTTTGGGAAAGCGCTTTGAGGCGCTTGCTCTTCTTACAAAGAAAAAAACACCTTCAGTTGTCCTTTGCCCGCTTGTTTCGCTGCTACAAAAAACCATTTCTAAAAACACCCTCTCTCCTCTTTTGACTACCTGGAAAAAAGGAATGCAACTCCCCTTTGATACGCTTTCCAAAGTTTTAAGAACTCTTGGATACACCCCCCAAAAAGTTGTCTCTGACAAGGGAGAGTTTGCGATGCGAGGCGGCATTGTCGATCTTTTTCCTATCTCTGCAAGTGAGCCCTTCCGCGTAGAGTTTTTTGGGGATACGATTGAAAACATCCGCAGCTTTGATCCAGTGGGGCAAAAATCGACGGGGAAAGTCGATTCTTTTTTCTTAACGCCAGCTGACGAGCTCTCCTTTCTTCAAAAGGAAGAGCAGTTAAGTTCGATTTTTGATTTTTTAGAGACACCCTGGATCTTCTGGGACGATCTTGTTGCAATCGAAGAGAGTCTTGTTGCCTTAAAAAACATGCCAGGTGCTCGGGGACCCTTTTTTACCCCCTTTGAAGACGCAATCAAACGGTTTGATTCCCACGTTTTTTGCACTTCACAGAGCATTGAAGAGCTATCAGCAAATACAAAACCAGGAGCAAGGGAAAAACACTTTCAAAACATCTCCTTTGATGTCTTTGATCACACCTTTGAAGCAAAGCGCTTTTTTCATCCTTTTGTAAAGCTTGAAGACGTAACTCAAGAGACAAAAGAAACGTCCCTTACCTTCATCAATCAAAACAAGACTCAAGAAGACGAAGTTAAAAAACAGATAGGACAGCTTCAAAACGTATCGTTTGAAAGAGGCTCTCTTAGCTCTTCGTTTAGCGTCTCAGACTTACAAGCTTCCTTTATCGCAAATAGCACGATGTCGGGGAAAGTGCCTGTGCGTCGGCAAAAGTGGAGAAGCTCTCATCATACTCTCCCCTTTGAATTTCATGATTTAGATCCAGGGAGCCTTGTTGTTCACTATCACAGCGGGATTGGAAAGTTCCTTGGGATGGAAAAGCAAAAAAACCATCTTGGAGCTGAAACAGAGTTTTTAATGATCGAATACTCTGGAGGGAGTAAACTTTTCGTTCCCCTTTCTCAATCGTATCTTGTCTCGCGCTACATTGGGTCGAGCGAGGAAGGGCCAAAACTGAGTGAGCTTGGAACAAAGCGCTGGCAAAAAGTGCGCGATAATGCAACCTCTCAAATTGTTGGGTATGCAAATGATCTTTTGCGCGCTCAAGCTGAAAGAGAGATCAAAGGAGGCTTAAAATTTCCACCTGATGGAAAGAATCTCGAGCAGTTTGAAAGAGAGTTTCCCTACGAGGAGACAGAAGATCAGATCCTTGCAATCCATGATCTCAAACAAGACATGATGTCAGATAAGCCGATGGATCGTTTGATCTGCGGCGATGTTGGCTATGGAAAAACAGAAGTTGCCATGCGCGCTGCGTTTAAAGCTGTCTCAGATGGGGGAAAGCAAGTTGCTGTGCTTGTTCCAACAACTATTCTTGCCATGCAGCATTTTGAAACATTTTCTCAAAGGATGAATCAGTTTCCTATAAACATCGAGGTTGTTTCACGCTTTCGCACACCAAAGCAAATCAAAATCACCCTTGAAAAGCTCCAAAAAGGAGAGGTCGACATTCTCATTGGAACGCACAGACTGCTTTCCAAGGATGTTCTTTTCAAAGATCTTGGTTTTCTGATTGTCGATGAAGAGCAGCGCTTTGGGGTTCGATCAAAAGAGCATTTAAAGAAGATGAAAGTGGGCGTGGATTCGTTAACTCTTTCTGCAACGCCGATTCCAAGAACGCTGCATATGTCGCTTGTCTCAGCCCGAGATATGTCGGTGATCAATACACCTCCTCAGGATCGTTTACCAATTAAGACAATTATCGCAGAGCATGAAAATGAGCTCGTTCAAAATGCACTTTTAAGAGAATTTGCACGAGGCGGCCAGGCATTTTATATCCACAATAGAGTGGAGACCATCTATGGAAGAGCCGAAGAGATTCAAAAGCTTGTTCCAAGAGCGCGCGTTGGCGTTGTTCATGGGCAATTGCATGCAGATGATATTGACACAGTCTTTCACAAGTTCAAACACGGGGAGATCGATCTTCTCTTTGCAACGACAATTATTGAAAGTGGGATCGATATCCCCAATGCAAATACAATGCTCATTGATCGGGCAGATACCTATGGCCTTGCCGACCTTTATCAACTGCGCGGACGTGTCGGAAGATGGAACCGCGCCGCCTATACGTACTTTTTAATCCCAAAGCATGTTCGCCTTACAGAAATTGCGCGGAAACGATTAAATGCGCTTGTTGAAGGGAGCGGTTTTGGTGGTGGGATGAAAGTTGCTATGCGCGATCTAGAGATTAGAGGAGCTGGAGATATCTTGGGCTCGCAGCAATCAGGACAAGTCTCGTCCATTGGATTCCATCTCTACTGTAAGTTTTTAAAACGCGCAATTGAATCGCTTAAACGAAAAAAACCTGTATCGTTTTTTGAAACGAAGATGGAGTTTCCCTTTGATGCGCGTTTCCCTGAAGACTATATCAATGATGTTTCTCTGCGTATGGAGCTCTACTACCGTCTTGGAGAAGCTGCTGCGTTGCAAGATGTAGATGATCTTTTAGATGAAATTAAGGATCGTTTTGGAGAGGCGCCACGTCCTGTTCTTTGGATGTACCATCTAGCCCGCATCCGCGTTTTTGCGGCAGAGCACAGGTTCACCCTTCTAAAGTTTGGAAAGCACACTCTCTCCATCCAAAAAAGGGTTGGGAAAGAGGAGAAATCCCACACGCTTCCCTTACCCAAAGACATCCAAAGCCCCGAAAAGCTCGAAGTCACTGTAATTGAGATACTTAAGACAATCACTGGTTAATATTCCCGGGGAATAACGTGATGGATTTCACAATATTCCCGGGGAATAACGTGAAATCCATCACATTATTCCCCTGGAAAAACGTGGGTATGATAGAATGAAGACATGAAAAGAGACCTCTATAAATACCTCCTTCAGTGGAAATCTGATCCTGCAAGGCAGCCCCTTTTAATTCAGGGAGCTCGGCAAGTCGGGAAAACCCATCTTCTCAAAGCCTTTGGCAATCAAGAATATAAAAGGTGTTGCTATATCAATTTCGAGGAAACACCCACCATCAAGGATTTCTTCGAGAAAGATCTCAAACCTCACCGGATTGTAAGAGACCTTGAAATCTACCTAAACGAGAAATTTGATCCAAAAGATACATTGATTATTTTCGACGAGGTTCAAGAGTGCCCAAATGCGCTGACAAGTCTCAAGTATTTCTGTGAGAGTGCGCCTGAGTACTCGATTGCCGCAGCAGGATCTCTTTTGGGAGTAAAGATGTCTAGCACAAAAGGTTTTCCCGTTGGAAAGGTCCATTTTTGTAATCTTTTTCCTATGAGCTTTCTTGAGTTCCTCGATGCAATTGGAAAATCGCAACTTAGAGGTTTGCTAGAAGAGACGAAAACTTTTAAGCCTTTTCAAGAGCCCCATCATCAACAACTTATCGAGTTTCTCAAACTCTACTTCTACGTTGGAGGAATGCCGAAACCTCTCCTTCGCTATATAGAGACTCAAGATCTAAATGCAGTCAGAGAAACACAGGAAGACATTCTCAAGGCCTATGTTCATGATTTTGCCAAACACGCTCCCGCATCTATTGTCATGAAAATTACACAAATTTGGGAATCGATTCCTATCCATCTCGGCAAAGAAAATAAAAAATTCATCTTTTCTGCAATCCGCAAAAGTGCACGTGCCCGTGATTATGAAGAGGCCCTACAATGGTTATTGGATGCGGAACTGATCCATAAAACCCATCTTGTTACCACTCCTAAAATTCCATTAAAGAGCTATGGCGACACACAAGCGTTTAAAGTTTATCTCCTCGATGTGGGGCTTTTAGGGGCAATGTGCAAACTTCCTGCACGTGTCCTTGTGGAGGGAGACAAAATGTTTGTCGAGTTTAAAGGTTCATTTACAGAAAACTACGTTGCACAAAGTCTGCAAACGACTCATGAGAGTCCCCTGTACTACTGGGCAAGTGGTGGAGACGCCGAAGTGGACTTTCTTCTAGAAAAGGAAGGACATCTTTTCCCCCTTGAGGTTAAATCTGGAACCTCAACGAAGAAAAAGAGTCTTTTGGTTTACCAAAAAAAATACTCTCCCTCTGTGCTCTCTAGAGGCTCTTTGATGAACCTCAAAAAAGACGGGATCCTCTGTAACTATCCGTTATATTTTATGGATCGATTCCCAATGAAAAGCGATTAAAATAATTCCTGTTAATTCTCAAACCGAGATGTCTGCCCCTCAAGCCTGTTTCCGTTCGGGAACTATCCTGCCGCAGCGTCAGCTGCGATCCTGCCGGCGCAGCCGATCCTGTAGCGAAGCGGATCCTGTTCATTTTTAGCGGAGAGTTGTGATGAGGTAATCTTAAACTCAAAAGATCTATGGCCCAAGCGAAGCGCGCGGATCCTGTTCATTTTCAAACCGAGATGTCTGCCCCTCAAGCTTGTTTCCGTTCGGGAACTATCCTGCCGCAGCGTCAGCTGCGATCCTGCCGGCGCA
>CBDUSP010000003.1:0-50525 GCA_965370365.1 uncultured bacterium | reverse complement strand
CCAAAAGCACGCCCCTTCTCCGTATTATCTGTCATCGTCTGAATAACCTGGAAAAATCGCTTAAATAGAGCCTTATCCATAAAGATCTTAGAAAGACATATAAGTTCTGAGATGACTTCTTGTTTCCCCATCTGATATTCCATCGCCTCAGCAATTGCGATTAGTCGAGGAATGTTTTTTGGTTCTCTTGCAAGGTCTTTACAGGACTTACACAAAGCTTCAATAATCCATTGCTTCCCTAAATCACAATCTATGCCTTTAAGGGCCTTTAAGATGCGCTCCAATACCTCTTGATCGATGTGCCTGTCCCCGAAATTAATAAGATCTCCAAAAGCACGCCCCTTCTCCGTATTATCTGTCATCGTCTGAATAACCTGGAAAAGTCGCTCAAACAGATCCTTATCCATAGAAACCCCAAAAGACTTCACCAGAAAATCGACAACCTTATAATTATTGGATGGATCTTGGATCTTCTCGACATCCTCCAGGAGTGAGACAAGGTCTTCTCCCTGAAAGAGTCGTCTAGGATCGAATTGCCCAATTAGATTCTTTGCATCGTGGTCTGTCCCTTCACGAGGAATGGGAAATCCCTCCTGGTTTACCGCACCTTTTCTTTCCTTCAGAATTTTCCTAACTACCCATACGGTTTCCTGGACGCCCATTTCCGGACTAAGAAAAGATTTTGCGAGGGACACTGCTTCATCCCTTTCTTTTGGATCAAGCTTTCGTATCATCCTAAACAGGTGTTCTGTAGCAGAGGAATTACTTCTCATTTCCAGATAGAAGATAGATTGTGCCAGGGTCGATATTGTCTGTTCAGTCTGCTCTCCCCCCCAACTTCTTATATACCTCGCTGCGTCTGCCCACAGGTTTGCTCTGATTTCTTGTCTGGCTTTTTGAGGATAGAGAGAGAATACCTGATTACGAAGGAGAACTTCTTGGTAACCGTTTGAAAGTTTTTCTATTATTGAAAAATTCATAAATATATCTCCTACTCCTATTCTTCCCAATCCATGAATATCGCAACATGAAAAAAGGGGAGGGTTAAAATCAACAATTTAAAAAAATTTATTGTAGTCCCTTGTTGGTATCTAATCCGAACTAAATAAAGGGGATATTTTCGAAGAGACCAACATTCTTTACAAGAAAAAGAAAAGACTTGTTCGGAGAATCAAAAGACAGCAGAAAGTGGTCGCACTGAAAAGCTCGCCATAGTTCATTCTAATTTTCAGGAAATTAAATTATTTTCTATGATAATTATGGATGATTTTCTTCAAGTAGCGTTCTCTAAAGCCAGAAGTAACAGACTTGCCCTGTGATAAGATTTTTGAAAGAACCTCTTTCTCTCCAATGATTTCTAGCCGTTTTTTCGCTCTTGTAGCAGCTGTATAAAGAGCCTCTTTCCCGAACGATTCGCTTCCCGGGGGGAACAGGGCAACCACCTCATCAAACTCACTTCCCTGACTTTTATGAACAGATAAGACAAAAGAGACCTCGTGAGGAGGAGGGTTTATCAAAATCCCTCCCTCCGAAAAAAATGCCGTTCCTTCGAAAAGATTCAATCTCCCTTGTTTTTTCCCAATGAGGACTCCAGAGGATCCATTGTAGAGATTGTGCAAGGGAAGATTTGCCGTCACCATAATGGGAACCGCCCACCACCATCCTTCTGGACAATCTCGGCTCATCCTCTCTAAGATCTTTTGATTCAACGCTTCTAATCCAAAAGGACCCTTCCGCAGCATGTCCAACACCCGCAACTTTTTGCTCTCCTCGAAAAAGGTTTTTGGATCGATTTTTTTAGAAGAGACCATTGGACTTATTTTTTCATAGAGAAAATCTTCATCAAATTCATTTACCTCTACACAAGAAAAAAAGCTTTTTTCATCCCCATCTAAAACGGCTTCTGCTGCTTGTTGAAGAAGAGGATCCTCTGTCCGCATACACTTTTTTAAAAACACCCCATGCAGATCCGCCATTTCAGCAAAGATGCCAGGGCCATCAACAGGAGGAAGTTGGTTTGGGTCCCCCATTAAAATAAGGCGCGTCTCATTACCTATTGAAGAAAGAAGATGCGCCAAAAGCGAGGCATCCATCATCGACGCCTCATCGACAATCACAAGATGCGCATCGATTCTTGTCCTTGAAAAGAGATTTGTTTCTTTGGGCTTTAGCTTCAGCATACGGTGAAGGGTCATGGCCTCGCACTCAATCCCCACTTTCGAAAGAATCGAAGATTGCAAATGTAAAGCGGCTTTACCTGTAGGCGATGCTAAGAGAATCCGATACCCATCCGGCACTGAGCGTAAAAAAGCCCGGATAAAATAGGCGATCGTATGGGTTTTCCCCGTCCCGGGCCCCCCGCACAAGATAGAGAATGGATTTAAAAAAAGATGCTCTACTGCTTTTTTTTGATCAGGTGAGAGATTTTCTTCATCTGCGATTGCATCTAGAGGCAGCTCACTTTTTCGACCTGTAAGCCGCTTGATTTGATTTAAGAGATGTGTTTCAAGAGCCCAGTTTCTTTGCAGATAGTAGCGATCCTGATCCCGCACGATCGGAGCTTTTGGAAAAGGCACAGTTCCTTCTTCAATCACAGATGATGGAAGAGCCGGCCCTTTGGCTTTTAAGCACAGATTTCCCTCGCGTGCACTTTGAAAAACAGAGGCAACAAACTTCCCTTTCTCTTCAGAAAAGTCATTTCCCAAAAGCTTTTTCGCAAAAAAATCACCCACCAGGAGAAGTCCCGGATTTTTATCACCAGACAATGCACATACTCATCACACTTTGCTTGAATCTCCTTTTCTCTCAACAGGAGATTCAAGCAAAGTATGAATAATTTGCTCTTCACTCAAGAGAGCCCGAATACCCTCAGTTGGATACTTCTTGATAAACTCTTCCCTTGAAAGTAACCGCACTTGCCGTTTCATTTCTTCCAACTGGGCTACCCTAACTTTCGCCTCTTTCGGATCATCAAAGTCGATAACTCTTTTCCTTAAACAAGCAACAGAACCCGCTATACCAATAAAGAAGAGAGGAAACGGGCTGACTCCTGTCTTAGGACAACAAAACCACGGCAATGCAAGAGGCAGAACAGAGGCCAAACCTGCCCATACAGCTCTTTCAACTTTAGCTACTGTCGGACATTCATAAAAGGGCAAGCTTCCGTGGATGAACGGGCCTCCAATTAGGCTCAAAAAGGCACCAGGACATGCAAGTCCCGCAGCGAGCCATACGGTATCTAAAAACTCAGACCCCCTCAAACGCATAAAGGCGCCCTCCAAAGCTGGATTACTGAAACAAGTTTATAGGAACATACCCATTTCTTCAATGTATAAAAGTCTCTGTATAATCGAAAAGTTGTAATGCTACCTTCTTAAAAAAGAGACAGGCCTCTAAATTAATAGCTTGTTAATTTTTAGTATTGTTTTGGCATAAAGTGAGTGTAAGAACCTGTTCTTACAAACAAGTAAAAAGCGCCTCCAAAAAAATCATCAAGCGGCTTGTCAAAATGGCGCCTTAAGGCCTCTGTATACAAAGCTGCTTGTAATTCGTAGTCGTAAGCCCTCATCACTTCTTGCACTCCCTGAGGCGTTGGACTGCGAAGAATGTTTGTTTTCCAATCGATAAAGTAGAGCGTTTTTTCTCTAAAAAACACAAGATCGATTGACCCCGATATGAAGTTAGATCCTTTTGTGTAGAAAAACTCCATCTCAGGAAAAATATCGTCAGGAGAGAGCTCTTTGAGTGAAAAAATTTGTTTTCCATCAAAAAGAGGATGAGACAGCGTCGCTTGAATCATCGCTTGGACAAAAGGCGTCACTTCTTCAAGAGATGTCCACTGAAGTTCTTTTTCGATGAATGCATCGAGCGCTTCGTCCTCTTTCCATAGCGCATTTTTTGAGGCAAAAATTGCTTCAAAAACTTCATGGATCACAGTACCCGTTTCTTTTCCTCTCGGCAAAATCTCTTCAGAAGAATCGATGATAGGGACATCTTTCCCTTTTTTCATTGAGGTGAAGGACTGAATGTAGGAAGGCGTGTAAGAAAAGGAGGGGATTTTATATTCAAGTACGGGCTCTTCTATTTTTGATACAGGTGGCATTGAAAACATGTAAGGAACTTCTTCATAAGAAATTGCGTATTTAGAGGAGATATCTTTGATATAAGAGACATCTTTTCCCTCAAAAAAAAGATCCATTGGAGAGAGCCGTTTTTCTGAAAGCTTCTCTTTAAACGGAACGTATAGCCTCTTTTTTGCGCGCGTCATTGCAACATAGAGCTGTCTTAACTTCTCTGCGTTATACTCTTCTGGCTCCTCATCAGATGCAGGAGACCCAGAGGCAAGCGCGAGTGCAAAAACAACATCAAATTCAAGCCCTTTACTCACATGAAGTGTAAGAATTTGGACGGCATCTTGGACCCCGTCCATTTTACGACGCGCACCTTCTTCTGCATCTAATTTTTCAAACGCTCTTAAAAAGGACTTAAGTCCATCAACTGAAAACCCCTCTCTTTGCTCCCACGCAAAAATCTCCTCTATTGTCTGTTTAAGATCATTGCTTAAAGGTGTCTCTTTAAAGAGTGCGGTAAAAAATTTTGCGAGCCCCTTTTCTTCTAAATAGGATTTCCAATAGGAAAATGATTTATCTGTTGAAAAGGGTCCCTCTTCTGCAATGCTTTTTAAGTTTTCATCATTGGGGACAAGAACCGCGTCTAAAAATTCTCTTAAAAAAAGAAAATCTGCAGTGCCCCCAAGAGGTTCATGACTTCTTGCAACGCAGGGAATCCCCCTTTCTCGAAGAAGGTTAAGTGCTGTTTCTCCCTCATAGCGATCCTTCACAAGAATCGCGACAGATTTAAGGTTTAATTTTTCAATTTCAAGAGCTGCATACGAAATAAACGAAGTGTCTTTATCCCCAATAAGAAAGTGAAGTGCCTTCTTTTCATCTCCAAAATCAGATTTGATTTTGCTTCCCGCTTTTACTGGATGATAGGGAATCTCCCCCTTTGTTTTTGGAAGTTTAAGAAAGCTTCTTGAAAACAAGGCATTTAACGAATCGATCAAATCTTTTGATGAGCGGAAATTTGTATCGAGTCTATATGTATGCTCTTTCCCAAGAGCTTCTTTTGCTGCAAAATAGGTATAAACATCTGCGTTTCGAAAGCGGTAAATCGACTGCTTTGGATCCCCAACTAAATAGAGCGCTTTTAGAGAGTCCTTGATAATGAACGTGTTATAAAAAATCTCCCACTGCATTGGGTCTGTATCTTGAAATTCATCGATAATGACTGCCTGAAATTTTTCCTCAAGTTTCTTCGAAAATGCGGGCAGTTTGATTGCCTCTCTCATCTCTTTTAGAATTTCATCAGGAGATGCAATCTCTACTTCCCATTTCTTCCAGGCAAATACAAGTGTCTCGAAGATTTTTTTCCGATTCGATGCATCAAGGACAATGGGACCGAGCTCTCTTTCTGCCCACTCAAAAAACGCTGAGGAGTGTGCAGTCTTTACGCGGACTTTTTTATTTTCTGGGGCGAGGAAAGAAAAAAGACTTCCCCCGTGCAAGATGAGCTTTTGAAAATCCCCTTTTTGAAGGAAATCTACTTGGGTTAAAAAGTCCCCTTTTTTTGCTTTGTAATTAATAGCGATGGCATCAAAATCTTCCTTAAGGTTTGTAAGATCCCATGCAGAAAGTTTAGATTTAAATAACTTCGAGCCTGCATCAAACGAAACCCCTTTTGATGTAGGCTCTTTTGCTTTGATAAGAGCTGATCCAATTTCTTTTATTGTGTCGTATTTTGAAAAAAGAAGAGAGAGTTGTTCAGGACACAAATCCTTAACTCCCTCATTAAAAAAGAGATCAAGTGCTGCGCGCATCTTTTTTGAGATCTCAAATGGATGGTCTGGATCATCCATTGAAACAAGGCTTCCCGTCTCAAAAGCAAACTCTTTAAGCATCCGAAAACAAAAGCCATGAATTGTAAAAATTTGCGCTTGATCAAACCCTTTTAATGCTTGGCTTAAATGAAAAATGGCCTGATCCGACTTCATAAACGGCTCTAAATACGGCCAAAGAGGCGCACTATCAGAAATAGAGTTAAGCGCTTTTTCTAAATTCGATCGTATTCGGGTTTTTAACTCGCGCGTTGCAGCTCTCGTAAAGGTTACAACCAAAATTTCTTCTAGTGGGATCTCTTGCAAAATAAGGCGAACAAACACGTGTTCAATTGCAAATGTTTTTCCAGTTCCAGCTGATGCCTCTAAAAGGTGCGGCCCAAATAAGGGGCTCTTTGGGCAAAGACAGTCAAATCTCACGCTTCCCCCTTAGAGGGTGTCTATAAAGTGATCTTCTGTCAATTTTGGGGTTCTTTTGAGCCGATTTTTGATTTTCTAAGATGGGGTAATATACGTGTATATGACTCCATCTTAGAAAATCAAAAATCGGCCAAAATAATCCCCAAAATTGACGAAGCCTCACTTTATAGACACCCTCAGTGGATACAATTGTATTAATCCTTCAAAAGAAGAGCGGAGCCATTTCCAGTCTTCAAAAAGCTCTTCAACATCAGGCATATCAAGACGAAGAGACACCCACTCGTTTACAACATCCTCAAAATCAAAGCCTTGAGAAAAATCCTCTGGCGTCTTTCTTAAAAGAGCATCTGCCCAGTCTGGGACAAGAGGAGATAAAATTTCAGAGCAGCGAAGATAGTACTCCACAAATTTCTTAAGTGAGCTTACGGGATCCTCAATCTGCTTTATCTTCCCCGTTTTTAAAAAATAGATACTCTGTGAATTCAGAGCTACGCATGAAACAAGCACCTCCGGCCAAACTCTAATTAATGAGGAAAGTGTATCTGCTCCAAAATGCAAAGCTCCATCTTCTAAACAAAACGGCACATCACCCACAATTTTGACGTTTTGAATTTCTAACGGCGGCAACTCTCCATTTCCAGCTGTTTGCAAAAGAGAAAGAGAGTGCACTTTTTTCCCCCACGCATCTATCTGACGATCCATCTGCTCTTTTTTCTCTTGCGTGTCGACAAAAAATGCCTCTTCAAAAACCCCGGGGAAGGTTTCTTTTTTTGATGAAAACACTCTCTCAAGCGGCCACTCAAGAGCTCCCTTCATAAGTCCTGCTCGAAGCATCGCAAAAGACTTATCTTGCCTATCTTCCAAGTACATTCCCTTCTGCTTTCGAAGAAAATGCCGCCACGGGTGTCTTGAAAAAGAAAGCAGATCCGAAAGGGGTAGAATAAGCTCTTCCCCTTCCTCTATAGGTTGCGGGGATTTCAAAGAAAATTGCGGCGCAATCTCTCGAGAAGGGTTCTCTACTTTTGGAGTGATGATTTGGGAAGAGTCCCCAAGGTAAGAGATGAGCTCTTGTACAGGCATTGCGGGTCCAATTTGCTTTCCATCTTCTCCAGAAATATGGCCATAAAAAATCCGCAAAAACTCTTTTGTATTTAAAAGCGTCTGCAAGAAAAAGTAGCGGTCTATCTGCGAGAGCTCAGGTTCCTTTTTAACAAGATCAAGTGATGAAAACTGATCTTTTCTTGGGAAACTCTCCTCATCCATTCCAATTAAAAACACCGCACGCGCTGGGTGGATAGAGCCCATTGAGGAAAAAGAAACCGCGTGAAGATGGCTCCCAAAACAAGATGTATGAACAGACCTATTCAAAAACTCTTCAACAACTTCAAAGGGGAAAACTTGGTTTTTTAAGCGCGCCCTTTTAAGCGCGTTTAAACTCCTTGAAAAAGACGTATCTTGCTCATCGAGTAAATACTTCTCAGCAATCTCCTCCCACTTAAGAGCCCAATCTTCAAAAGACAGGGGCTCGTGCATAGATAAATCTTCTTGAAGAGAGTGGAGAATTCCAAGGAGTTTTTCAAAAAGATCCAAATCACTGATTGGACTTTGAGAGGGTCCTGGAAAAAGAGATGTTGCGTTTTGGAGCATTTTATATGCGCTCGCTTCCCAATCAGAGGAATTGCCAAAAAGCTCCCGAATCCAAGAAATTTGGATATCCTCAATTGCAAGCTTGCTTCGGAAGACTGGCGACTCAAAAAGAGCGATCACTTTTGATGCATCCCAAGACCCTTTTGCAAGCTCAATTAACCTGGAAATCCCCTGATAAAAGGGGCTTGTAATTGAAAGATGAGGGAAGCGATATGGAATCTTTGCACTTAAAAAAACAAACTCAACGAGAGGGAGATACTTTTGAATATCGGGGGCAAGAACGAGCATCTCTGAAAATTTTATGCCCTCTTTGACAAGAGATAGGATCTCACTTTTAAGAATTTCAATTTGCTTGAAGCTGGAAGACCCTGTGCAAAACACCTGAATCGAAGAGTCTTTAGGAATTTCTCTTTTTTCAAATGAAAGAATCTCTTCTTGCAAAGCGCTCAAGGCTGTTTCATTGTTTGTGGGAGCGTAAACAGGTTCCATATCCAATGAAAAGTCATCTAAAACCTTCATTGTCTCACGTCCGATTTTCCCCAAATTGCTAAGAAGAGACGGCGCCACCAAAAAGTATTTCTGCAGCTCTCTTTCTTTTTGTAAAAGCCTTCTTTGCTCCTTATCTGTCAGGGTATCTTCCCAAAAATGACTACATGGAGAAAACATGTAGAAAAAAGCAGAGGGTGCTTTATTTACAAAAGACCAAACAACTGGCGGTAAGACATCAAACCCAAAAAAGTGACACGGGGAGTTCCCCACATCAAAAAAGGGAGCTTTTTCTAAAAAATGGATCGGCATGTGAAATTTTGCAAAAAGATCTCCCTGCCAAGAGCCTTTTTCAGGCGCTCCATAGTTTCCATAAGAAAAAAAGACTTTCGATAGCTGGCGCGCAAGTTCAATTTTTGGCAAATCTTTGACTTCTTCAATGTTCCCTAGCTCTAGATAGATACGCCCTAGCATCTCTTGTTTTGATGGAATCCCGGGGAATGCCTGATGCAACATCTCATCGAGAGTCACAATCTTATACCCGGCAATGCCTCCGCTTGGACTCTGTTTTGCAAGTTGAATGAGGAGCCACTGCTTTAAGGAAATGCTTGGAACAAAGATCCACTTTTTCCCTAAATCATCTTGAAGAGCAGCCGAAAGACACTTTGCCAGTAGATCAAAATCCTGACTCAAAATGAGTTTCTTCGGGTGCGTACAATTTTTTTCAGTTTGTTCCACTTATCCGTACAATGTATAGTCTTGAGAATAACGAAGGATAGTAACATGCGATCGATTTTTCGAACGAGTTTCCGCTCGTTCTATCTTCTCAATGCAACCCAGTTTATGGGGGCATTAAATGATAACATATTTAAGCTCCTTGTGATTTATCTCCTCATCTCAGTGAAGGGGCCTGAGTTTGCAAACGTGATCCTTTCTCTTGCTGGCGGTATCTTCGTGATCCCGTTTCTCCTTTTCTCCTCTGCAGCAGGTGTTCTTGCAGACCGCATCAGCAAAAAAAACATTATTGTCTTTTCAAAGAGCTTAGAGCTCGCTGTCATCCTCTTTGCTGGAGTAGCTGTTTTTCTCGTATGGGAATTTGGCCTTTTTGCAGCTCTTTTTCTCCTTGCAACCCATAGCGCGATCTTTGGCCCCTCAAAATATGGGATTATTCCGGAGCTTGTTGGAGAAGAAAGTGTCTCTAGAGCCAATGGGTCGATCACCTCAATGACCTATCTTGCGATGATCCTTGGAACGTTTTTAGCCTCATTCTTAACCGAAGTTACAAACAAAAACTTCCTTCTCATCATCGGATTTTGCGTAATTGTCTCGATCATCGGTCTTCTCACATCGCTTGGCATTACAAAAACAGAACCCGCCAGATCAACAAAGAAGCTCAGCCCTTTCTTTTTCTATGAAATTTATCAAACGGTTCGCACCTGCTGGGATATTCCAAACATTCTTCCCTGCATTTTTGGCTCTTCCTTTTTCCTCTTTGTCGCGGCCTTTACCCAGCTCAATATGATCCCTTTTGCGATGCAATCGCTCCACTTGGACGAAGTCGGGGGGGGATACTTATTCTTGGTAACAGCCATTGGAATTGCAATCGGCTCGACACTTTCAGGAAGACTCTCAAAAGACTCTGTAGAGCCCGGAATCACCTGTATTGCGGGAGGCTTCCTTGGGATTTTCTTTCTGCTTCTCTCGCTTGTTTCTTCATCGCTTATCGGTGTGATTATTTGCCTCTTCCTTCTTGGAGTTGCGGGAGGCGCCTACCTTGTCCCTTGCGATGCCTTTTTGCAAATAAATAGCCCGAAAGAGAAGCGTGGGCAAATCATCGCCACGGCGAATTTTTTTAGTTTTGTCGGTGTTTTGATGGCGGCTCTATATCTTTACTTTGTCAATGAGCACTTAGGCCTCTCTTCATCACAAAGCTTTGCATTGCTCGGAGTTCTTTCACTCCTTGCAACGATCATTATGATGGGGAGACTCTCTTCCCTATTCTTCCCATTCCTTGCAACGCGGATTTTAAAGCGCTTTAGAAAAGCAACCTTTACCTCCCCCATTCCAGAGACCTCAACAATCCTTATTCTACAGAGCAATTCTTGGTGGGACGTGATTTTGCTCTACGTGCACTTTCCGTTTATGAAAATCTTTGCACCGGGCAAGTCTCTCTTTCGATTCCCGTGGATCGATGGACTTTTTGGATCGATTCGAAGAACTTCGAGCGAGCCCTCTTATAAGGAAAAGAAAAAAATCTCCAAAGAGCTCCAAAAGTGCCAGAAAAGAAATCGGCCGATTTGTCTTTTCTTTTACAAGGAAGGGGATCCCAATATCGTTGAGTTGTATCAAGAACTGCTAGAGGAAGAAGGGCTTCACCACGTCCGCCTTCGCATGCGAAGAAGCTTTACCCCTAAGTCCTTTGCAGGAATCAAGTTCAAGCAAAAACAGATTTCGTTTAGAACGACTTAATACTGAGAGTCTTTCAGAAAGTCCGTTTTATACGCTCTGCTACTTACCAGCTTTGCTTTCCATGATTTGCGCAATCACCCTGATCTTCGTACCTTTATCTTCGATACGGTTCACAAGAGCATACTCTTTAGAAACATCTTTTCGATATGCAATGCGTTCTAAAACTTGAAGACCCTATTCAAGTACTTCAGCTACAGCCCTAAGAGCTTGCTGGGCGGGAACTTTTCCGGAAACGACATCTTCTCGATGCATAATCTTCTTTATGAGAGAAATCTTATTGGAGGGGTCCACCTGAGCCTTTGCAATCTCAATAGCTTGTTCGAAAGAGACGTCTTTTCGACTTATAATATCAATTAAGGCAAACTCCTTGAAACACGTGTCGTCAGTGCTAATGCTATTTGCAATCTCAAGAGCTTTTTCGACGGAAATATCTTCTCGCCCCGCAATTTTCCCTAAAGCGCGGTCCCTGAGATCCTCGAAGTCACTGCTATTCGCAATATTAAGAGCGTCTTCGACGGAAATCTCTTTTAGATCCATAATATCAAGTAAGGCACGATTCCCGAAATACCCGTAGTTACTCCTCGCAATATTAAGAGCGTATTTAAAGGGATTATGAGTTTTTTTGACGGGAACATCGCTTTGGGGCATGGTTCGTAGGAAAACCGCTTCAGCTCTTTCGAGGGCAGACTGTCCTGTTCCACTTGAATTTTGAGAGAAAGGTCTGATACTCTGCCATAGTTGACCTAGCACAGGAGAGGTTCCTGAAACCACGGGCATTGCTTTTCCCGAAAAAATCCTACTTATCATAACTAACTCTCCTTGTTCTTGTTTTCGCCAAAGAATAGACAAAACCATTGTTTTTAGCAAATCTATTTATTTTTAATCACAAAACCAAAATATTCTTACTAGACTATTGCTTAATCCTTCTATCGAGAAAAAAGAAGTAGAGATCATTCAAATACGGCCACACACCCGATACGGGTAAATAGAAGACGTTTTTGGATCCCACTGATAATCAGTAAGATGGCTTATGCGCAACCAAGGCCTTTGCTCTCGGCTTGTCGCGTGAATGAATTTCCCCTCATCAATATAAAGCCCTACATGCCCAATTTTTTCTCGAGAAGCTCCCCAAAAAATAAGATCTCCTGAAGTGGGTTCCTCTAGTTCAGATAAACGCGGATCATTTATTTGAAGAGTTGCATCTCTTGGGAGAGTGATTCCCATCTGCTTGTAGAGCATCTGGACAAACCCGGAGCAGTCATAGCCAAAGCTTGATCTTCCTCCCCAAATGTATGGAAGGCCCAAAAACTCGAGCGCAAAATCCGCAAGATCGCTTTTTGAAAGCTTTTGCTCTTCAGACAGGTTCCCTTTTTGGATAAAGCCATTCTTACCAGATGGTAAAACCACTTCTATCCATTCGGCATCGGATGCATCCGCTTCCAAACCAACTCCAAAAGGGAGAATCATCACAGGGCCCGAACGAATATTTTTTTCTGCATACACAGGAACGGCTTTGCGACACGTGAATAGGGAAGGGGAATAGGATAAAGAAATGAGTGAGCAAGAATCAACCCACCCCGAGTAACCATCTAAAGTTGTGATCTTAGAGCTCCCTTTCTCCTGCTGAAGAACGGTTACTTTTTCACCAAAAAGAGCTTGAGAGACAACATCTTCTTTTTCAGAGGGTTGCTCTCTCATATTGGCAAAAGATTCCGCAATAATCATCTACTACAAGTCTAAATTCGTTGGTTCAAAATTTTTGCAAGATATGGGTTAGCATGATGAACAACAAGAGTGCCTTCTGTAATTTTTTCTGCATATACCTTGCCAAGGCCATCATAGATCCCTAGTGCATTAGCCGCGTTATCTATACCGTCATTGGCAGTATCCCTACTTATCCCGAAAGCCTGGAAAGCAGAGCTTATGCCCTCTCTTAAGGAGAGGTCTAAACCAAAAGCTTCTCTTTCGAATAGTGAAGCGAGGGTTCCAAAGACCCGAATTAAGTCACAGCAAACACATGTCTTGAAAATCTCCCCTGCAGCGATTACTCCGACTTGCAAGAAAATGCCACTAGAAGCAAGAGCACCACAAGCTACGACGCTTGAGTAAATGGCCACGATACAAAATGCTGCTTGAGCAACTCTTGCAGATAGAGAAATCACCATTCTTACTTCTTTATACTGTGACTCTGTTTCTATCCGAAACATTTTAGTAGCAATTGTTGACTGTGGCACTAAGCGATTCATAAAGGTCTCCTAGAAAGCGTAGATAAGCTCAACTTCGTATTGATGGTAAATGAGATTTGGACCTAGGTTTTTATCTAGCGTCCAAGAGTAACGAATACTTGGATTGATCGTCAGATTCCCTGTAAATAAATAGTTCCCATTTATCTCAAAGCCGTAGTAGTTCAGCTTTCCTGTCGCGGTTGCTCTTGTTGTCGGATCTCCTGTACCCCCTTCCTTGAGTGAGTAAAGACCTACATCATCTGCATTGCCTCTTCCAATCCCTCCAATGTCAAAACCTGGAAGTGCCTGCGCCTGAACCCACTGGAAGCTCGTGTCAACGGACCAATCATTCTTCTTTTTTAGAAGACCAATGGAACCCCCCACATACCAACCCCAATTCTGCTTTCCAATTGCTTGGTCCTTAACACCAAGACGCGCAAGAGGATCTCTAAGCGCAATGTGATTTGTTAGAGCAGCTGCATAAAACTTGACCAGCTTTTTCCCAATCCACTCAGGATAAAATTGATACGACACGAGAGCTTGAGAAATCAAGAACCGATACCGAAGATCCATGATCGCTGTCCTGAGACTTGTATTGCCCTTCTCATTTTCTCCACCAATATTCCAATCAATGATTGAGTATTTGAGGTTCATGCCCGTATTTGCAATCCGAAGCAGCCCAATTTCTGTTACAAATCCATAGTGATCTGTTCGATCATTGATGATGAGAGCGCCAAGATTTGTGTAGAAATTGCCAATGGATTCAAACGCCTTACTAAAACGGAGCAACGCCCCATCATATCTCGAGCCAAATTGAATTTTCGAGTCGTATACGTTACTTAAAAATCTGCGTCCAATTTCAGCATCGAGAGTAAACGTATCGCCATCTACAAGACGAGCCCCAATAAAGGCCTTCTCAAGATGAATCTTGTTTTTTGTTCCTGACTTTTGCCCCATGTCGTTATCATATTCAAGCTTGACAGCCGCCCAGGTGCGATCTGCTCGATAATCAAGCATGAGATTGAATTCAACATCCCACGCATACATGGGACGTAGACTTCCATTGCCTCGGAGCTGATCTCCATCGCTTTTTTCACTTGTTGTTTGAAATTCAGTACGAACCTCTCCACTCAGTGACAGATCCCCACCGATCTCCTTCATCGTCACAAGACGCTTGTCTTGTAACCAACGCCTCAAAGCGTCTGAGTCCTGTCTATCGGGGTTTACTTGAGCAAAAAGAAAAAATGGAGTCAGAAAAAGAAGAAGTCGTTTTGCCATCTAAATCGCCCTGTGAAAAGCGTCTACTATAGATAAAAGACATTTATAAATAAACTAGAATCTCACCTGAGCAGATAAAGAAACCCCCTCTTCAAACCAGCCCCGCCACTCGAAATTGCCCAAAAAGCGATTCCCCGTAGAAAGACTACATCCCCCGAAAGGACCTGTCTTGTGGTGCGAATGCATACGCCCCGTTCCCGTTGGAAGATGCGACACTTTAAACCGAGAGCTGTTCACTGCGTATCCCAAATACGGCGCAAAAAGCCCTATTTTCTGGGTGAGAGCAAACCCTAATTGCCAGAAACGAAATTTAGATAATGCGTTTTTTGCACTATGCACTGCATTGACGGTAGATGTTCCACTCATGTAGTCCCAACCACCCGCTTGGGCATCTGCGGCAAAAGTCGTGTCCTTGACAGATAGAATAATGAGCTTGGCATCGCCCGCCCAAACAACGCCGCCAGAGGATTTCCCCTCAATATTTTTTCCCGTCTGCTGCCATCTCCAAGAAAACTGGCCGGAACCCGCCTGAATCTGCAGGTTGAATTTTTCGCGGATACTCCAAGATGCTGTCGCAAGCTCCGATGTTCCCGAAATAAACGCCTTATGCAGGTGCAAATGCTTGCTTGAGTGACAAGGGCGCATTCTCTTTTGCGCTAGATAATCCCCAATAACCCCACATTGGGGATGTGTCCAGGACGTATCAGGAAGGATAAATCCTTCTTCTAAAAGAGCTGGTTGGGAGGGGTTCCCAATAGGGTTCGCCCCAAGCTTACAAAGAATTGCTAAAAGAAAGAGACCTCTCAAAACCTAAAGTCCCCGGAGACTGAAAGGGCTTCTTCTGCAATGACACGCCCTTCAATATTGAGCATAAAATAACTCCCGCTAGATAAAGAACAGCCGAGATACATTCCCACAGGAATTCTATTTTCAAACAAATTGTTTCGCGAGTTTTTGTTTGCGATGGGAGAGGAAAGATTTTGCAGCGAATGTCTTACATTCAAATAGTAAGCTCCAATGTATGGAGTGAAAAGGTCGATGTGATATGAGAGTCCCGAATTTACCTGCCACTGCCGCCATCTAGAGCGAGCTCCCTTCGTTGAGACATTGCTTCCATCAATTGTTAGCCAGGAGATATTATTATGAGACGCAGAGTACCTTCCCCCAAATCCAAGATCCCATTTTCCCCAAGCATAGAGGATCGCTCTTCCACCAACTGCCCACAAAAATGCGTGCTTTGTTTCCATTTCAGCGTTTCGAACTTCATCGGCTAAACTCGTAAAACGCCATTTTGCACAAACTCTTGAAGAGCCAAAGACTCCATATAAATCGAGTCTCTCTAAAAGAGTAAGCGTCGCAGACCCTGCATTTGTCATTTGGGTGAATTTATCCAATTCGCTTGAACTATGTTTTGTCTGCTTCATCTCTCCATCAAAGACAAAATCCCCCTCGTATCCAAGGCGAATATTTGCCCAGCATTTTTGAGGAATAAAAAGCCCCTTACAAATCACATGAGGCGCTGCCGGGTTCCCAACTGGAGCTGCATGTAAACAGACAGCAAAAAAACTAAGTAAACTAAAAAATATTCTCACTTAACACTCCCTAATGACTCACCAAAATTTGCTTTCGTTTCAAGAGATCTTTCAGAGTTCTTCACAAGGTCCTCATCGAAAGCAATGCGACCCTTTTCAAATAACACCACAAGACAGGATCCTCCAAAAGAGAAATATCCTTTCTCGTCTCCTTTTTTCACCTCAACTCCAGGCGTATAGGTTTGGTGAATTGTTCCAACGCAAGTCGCGCCAACCTCTACGTAGAGAATTTTTCCAAAAACATCTGAGTTGCATTCCGTAAGGACTCGCTTGTTTGTCCATAAAATAGAAAGATTTTTTCTTAACGCAATCGGGTTTACAGAATTAAAGTGCCCTTGAATTGGCTGCGCTTTCGAGGGGATCCCATCTGCAACAAAGTGGAGGCGATGATAATCGGTCGGACAAAGACGGACAATCATCATGGAGCCATCAGAAAAACGTCTTGCGTACGCATCATTTTGCAAAAACGAAAAAAGATCAAAGCTTTGTCCTTTTACATAAAACTGATCTACCTTTGACAAGTCAGGAAAGACCAAATACCTTCCATCTGCAGGAAGAGCAGCGCGCATAGGATCTTGGACAATCGGTCTTGTTTCAGGCTTTAACTTTCGAATAAAAAAGTCATTGAAAGAGCGAAATGTCGTTTCTTGAAACTCTGATGTATCCACGCCATAACTTTCTATAAAAGGAGCCACTTTTTTTGCACTCCACGATCTTTTTTGGATAAAGCCATAAAATCTGGAAAACAAAGGAACTCTAGAGATAAGAGGCAAAAGGAGACGTGAAAGCCAAGAACCTCCATAGAGAAAAGAGAGAGCCCGGTGTCCGTAGATTTTTTCTGTTTGCTCGGTGTTTGTCTTTCGATCGATATACTGGATGCTCATGAGAGGAGTTTATCGCTTTTCAACACCTCAGTCAAAATCTTTCTATGTCCGGAGGAAAAGGGAAGCTCCGACAAGCGAGAAATTTCTACCCACTTGCCAGGTGTTTTTTCTTTTTGCCTGATCCAAAAAGGAAACAGATGCGCCTTATATTTAGTGAAGCTATGAGAGCAGGGACTTAATGCTCTTTCTCCACGAAGACGTTGCATCTTTGACTTGGGACCTTCGATGTAGGGAAACTCATAAAGATCTTCCATCACTTTTCCCTTAGCTCCCTTTTTTACCAAGACAAAGCCATTGCACTCGATCACATGTACCTGACGAAAAAGATGTTGGATGGGTGTTTCTTTCTTTTTGACCGGAAGGTCTTCGGCAATCTGTTTCCCCAAACACGTTTCTTGTAAAGGACATGCCTCACACTTCGGCTTCGGTGTGCAAACAGTGGCACCAAGCTCAATGAGAGCTTCTGCTGTAACCCAAGGATTTTTGCGATCAAGCAAGCCCTCGGTTTTTTCTTCGATTTTTTTTCGGATCACGGCTTTTGTAATGTCTTCTTCAATGCAAAAATAGCGAGAAATCACACGCATGACGTTTCCATCAACCGCCACAGCTCGTTTTTGAAAAGCGAAAGACAAGATCGCACCCGTTGTATACGGACCAAATCCATGAATGGAGAGTAGCTCATCTCGCGTACTTGGAATTTCACCACCAAAGTCTTCCACAATAACTGCTGCGGCCCTGTGGATATTGCGCGCTCTCCTATAGAACCCGAGTCCTTCCCAGGCTTTAATCACATCTCCGATAGATGCTGTGTAAAGCGCTTTTACATTTGGGAAAAGCTCCATCCATCGAAGAAAATAGGGGATAACAACAGAAGCTCTTGTTTGCTGGAGCATTACCTCAGAAATCCATACTCGGTACGGAGTTCTTTCTTCTCTCCAAGGGAAAATTCTCTGATTTTCCTCAAACCATTTTTCAAGAGTCATTCGCTTCTTGGGGGTAAAACATAAAGCGTCTTTAAGTGATTTAAGTCCGAAACGCTTGGATCAACCTCGATATCGTATGTAAAAGAGCCCGGCTGCATCTCATCAATATGAGAGATCGTTCCGACAACTAAGTCTGGGGGGAAAACCCCATCAAATCCCGTAGTGACAAGAAAATCCCCCTCTTTCAAAAGCTCCACTCCTTGAGGACGCGGTCCTTCTTCATCTGAGAAATCAAAATTGAACCCAACGCCTTTTAAAGTAGATGTTCTCGATCTCCAAAGAGGCCCTCCGCTGCCATGCAGCTCACCCTTAGCTAAAAGAGCGCCTTCCTCACCATTTTGAAAAAACCCCCTGGCCGCGCGAACGGAGGGACAAAGATTTGCATCTGTAATGAGGCGCACCCTCGATTGCTTTTTCCCAACATGATCGATGACGCCGACAAGAGCCGATCCTGAAAGAACCGGACTGTTTTTTGCAATCACTTGCCTTCCTAACACCTGGTTATCTTCTTCGCCAATATTCACCCATAAACTACTACTCCACGAAGAAGGGTCTCGATAAATCACCGAGCATGGCATCGCAACAAGTTCAGACTGAATCAGAGAGGCAAGGTGCCTTCCTCTTCTTTCGAAGAAGGGCCTCATCTTCCCACTTGTCTTTTCAACTTTTTGTAGCAGCTCTAGCTGTTTTTCGATCCTTTCCTCGTTGAGAAGCCACGCGGACATTTTTTCAACCTGGGCGCGTAGCATTGCATTTTCAAGTTCAAGACGTTTTGCCAAAACATCATCTGTTTGTTTTTTTTGCTCCCAAAAGAGGGGACGATCGGCAAGATATTTCTGAACCTCCCGCGTCAAATCCCAAGTGGGGGCAAGTGTTGCAACAGAAAAAGAGCGCATTTCATCGGCAACATAGCGCGGAATGCTGAACCAGCCAAAAAGACAAGCTCCAAGCACAATATAAGCGGGGTTTACTCCCTTTCGACGCATCTTTTTCTCCAAGAACCTATCCTAATAAAAATTCCAAAAAACCGACTGAAAATTTTTGTTAGGATAGGTTCAATGACCTAAGATGCGTATTTATACCAGGAACGTGCTGCCGAAACCAATAAAATGTTTAGATGATAATTTATACCGAAAATGATTCAAAACTTGGATTTCGTTGAACCTAAATGACAATAGCTCTTAGAATCGAAACTTCCCCTTAGGGGGCGTTAGCTCAATTGGTAGAGCGCAACAATGGCATTGTTGAGGTCATCGGTTCGATTCCGTTACGCTCCATTTCCTTTAATCATTAAAAAGTTTACACTCCTCTTTCCAATCCCGGAGGGAGTATCATAAACCCAGTTTCAGACGAAGAAGACGACTCTCTTATTTCGCGCCCTCCTAGAAAGACGCCTCAAGTCAAGCACCACTTGTCCGGAAGACTTCTGGAAATTGTCGATCACTTCCTTCACAAAAAAAATGATCCTATGAAAGCAGATAAAGCTTTGCGTAAAATCGTTGCAAACTATGGTAAAGAGCTCCCAATATCTACCATTAGTGCGGCCGAAAAAATGATCGAAGTCTTTATGAACACATATTACTAACTATGAACCTCAACCCCCAGCAACTCAAAGCCGCCCATCACGTAAAAGGGCCTCTCCTCGTTTTGGCAGGCGCTGGATCTGGCAAAACACGCGTAGTCACACATCGCATTGCGCATCTTATTGAAATTGGCGTCGACCCATCACAGATTCTTGCTGTCACATTTACAAACAAAGCAGCGGGAGAAATGAAGGCCCGCATCCAACAACTAAAAAACGCGTATGTTCTTGCAAGCACCTTCCACAGTCTTGGCTCTCGGATTTTACGCGAATCCATCCATCACTTAGGGTACCAAAATACGTTTGTCATTTATGATGAAGATGATAGCAAAAAGCTTTTGAAAAATTGCCTAAACGAGTTAGGCCTTGATACCGATAAGGGTTTTTGCAAAGAAGCAAAGATGTTTATTTCGAGCGCAAAAAATGATCTCTTAGATCCCCGTGGTGAAGATCTTTTGTCTCGCGTCTACGGAGCGTATCAAGCAAAGCTTAAAAGTTGTAACGCCCTCGACTTTGATGATCTTCTTTTTCTAACGGTCAAACTTCTCCAAGAACATAGCCAGGTTTGCGAAATCTATCAGAATAGGTGGCAATATGTACTCATTGATGAATATCAAGATACAAATCTTGCGCAGTACACACTTGCAAAAATCTTGGTAGAAAAGCATCAAAACATTTTCGCAGTCGGTGACCCCGATCAGTCCATTTACTCTTGGCGAGGAGCCCGCTATCAAAACATCCTAAACTTTGAGAAAGACTTTCCAGGCGCTATCGTCGTCCCGCTTGCTCAAAACTATCGAAGTACAAATAGAATCCTACAAGCTGCCAATGCTCTAATCGAGCACAACGAAAGTCGTCTTGAAAAAAACTTATGGAGTGATCTAGGCGATGGCGAAAAAATTAGCATTTACAGAGCATTTAATGAAAAAAAAGAAGCTGCGTTTGTTGCAGACCAAATCCAAGAACACGCAATCTATGGGGATCTACCGCTAGATGACGTTGCTATTTTTTACAGAACAAATGCCCAATCAAGAGCGTTTGAAGACGCCCTTCTCTCATACAGAATTCCGTATACCATTATCGGAGGCATCTCTTTTTATGAGAGGAAAGAAGTAAAAGACATTCTTGCATATCTACGTCTGTCACTTTCAAGCACGGATCTCATCGCCTTTTTAAGAACAATCAATACTCCGAAAAGAGGTCTCGGAAAAGCCTCTCTTGAAAAAATCATGATGGCTGCAGCCGATAGAGAAATGCCTATTCTTAACTTTTGTGAGGAACTCCTTGAGAACCCTACACTGTGTCCAAATCTAAAACTCGGCCCCAAAGCAAAAACAGGCCTTAAGAGCTATCTAGAAACCATCCAAGCCCTACGGAATCGCGCCGAAAAAATGAGCATAGAGCACCTTATTGAAGAGGTTCTTTCTTTGTCCGGCTATCTCTCTTATCTTCAGCTAGATCCAGAAACAGTCCAAGACAGAAAAGAAAACATCGACGAGCTTTTGGGGAAAGCCGCCGAATGGGAAGACGAGAACGAAGAACCCTCTCTTGCTAAATTTTTAGAAGAGCTGTCTCTTCGCGTTCCCGCAAAGGAGGATCCATCTGTTCTAACGATAAAAATGATGACGCTACATAATAGTAAGGGCCTTGAATTTTCTGTCGTTTTTTTTGTGGGTCTTGAAGAAGACTTGCTCCCCCATATCAACGCAAAAGACGACCCCTCTTCGATTGAAGAAGAGAGACGTCTTTGCTACGTTGGGATGACTCGGGCAAAAAGGAAGCTCTACATGTCAACTGCAACGTATCGCTACATGTGGGGGACGCAAAGACTCATGCGTCCGTCTCGCTTTTTAAAAGAAGTCCCAAAAGAGTTTACAATTGAGTTATAAGCCCAGCCTCTTGTAAAGCTTGTTCTGCCTTTGGGCTAAATCTTCCTACTTCTTTCAAGCGCTCAATTGCTCCAGATTCCACAAAAAAGGACATGAGCGAAGGAGAAGCAATACCCAGATCGATTAAACGTTCAGCCAAAAGTTCGATTCTATTTACATTTGCATACACTCGCTTCCCTCCAGTTTTTTCAATGAACTCAGGAAGGGGATCTAAGCGATCTTCTGATTTGGGATGCACAAAAAATACCGCAGAATAGCGATCTTTTCCACTGCCCGGATCTACGACTCTATGAAATGAACTTTTGAAATATCCGTTGGTGAGATTTTCAAGCATGTCTCCGCAATTAATGACAAACGCGTTATCTGGGACAATAACATCAATCCACTCTCCCTCTTTATTCATAACTTGGAGCCCTTTTGCGGTAGCTCTAGGTAAAATAGTGAAAAGAACGATGTCCGTATGCGCGCCTGCCCAAACAGCATCAGCGGGAGGATTCGCCGGATAATGAATCGCTCGAAGCAGACAGTCTCCATCACAAACCATCGTACTTACAAATCCAGGCCCTTGCTTCAATAAGGCACTAAACGCATCAGCAAGCGCCTCTTTGCTACTATCCATTGCACGGTGGAGCTCTTGCATTGCTACCCGAAACTGCTGTGGTTGCTCTGGCCAGACATTTTCTGCATATTGACACCGCTTGGTATCTTCTGAGGAAAGATCTCTTCCTATGTGAAAGAATTCTTTGTAGTCGACACGCGTTTCCCCCTTCGCAGACTCTCCAGGAATATAGCCTCTTTGCCCATCTGGTGATTTCGATATGTTTTTAGTCTCAAAATCTTGATCAAAAAACTCTTTCATTTGAGCATAGGCTGAATCGAGAAAAGCGGGGTCTACGCCCGTGCCTGTAAGAGCAAAAAAACCGACGTCTTTAGCTGCATCTTCCAAATCACTTAAAAACACCTCTCGACGTGTTTCATCGAAGTAATCGGGTAAGTGCAAAACAGGCACCGTCGAATCAAATGCGCAAATAACGGAAAAATAACAAATAGAAAATACAAATGTGAACGTTTTCATGAAGGATCCTATAGGTTTATTAAGTTCTCAAAGCCGCGAAGCACTTTCCCAAGCGTGATAAATCGTTTCCACTGCCTGTCTCTTAAGCGAAAACCCCGAATATTTGGGATGAGAGATGGTGGCGTTACAACAATGTTTTTGGCAAAATTCGGCGCCCACATATTTGCCCAAGCTTTTCTTCGACAAAGAGTTAGGGTTGGAACGCCAAGCGCTGAGGCCAAGTGCCCAAGACCCGAATCATTTCCAATGAGATAAGCCGACTCATAGATATAGCTAGAAAGATCATCTAAAGAAGGAAAGTGCAAGGCTTCAAATTTGACATCTCTCCAGTTTTCAATCTCAGTTCCTGGAATAAATACCGGATCAAAGCCTTTTTTTTCTAAATGTAAAGCGAGCTTTACAAACTGCGCTTTTGGCCAATTGCGCGTCGGTCTTGCACTTGTTGAGTGAATCACAACTCTTTTTGGATATTTGCGAAAAACAAGCCCTTCGGGAGGAGTGAACCCGTTTTCTTTTACAACCTTTGGCAACCCAATGACTCTTTCACAAACAATGCACATGTTCTCTGCAATCGACTTTTTGGGATCGGTCAAACAGTCTAAATAGTAGGGCTCATTTACAATGTTAGGAGACGGGTAGAGATAGAGAATTTTTATTCTCTCAGGAAACCTCTTTTTTCCCTCTTTGATAAGCGCTTGGACAAAGGGATCCGTATCATTATGAACGACAAAAAACCACTCGTACGTTGATAGAATGCGGGGCAGTTCCTCTACTTTCGGATACGACTGAACAGGAAGATGGGGGAACCAATTTTGCATTGATCCAATCGAGTTTTGATAGGTGTCGACGTCCCAGCCATTTAGATGCAAATTGTTGGAAAGAACAAGACAATTGACTCCGTCTCCAAGTCCATTATGACAAAAAACACCAGCCTTCATATCCCTTCTCGGTTGTCGAATCGGGGAGTATATGGTATGGGGAGAAATTATGCGCCAGAATCTTCAAGTAGCCCCTCAAAAAAGCCTTGTGATGACCTTTCAGATCTCAGGCAGAGCTGGCTCAATTCCTTCAAGAAGAGATCGATAAAAATCCATTTCTTGCCTTATTCCAATTTAGAGTTTTAGCCAAAAGTCTTTGTAACTCGCCCAAGTGATTCATAGTCCTCCTAAGTTCGCTAAACAACGGAAGGTATGATTCACACAGGGTGAGTTCTTTTCATCAAATTATTTTTTGTCCGGTACAGAGGCGTAATTCAAAAAGAAGGGTATATCCTATTGATGCTAAGGAGCTTGTGAGTTTTCCGTTCGAAACAATTCTTACTGATTATCAATGACCTAAGTGAATTACACAACAACACCCTAGGGAGACACTGATCAATTGCTTTACCGAAGATTTTCGATGGTTTTTCAGCAGGTTTCGATTTTTGCGAACGACTTTAACTTGTGTAAGTTAGTGAGTTCGAAAAAGTCAAAAGCTGTCAAAAAGCGCGGAAAGATTCGGTGAATGAATTGATCAGTGGTTCCCTAGAGATCGCCGCTTGGATTTTTATTGGAATGACAAAAACAAACACTTATGCTATAATATTTACACAAAACTTATTTTCTTCCTTAACAAGGAAATCGGAACATTAATTTTTAATTTAAGTTCAATACAAAAGGCCTATTATGAACAACATTAATTCTAAATCAGTAGATACAGCTAACAACCCTTTATTAATGGCTGTTTTTGCACAACGAATAGCGCGATTTGCTGCGAAAGACTCTGCACAGCTTTGCGAGCTGAGCACAGTGACATCTGTATGGCAAGCTGCTATTGTAAACTTCTCCGAGGCATGGTCTGCTGTAGAAAAGCAACCATATACTCTTCATAGAGCTGCAGTAGTTATGAATCCAGAGGCATTCGTCGAGTTGTTAAAAAAAGAGCAAGTCAAACAGAATCTGAATCTGAATCGCGAATGCACAGAGCCCGGTTTCCGTTCTTGCTCAAACCCTCTTCACCTTGCAGCCCCTCTTCACCATGCAGTTTATTTGGGACGTAAAGAAAATGTTCAAGCTTTGATTGATAATGGAGCAAACGTAGATCAGAAAACTGCCTTTGACAATCTAGCTCCTTTTCACTTTGCAGCTGCAAATGGGAAGATAGACATGGCTCAAGTTTTGCTTGCGAATAAAGCAAACGCAAATCAGGAAGATTCCTACGGAATGGCCCCAATTCACTTCGCAGCTGCTGGGGGACATAAAGAACTTGTTCAAGTTTTGCTTGAGAATGGAGTAAGCGTAGATCAGAAAACTAAACTTGACAACGCCCCAATTCACTTCGCAGCTTATATGGGACATAAAGAAATTGTTCAAGTTTTGCTTGAGAATGGAGTAAGCGCAGATCAGGAAGATTCCTACGGAATGACCCCAATTCACTACGCAGCTGCAAATGGGAAGATAGACATGGCTCGATTTTTGATTGCGAATGGAGCAAATATGGAATTGAAAGATGGATGTGAGAGAACTCCGAGCAAGGTCGCAGCTGCAAATGGGAAGATAGACATGGTTCGATTTTTTCAAGAAAAGCGTGCTCAGATTTTAGCTGATCAAGAGAAAGCATCTGAGTATTGCGTAATTCAATAAGCGGCTTATGAATTTTGCAACTTAAGGAGACACTGATCAATTCATTCGCCAGCCATTCGACCAAAATCCACCGAAAAAGTTAATTTGGAGATCGGAATAAACGCCACTTCATAGCCCTTTTTTTCTAAGTGTAAAGCGAGCTTTACAAATTGCTCTTTCGGCCAATTACGCGTGGGCCTTGCGCTCGTTGGTACGTCAATAAAATGCGGGGCAGTTCCTCGAGTTTTGGATACAACTGAACAGGAAGATGGGGGAACCAATTTTGCATTGATCTAATCGAGTTTTGATAGGTATCGACGTCCCAGCCATTTAGATGCAAATTGTTGGAAAGAACAAGACAATTGACGCCATCTCCAAGTCCATTATGACAAAAAACACCGGCCTTCATGTTCCCCCTATTGTCAGGCAGAGAATTATATGCTATGGGGAGAAATATGCGCCAGAATCTTCAAGTAGCCCCTCAAAAAAGCCTCGTAATGACTTTCCAAATGCAGCAGGCTTTAAGCATCTTGCAAATGCCCCAGGCAGAGCTTGCCCAGTTCTTACGAGAAGAGATCGATAAAAATCCGCTTCTCGAGGAAATCTCGAGATCAAAATCCCCTACGTTTGATCGAGATATTCCCGCTTCTTTTTCTATTTATGATCATCTTGAGGCTCAAATTAAAGAAAGCTTTCCCGAAAAAAAAGATGAACGAATCGCAAAAAAACTACTCGAGAACCTAGATGAAAAAGGGTTTCTCTCAGTATCTCTTGAAACAATCGATGAGTCCCTTCCAAAACTAGAAGAAGTCTTAAAGATTCTTCAAACGTTTGACCCTCCTGGAGTTTTTGCAAAAAACCTCCAGGAGGGTTTGCTCATTCAGTTAAGGGATCAGGGCAAAAAAAATACGCCGGCATATACGCTTGTCCAAGATCACTATTTAGATCTTCTCCATGGAAGATATAGTCTCCTTAAGAAAAAATGTTCGTCCACTGATCTCGCGCAAGCTATTGAAAAACTCTCCCACCTTCAAATGCGCCCTCTCGAGTCTCTAAAACAAGAAACTGCGCGCCCGATTACCCCCGATATTTTCATTCGAAAAACCGATACGGGGTGGGAGGTAGGTGCGCTTGAAGACGAACTTCCTCAAGTTGTTTTAAGTGAACAATATGAGGGAGTTACTCCAGCAACAGATGACGAAAAAAAGACCCTCCAACTTTGGGGCTCTCAAGGCAAAGGCCTCCTAAACTCCCTTTCAAGACGCAAAGAGATCCTTCTCCAAATCGGTGCCAAAATCGTCCGCCGCCAATCCCAGTATCTTGCACAAAAAGGACCTCTTGCCTCTCTGACAATCGAAGAGTTAAAGCAAGAATTAGGCCTTCACGAATCGACGCTTTCACGCGCTCTTTCAGGAAAATACGCAGAAACACCACGAGGACTCCTTCTCCTAAAATCCCTAATCACCGCATCCCCAAAAAAGAGAGAAGCTAAAGAAGTTCTTCAACAGATTGTTAGGGAAGAAGATAAGACACGTCCTTTATCTGACGATGCACTTACAACCGAACTCGAGAAAAGGGGTCACCCGGTAGCCAGAAGAACAGTATCTAAATACCGAAAAGAATTAAAAATTTCTCCCGCAAAAAACCGAAAACACCTTCAAAGAAGCTAGGGCTAACACATTAAAATTTCTCGAGTAGGAATGTTGATCCCACAGATTTATTCAGCTCAAAAAATGAACAGAAAGCGCCCTCTATAAAACCATGCTCTCGCCGGTAATCCTCTCCAGGATGCTTACAGGAGCTTCTTCTGGGCGCAATAGCGCATTTCGCGGGATAAAAAATGTTTGCTCGAGAGCGTACTGCCCAGAGAGCGCCGCATGCGACACCTGGTCTGTAAACACCATCCAGCAAGAATTCGGTGGAAACTCCCAGTGATCTTTCTTGCAGTCCTTTTGAAACGCTTCATTTTCCTTCATGTGATGATGCATCCCTAACATGAAACGGTCATAGGGAGAGCGAAGGGTCACTTTAAAGCCCATTTTCTTGAGCCCTTCTTTCATTTTGCGCGCAAGAAGACTCTTGAGTGAGTGCTTTTCTCCTTTCGGAAAAGCAACCCCTTGAGAACCCCCATATTTTTGGGCAAGCTCCTTGAAGGAATCTGAAGTAATCCAATGACGCGATTCTGTCGGATTAATATTGGTGAAAAAACGCAAGATCCTTCCTCCATGCATCGGCCTTGTTGGAAATGAATCAACATGCAACAAGTCATTGCGCGCTCTTAGACGAAGATTTCTCCCTTTTTCTTGAAAGGGACGAAAACTCGCATAATCAAGTCTCCACTTCGCTGCGTAAGGCTCCAGAAGAGTTGTTAAAAATTCAGTCACCCTGTTTGAGTAATTGCGCAAAATAGAGTGCATCTGAACCGCTTCTTCTGGTGTTGCTCCTCCGTGATTTGTCACTTTATCAATTGCAGGCTTGTAAGCAACATTTTTACGCCCTTTCGAGCCCCCTTGACGCTGCTCTAATAAAAATTGGATTTCATCCTGAGGAAAAGCAAAAGGAGTCTCTGGGAAAAAAAGAATATTCCCATTCTCTAACTCTTTACAAAACTCAAAAGGGTCTTTTCCCTTCCCATTAACAGTGATTTTTTCTGCCATTTGTTCCTTCTTTATAAATTGCAATTAAGCGTCCACGTAAGTCTTCGCTTATTTTAATCTCTTTGCCTTTAGATAGGCTTTGAATTTCTTCTCCCGTTAGACGCAAAAGAAGCGCCCTTGCATCATCATCAGACATTTGTTTTTGGAGCTCTTTACTTGCTTTGGTCAATGTTAGGTGAGCCCGGATCAATCGAAAAAAACCAGCCCCAATCCAAGCAGCTGCCCCTAAAAAGAAAATCGCATCCAGGGCACCAAGTACACAAAAAACAAGAAACGGCCAAACTTCCCAAGGCCTTTGAATAATCGGACCTAACGCGCGCCTCCATGATTTTTCAGAAACCATATACGCAAAAAACTCGTCCCAAGGATCTTTAGGAAATGCCGACCTTGCCGCGTGCACTGCCTCATGCGAGAGAATCTCACTGCGCTGATACATCCTCAAAAAAGACCCTTTTTTAAACGCATTCCTTAACTGAATGGCAATAATCTGCCCCCTTTCCACCCAAGCAGCGGCTCCCTGCCAAGGCGAGAGCGACCGATTCGAATAAAACGCAGGAAGGGAATCGGGAGTAAAACCAAATAACTTGCGGAGCTTGGCTCCCACCCACTCCCAATGAGATTCAGGAATCGCAGAAACACCTAACTTCAAAAATGCTTGCTTCGTCGAAGAAACTCGGTGGAGAAAATTTTCTTCTACCTCGCCAGGGCCCGGAATAAATCCAGACTGGCTAAGAGCAAGCAGCTCATCGTCTGTGATCATTTGCCGAACCGACATGAAACATTTGAAATGGACTCCAAACCCCTTTCGAACTTTGGAATAGCTCCATAAATGCAATCCCTCCCATCACAAAAAATGCGCTATATGTGATCCAAGAAAAAGACAGATCAAAGACAATCCCAATTAAAACAATAAATTGGAGCGCCGTCGAGACCTTGCCCGCCCAAAGAGAACGGAAAGCGATCGACTTTGCTCGACCCATGAGGAGAATCAGAAGGCTATATGCAAAAACGGCAATATCTCTTGATAGCATCGCAGCCACTTGCCAAGAAGATAACCGTCCCTCAACAAAAAGCGAGCTTAAGGCAAAGTAAACAAAAAATTTATCTGTCAGAGGATCGAGAATCATCCCAAATTTTGTGACCGCGTTGTTTCTTCTTGCCAGATAGCCATCTACACTATCTGTAATCATAGCCAAAACAATCGCAAAACAACGTAGGGAAGCACTCTCGACTAAAAATAAAAATGCGAGAGGAACCCTCAAAAAAGACAAAACATTCGAAACGCTAATCATCTCTACCGCTCAAAAAAGACCCCATTATAGCAAAGTTCAACATTAATGCAGAATCTCAATCTTGGGGAACAGCTGTTGAAGCTTGCCCTTAGAAGCCTGCCAGGGGATAGCTCTATACTCAAGATCTTTGGGATTCGCAAAGACGACCCGCCGCAGATCTATTGTCTTTAAGGACTTAGGTATCTGAGCTTTAGGAGAAACCCTCGCTCCTCTTAAGATAAGGCTTTCCAGTTTTGTAAGGTGTTTTAAATCGTCGTGAAGAGAAAATAGAGTACCGCTAAGATCAAGAATTTTTAGATTGGGAGGAAAGGAAGAAACATAGCTCGGATCACGCTCACCAGAAAGAAGACTTCGAGATGGATATGGCTCCCTCGCAGCATCAAAAAACAATGCGTTGTTTTTCAAAATAAGCTCTTCCAATCCTTCAGGAAACCGCACTCCGTACAGCGTTGTAAGTTGATTGTCGCTTAAGTCGATCTTTGTTACTGTGCTGTGGAATTTCTTCAATCGAAGTTGATCCGAAGTGAGCCCACGTCCAGCAAGAGAGAGTTCTGTTGTCATATCAGGCATTTATTTTATTTGGAAATAGGTTAAAATACAAACAATGAAAAGCGTTCTCGTTCATGATTGGCTCACCTCTGCAGTCGGAGGAGGAGAAAATGTCCTAAAAGAAATCCACAAACTTCTGCCATCACCCATCTATACACTCTTGTCAGATCCGGAAAAACTTCAAGGCACTTACTTCCAGGATCTAGAAATTCACACCTCATTTATTCAAAAGCTACCGTTCGCCTTTAAAAAATATCGTAACTATCTCCCCCTCTTTCCTCTCGCAATCGAAAGTTTTGATTTGAGTTCGTTTGATCTCATCATCTCCTCTTCTCACTGCGTTGCAAAAGGCGTGAAAAAAAGCTCGGGACAGCTCCATATTTGCTATTGCCACACACCTGTTCGCTACGCGTGGGACTTGATGGATAATTACCTAAAAGATACCCGCGGGCCTAAAAAACTTCTAGCTACTGGTTTTCTTAAATATATTCGTAACTGGGATGCTAGGGTCTCAAATAGAGTCGACCACTTCATTGCAAACTCTAACTATGTTGCTGGAAGAATCAAAAAATTCTATGCACGAGAGGCTGAGGTGATTTATCCCCCCGTAAATACGCATCTCTTCGAACTCAAAGAAACAAAAGAGGACTACTACATAAGTACATCTCGCCTTGTTCAAAATAAAAGAGTCGATCTTCTCGTAGAGGCTTTTTCGCAAATGCCCGACAAAAAACTGCTCATTATTGGCGAGGGCCCTGAAAGAAAAAAACTTGAGAAAAAAGCCACGCAAAACATTGTGTTCCTTGGGTATCAAACAGAGAGTGAGCTCAAAAAATATCTTCAAAACGCAAAGGCATTTGTCTTTGCTGCCATTGAAGATTTTGGAATTGCACCTGTTGAGGCAATGGCCTCAGGCACTCCCGTTATTGCTTTAGGCATTGGGGGAGCTCTTGAAACAGTGATCCCTGGGATCACTGGCGTTTTCTTCTCGGAACAGACTCCCGCATCCCTAATCGAGGGTGTTAAAAAATTTGAGAACCTTACATTCGACCCCAAAGAATGCAGAGTCCGTGCAGAAGAATTTTCTTTAGAAATTTTTCGCCGCAAATTCCAAACTTTTGTATTAGATAAGTGTATCGAGTTTAATCTTGCGCTTTGTTAACAAGTTCGTTAGTATACCGGAGTCGTCCCAGGAATTAACATGGCAAAATCCCTCGTTATTGTAGAGTCTCCCGCAAAAATCAAAACCTTGCGCAAGTTTCTTGGGAGTAACTATTCTTTTGAATCTTCCATTGGTCATTTTCGGGATTTACCGGAAAAGGGCTTTGGAATCGATGTCGAAAATGACTTCGAGCCCACTTATGTCACAATGCCCGACAAGAAAGATGTCGTTAAAAAGCTCCAAGTAGCCGCAAAGAAAGCAGACATCGTATACCTTGCTCCCGATCCTGACCGCGAGGGAGAAGCAATTGCCTGGCATATCGCAGCGATTCTCCCCGAGGGAACAAAAATCAAGAGAACCGCATTCCAATCAATCACAAAAACTGCCGTTCAAGAAGCCCTTAAAAACCCCCGCGATATCGACATCAACCTTGTCAACGCGCAGCAAGCAAGAAGACTCCTCGATCGGATTGTCGGCTATAAAATATCTCCTATTCTCACCCGAAAAGTGAAAAGAGGCCGCAGCGGAACGTCTGCAGGAAGAGTTCAGTCCGTTGCGCTTAAACTCGTCGTCGATCGGGAAAAAGCAATTGAAGCATTCACACCTGTTGAATACTGGACAATTGATGCTCTTTTACAGCCCGAAAAAAACCCTACCTCCTTTAGCGCGAGTCTTCACTCTGTTGGGGGTTTAAAAGTTGAAAAAGAGCAAGTCAAAGACAAGCCTTGCTTCTTACTAAACGATGAAAAAACAGCACTTGGACTTGTAAATCGTTTAGAAAAAGCGAAATATAGAGTTGGGAAAGTTGATCGAAAGGAGAAAAAGAGGAATCCCGTCCCTCCGTTCATCACCTCCACATTGCAGCAAGAAGCCAGTCGCCACTACGGGTTTTCAGCCTCAAGAACGATGAGCGTCGCGCAAGGGCTCTATGAAGGGATTGACATGGGTCCAGAAGAGACTGAAGGTCTCATTACCTACATGCGTACTGATGCTGTAAGCGTTGCTCCAGAAGCTCTTTCTCAGGCAAGAGGCTACATTAAATCCCATTTTGGCAAAGAGTATCTTCCTGAAGCACCGAAAATCTATAAGTCCAAAAAATCAGCGCAAGAGGCGCACGAAGCCATTCGTCCAACCTCTGTAGAAAGAACTCCTGAGTCTATAAAACAGTATCTTTCCATTGATGAGCATAAACTTTATCTTCTCATTTGGAGACGATTCATTGCCTCCCAGATGACTCCTGCGATTTACGATACGATCTCTGCTGATATCGAAACAGATCAAGAGATGACCCTTCGCGCAAGTGGCTCCGTGATTAAGTTCAAAGGGTATCTCGCCACTTATGAAGAGAAACAAGATTCTTTAAGTGACGAGGATGGAGAAAAACAACTTCCCCCTCTTGTTGAAAACACACCTTTAGATCTCCAAAATCTTGATAAAACGCAGTCCTTTACAAAAGCGCCTCCAAGATTTACTGAGGCCTCTTTGGTGAAGGAACTCGAGCGCTTAGAAATCGGAAGACCCTCTACATACGCCTCGATTATGAACAAAATTCAAAACAGAGAGTATACGACAAAAGAAGGTCTAGCGCTAAAACCAACAGAGCTTGGGAGGGTGATCTGCCAGATGCTCGAGGAAAGTTTTCCTCCTATTATGAACGTCTCTTTCACAGCAAAGATGGAAGATCAGCTTGAAGAGATTGCAGAGCATAACAAGGACTGGAAGGAACTGATTCGAGAGTTCTGGAAGGATTTTATTCCTTTAGTTGAAAAGGCGGAAAAAGAAGCCACCGTTCCTAAAGAGCTCACAGATCTTGATTGCCCAACCTGTGGAAGTAAACTCCAAAAGATCTGGTCGCGAAGCAAGTATTTTTACGGCTGCTCAAAATATCCCGACTGTCCATTTACCGCACCCATTGAATCCATCAACTTTAACAAAGAAGATTATGATCCAAACTTTGATTGGGAACAAAAATGTCCGAATTGCAAAGAGGAGATGACTCTTCGCCATGGAAAGTTCGGACCGTTCCTCGGCTGCTCAAAATATCCCGATTGTAAGGGGATCGTAAACATCCCGAAAAAGGGAGAGAGAGTCTATAGCCCCGGAGAGCTCCCTAACTGTCCTGCAGTTGGCTGTGATGGGAGCCTAACAGCAAGAAAGTCTCGCTTTGGAAAGACGTTTTTCTCTTGCACCAACTACCCTGATTGCGATGTGATTGTAAACGAACTCGATCAAATCGAATCAAAATATGGGACCACTCATGAAAAAACGCCATATGTAAAAAAAGCGCGCGGCGGAAAAAAAGGGAAGAAGGCAGCAAAAGCAACAAAGAAAACAGCTAAGAAAAAGACGGCACGAAAACAGCCTGAAAAAGAGCTGTCTAAAGAGCTCGCTGATGTCGTTGGCGCAACACATTTAAGTCGTCCAGAGACGACAAAACAAATTTGGGTCTACATCAAAAAACACGATCTTCAAGATCCAAAAAACAAACGCCTCATCTGCCCAGATAGCAAACTTGAAAAAGTCTTTGGCTCTAAAGAGCCGATCGACATGATGCAGATTGCATCAAAACTAAATAAACACTTCAAGTGACTTATACCTCTCAGCTTCAGTGGGTTGCGTCTTTACAAGCCGCAATCCGAAACCCTTTTGTAGATACGCTGTTTACCCTCCTGGATTTTGTTGATACTTTTTGGTTTGTGCTCATTGTTATTGGCTTTGTGTGGTATGTAATTGATCGAAAAATTGGGATTCGGCTCTTTTATATTTTCTTTTTAAGTTTTGTAATAAACATGCTCTTAAAACAGGCTTTTGGTCTTCCAAGGCCGTGTCAAATTATGCCTGAGCTTGGGATCGTGTGTCATTCAACCCCCGGTTTTCCAAGCGGTGCGGCGCAAAGTGCAGTCCTTTATGCAGGAATCCTTTTCATTGAGAGCAAAAAGACGCTGTATCGATTTTTAGGGGTCGTTTTTGCCCTAATTCTTTGCTTTTCTCGTCTTTATCTTGGAGTTCACTTCCCGATAGATATTTTGGGGGGACTTGTCGTGGGAGGCCTCTTACTTGTCTTATATAAAAAGGGCTTTCCCTTTTTTGCAAATCGCTACCGACTCTTTAGTTTTCTTCTTCCTTTTACGGTTTTGCTGATCAATCCTCCAAAATTGCTCTATCTTACCGGGGCCTCCATGGGTATTGCAGCTGGGTTACTTGCATATGATCAAAAAAAACGAAAACCCACAAAGCGCTACACAATTCGCTTAACAGAGTTTGTTTGCGCGCTTTTAGGTGCCTTTGTTTTTGAGTATTTTGGGTCTAGAATTCCCGATATAAAACCTCTTTTTTCCTTCTGCGGAGCCTTTTGGTTTAGTTTCTTCGGCTGGTGGTGTATTCAAAAGACAAAAAACTCTATCTCTTGATCTCACAGATGTCCCTATGGCAAGCTAAAAACACCAGGGGGTTCCCCAATGCATCATGAAAAATTCACAGAAAACCAAATCAAGACGCTCGAGCGCTTTGAACCCGCCTAAAACCGATTCTTGAATCATTTTCGATATAAAAACTGGGAAATCCTGTCGCTGCTTCGCGGGATAACTGACGTTCCTTCTCCATCATAATTTTCAATAAGAACGCCTTCCTCCAAGAAATAAACAAGATCAAGGAGCTTGGTCGCCAGGGTCATGTCTTGAGTCGAGATAACGATTCCCTTTCCCTCCTGCGAGAGTTTTTGAACTACCTTTACGAATCGTTCTGTATTTTCCGGATCCAATGCGGAGGTAGGTTCGTCTAACAACAAAAAAGAGGGGTTAAGCACAAGCGCTCTGGCAATCGCAGCTCTTTGCTGCTGTCCACCGGACAGCTCACTTGGCATTGACAAAGCCAGCTTTTCCATATCGAGCGAGGACAGCACCTCTCGAACCTTTTGATAAGCCACATCTTTTTTCATCCCGTAAAGAGCCCGCAAAGCACTCGCACAATTATCCAAAACATTCATGTGAGGGAACAAAGAGAAATTCTGAGGAATAAAACCAATGGTTTGACAGCGTTCTTTTGGGGCGAGTTGCTTAATTGGCTGAGTCCGATATGAAATCTCTCCAACATATTGTGCTTCCAGTTGCGCGATGCAGCGAAGTAATGACGTTTTTCCTGACCCACTTTTCCCAAGGAATAAAGAGATTCTGTTTTTAGGAATGGTTAAAGATACTTCCTTAAGAATTAGCCCTTTTCTTCGCTTGCTGGATTTTGTTAGTGACAAATTTTTAATTTCTAACATCAAGAAACCTCATCTCAAGTGTCCGCCCGATTAAATTTAGACATGCCGATATGCAGATGTAGAAACAAGCCACTGTTAAATAGATGGCAACCGGTTGCATTTCCCTAGAAACGGCATTCATACCCATTCTAGTCAGTTCTAGAAGTCCAATTGAAGAGACAACTGAAGTGCTCTTTAACAGGGAATCTAGCTCATTATTCAGCATGGGAAGAATGTTACGTCCCATTTGTGGTAAAATGATGTGTCGAAGGCTTTGAACTGTGTTCATTCCCAGGGAAAAAGCTCCTTCCCATTGTGCTGACGGGATTGAATTAAGGCCACCACGTACGATCTGAGCTACATAGGCTGACGAACAAAGCCCTAAAGCAATAACGGATGCCGGAAAAGGGTCGAGCGCGACCCCTAAGAGATCTGGCACGACAAAATAAATGAGCAAGAGTTGTACAAAAAAGGGCGTCGCTCGCAAGACAAAGGTCAAACATTCTATTATCTGAGAAAGAAGCGGGATCTTTAGTCTTTTGCAAGAGAGGGCCCCGAATAACAAGCCCAGTGTCAGACTCAACGACGCTGAGCTAATCAAAATGCGCATAGTCATGGCAAATCCCTTCAAAAGGAGAGGAAAAATCCGGGAAAATAAGGAAATATAAGCGTTGTCATCCATAATCTTAAGAATCCATTTTCCACTTTTTTTCCAACTCTTGCATTTTCCCTTCGCTTGCAAGTTCCTCTACGGCTCTTTTCACCTGTGCCACGAATTCTGGGTTTCCCTTACTAATGCAAATCCCATTTCCCAAAGATTGCTGACTAGATGACAACGGAAAATAGAGAACTCGCAGTTTAGGATTTTGTTTCAGTAGGAAAGGGACAAGGGAGTTATCAACTGCAACCGCAAGAGACTTTCCAAACTTGACCTCCATGATCGCGTCCGTAATCTTATCGACATTTTTAAGAGTCACACCTGGGTAGCTTTCCATCACTTTCTCTTGATAACTGCCCGCTTCAACACACACGATCTTTTTTTGGTCATTTTTCAAGTCTGCTGGACCCTTGACATTTTCAGGGATTTTTTCCCAGAAAAGCAGAGGCATCGTCGTGACCTTTTCTCCTTGGTAATAGACCATGTCTATCTGCTTTACCCTTTCTTCAGTGATTGAAATACCCCAGATGACAGAATCCACTTTTCCCTGACGAAGACCAATCATAAGAGCTGGCATGCTTCCCAGATCCTTGATAACAAGTTTCTTATCTAATTTTTCTGCAATCAATTTTGCAAGATCGATATCAAAACCTTCATACTGGCCTTGACTGTCGAGACTCACGTAAGGGGCATACCCAGAAGTAGTCCCCACGGTGAAGGTATCCATTGGCTGAGCCGCTCCTATCGCAGAAAGACCTCCCAAAACAAGACACAAACAACTGAAAAATTTAAAAATACCACCAAACATATACACATCCTTTTCAAAGTCAAAAATAGTTTAATTAAAAAACGAAAAAATTTTATTCATTGTTAAAGAACAACAAACAAAACAATATTAGGAGTGATGATGGTGATGATGAGATTGAGAGGAGAAAGGAATAGAGTAGAAAAAAGCCCCAATAGATTGTACTTGCGAAGACAACCTTTGGCGTTGCTGACAACTGAGTTTCTGTTTCATATTTTTCCTTTTGGGCAAACTGTCCGCCCTTTGATGGACCTGAGTTTACATAAATCAGATCTTTTTGGCAACAAGACATCGAGCGTACCTTATTATTAGAAAACATTTCCATCGATTTTTCAAAATCTTTCTGAGATCAAGGAAAGCTGTAACCTTTGAACCTATCCGAATAAAAACTTTATCTCTTGATCTCTCCATTACCCCTATGGCAAGCTGGGGAAAGAACCTTTCTCAGTAAAATTTTCTGGCGGTTTTTTGAGACCGGTTCCCAACTAGGGGGGTCCCAATGCATCATGAAAAATTCACAGAAAATCAAATCAAGACGCTTGAGCGTTTTGTTACCAATACAACTGAAAATATTTTTGCCCTAAAAAACTTGCCCGAAGTCATTAAAGGCGCTCTTTTTTCGAGATACTCTCGCTCTTCTTTAGGCCTCAGGGCTCTTTTATTAAAAGAGTTCATCCTTAATGAAGACACTGAATTTGCGTCCATTGCTGGACAGTCCTCTGATATTGATACGAACGAACAAATGATTGCCGTTCAAAAAGCGCAGGCGTTTTACGATCGCATCCTCGACGGCTATGGAGACGATTCCATCGGCGAGCTTGGTGGCGCGCACCTTGCCATCGAAAATGTTTCGATGCTTGCAGCAAAAGCCATTGAAGATTGCAGAATTGGGGGCTCTCCTTTAGAAAAATCAACGAGGTACATCTACTTCGATCAAAAAGTTGGTGGAGAATATCTCTTCTACAAAGAACCCGTTCTTATGACCTCTGCCTATCGCGATCTTTTTGTAAATACATGCACAAATCTCTTTGAAGTCTATGGAAAGTTGATTCCTCCACTCACAGAACTCATTGGAAAAGGATTTCCAAAAGACCCTGCTATTTCACAAAACGCGTACAACGCGGCTCTGCGCGCAAAAGTACTTGATTGCTTAAGAGGCCTTCTTCCTGCAGGCACGCTCACAGATATGGGGATGTTTGGAAATGGACGTTTTTTTGAAACGCTCATCCAAAAGCTCAACTGCGATAACTTGGCTGAAATGAAGGAGCTGGGGAAAAAATCATACCAAGAGCTCTCCAAAGTGATTCCTTCGTTTGTTCGAAGAGCAGAAGTCTCTCACAAACACAATCAGGGCTTTGCAAAGTTCCATGAAGAAATCCGAGGCGATATCCGCAAAACAGCAACACGTCACTCCCTTCTTATTCCTAAGCAGAATAAGCCAGGAGTCAAACTTGTTAAGTTCGATGCGAAGGCTCCAAAAACGGTTGCAAGCGCCCTTCTTTTTGCAGATACAAAGAATGATTTAGGCTCAATTCAAAGCTATTGCAACGCTCTTTCAAACGAAGACATTGACCTAATTCTTGAATCTGCAAGCGCATCACGAGAAAATCGAAGACATAAGTCTCCTAGGGGCCTTGAAGAGGCCTTCTTTACCTTTGAAATCGTTGCAGATTTTGGCGTGTACAGAGATCTTCACCGCCATCGCATGCTGACCCAAGAAAGACAGATCCTGACTTGCGATCTTGACTATTATATCCCTCCAGAAATCATCGACACTGAGATGGAAGCGCCGTATCGAGAAGCTCTGGATAAAGCAAAAGAAGCCTATGACACGATCGCGCAGGAACTTCCTGAAGAAGCTCAATATGTGGTCCCTATGGCATATAACGTCCGCTGGTACTTCCATATTAACCTAAGAGCGCTGCAATGGCTCTGCGAGCTTCGTTCACAAGCAGCAGGACATCCAAGCTATCGGTTGATCGCGCAAGAGATGGCCCACCAAGCAAGCGAAGCCGTCCCTGCATTTGAACGATTTTTCAAGTTTGTGGACTACGATGGTCACACACTTGGACGACTTGATTCTGAAGTTCGCCTAGAGAAGAAGCAAGCGGCTCATGTTCAAGCTAAAGTCTGATTTTTCTCCCGCAGGCGATCAGGCCCAGGCAATCGATAGCCTTGCAGAAGGAGTTAAAAAGGGCAAAAAAGCGCAGGTTCTTCTTGGCATCACGGGATCTGGAAAGACCTTTACAATGGCAAATGTCATTGTAAAAGCGCAAAAACCAACGCTTATCTTAGCCCATAACAAAACGCTCGCAGCTCAACTCTTTCAAGAGTTTAAGGCGTTTTTCCCTGAAAACGCTGTCGAATATTTTGTTTCCTACTACGACTACTATCAGCCAGAAGCGTATATTGCGCGGACAGATACCTATATCGAAAAGGATCTTGCGATCAACGATCGCATTGAAAAAATGAGACTTAGCGCCACGCGCTCACTCATCGAACGCTCTGATGTGATTATCGTCTCCTCTGTCTCTTGTATCTACGGTCTTGGAACTCCCGAGTTTTATAGCCAAATGCTTTTAAAGCTCGAAATCGGGCAAGAAGTTAGACGAGACGACGTTCTCCTTCACCTAGTCGAGCTTCACTACAAAAGGAGCGATTATGATCTATCGCGCGCCTCTTTTCGCGCGCGGGGGGATGTTCTTGAGATTGTCCCAGCCTATGAAGATGATTTGGCTTACCGTGTAGAGTTTTTTGGCGATGAAATCGAGCGTCTAAGTGAAATCGACCCAATCACTGGCAACGTGCGCAAGCGTCTTAAAACAATAACCATCTTTCCTGGTTCTCACCACGTAACGCCAGAGAGTGTTCGCTATCAGGCAATGGATACCATTAGAAAAGAGCTTAAGGATAGGATTGCCTACTTTGAAAAAGAAAATCGCCTGATTGAAGCGCAACGGATCAAAGAAAGAACGAATTATGATCTAGAGATGATGCGAGAAATTGGGTTCTGCAAAGGGGTTGAAAACTATTCACGCCACTTTAGTAAACGAAGCGCAGGAGATCCGCCGCCGTGTCTAATCGACTATTTCCCAGACGACTTTCTCTTCATCATCGATGAGTCGCACCAAACACTTCCCCAACTTCATGCCATGTATAACGGGGATCGATCGCGAAAAAACTCTCTCATTGAGTTTGGGTTTCGTCTGCCCTCTGCTTTTGATAATCGCCCCCTAAAGTTTGAAGAGACTTACACAAAATTCCACCAAGCAGTCTATGTGTCTGCAACGCCAGGGCCTTGGGAAATTAATGAGGCAAAAGGAGAAGTGATTGAGCAAATCATCCGTCCAACAGGCCTTCTCGATCCGCTCGTAGAAATCCGGCCCGCAACGGGACAAGTCGATGATGCTCTTGAAGAGATTCGCCAAGAGACGATGAAAGACCGAAGAATCCTTGTCACAACACTTACCAAAAAACTTTCCGAAGATCTCTCCAAATACCTCAATGATATCGGAGTAAAGTCGAAATATCTCCACTCAGATATCGACACGCTTGAAAGGCTTCACATTCTAAAAGCTCTGCAGGACGGAGAGTTTGATGTTCTTGTCGGCGTTAACCTTCTTCGAGAAGGCCTAGACCTCCCAGAAGTCTCTCTTGTCATCATTCTCGATGCAGATAAAGAGGGTTTTTTGCGCTCTCAAACAGCGCTCATTCAAACATGTGGAAGAGCCTCTCGCAATATCCATGGAAGAGTGATTCTCTACGCGGACAAGCAAACAAAGGCGATTCAAAGCACAGTAGAAATCACCCAAACAAGAAGATCATTGCAGCAAGCGTATAACGAAAAGCACAACATTATCCCAAAGTCGACGAAACGTTCTCAGGGAAGAAGTTTAGAGGAAATTTTCGGGTTTTCCAAAGAAGAGAAGGTAAAAAAAGATGAGCATCCAGACTTAAAAAATCTTGAAGCGAAAATCAAACAATACGAATCGGAAATGCGAAAAGCTTCAAAGGAGATGCGTTTTGAAGATGCGGCAAAAGCGCGCGATTTAATGCGCTACTATCAGAGCCTTGAGATGATCAAAATGGGCAATTAACCCCTTGATCCTTTCTCTGAAATACTATGTTCTCCTTTTTAAGATTATTTTTCACAAATCTATCCAAATAAAAATTTTCAGTCGATTTTTTAGCTTTATCAATGCTTGCCTAAATAATTAAAATGCTGGTATAAGCTTACCATAATTTTATCGAGGCACTCATTGGGCTTATCACTTAGAAATCACACCTATCCTTTACAAAGCAACACGGCTGTCATCCCCTCTGATTTAGCCCTCTTCGAACAACCATTGCTAGCAGGGATCTCTGCTACTTTTTTCTCAAACCCTGAATTACTTACAACCGTTGTTGCTAGGGTCGCAGAGGTCGCAGTAGACGGAGTGAAAAGCGCTTTTTCCTGCTTAACTTCAGACTCAGAGCCCGCTCCTCAATCGCCGCTCATTGATTCTTCAGCTAGCTGCGTTTTTGCGACACTGGCTCTAGGCTCAGGACAGCCGCCACTCCAGGTTTTAGGAGCTGCCTTTGCGCTTGATTGTGTGCATTCCTCTGCAAACGCAAGCCCTATAAATATAACCTCTGAAACAAAAGAAGCACCAAACGCGAATCACACTTCATTCACCAATGTAAATACTCATGGGGGAACTGGGACACCAACCAGTTCGCCGATTTCAAGTCCGCAAACCCTATTTCATCCTGAAGTGCCGGCTACGATGTTCGTAAAGATGGGGCTTCGTGAGACTGAGTTCCCAGAAAGCTGGAGAGCTCCTTTTAATAAAATGCGCGATCCTACTATCCCTGTTACTCATCAACTTTTACGAGATGCTTTATCCTATGGTCCTTTTGTCGCGGAGACTGACATTGGTCCAAATTTTTATGCTGATGAACCTACCATCTTTCTGAATCAAATAAGGGAGGCGCCTCAGTTAGCCGTTCATGGATGGAAGCCCGGTGCAACACGAAAGCCCTCATGCCCTACATCTACAAACCCCACGCAACCATGCTTTCAAGATGTGATCGTTGTTGGGACTCAGAAACAAGGAGATAAAGAACATGTCTACTATGTTCTCGCTGAGCACATGATAGAAGCTTCCCTGATGAAAATCGGGATTATGTCAATCGAACCTTTGCAAGAAACGGCCGGTAAGGTTAAAGTTTATGTTTCTTCTATTGATACGTTTTCCAACGGCCTTTTTCGCGCACTTCCCCCGGCAACAGAAACTGAAAAAGAGCAAGTTTCAACACAAAGAAAGACGCTTCAGAATGCGATTGAACAACTGAAGAAGGAACTAGAAACAGACACAACCCTCTAAAATAAGATGCATGGTTGCTCATTTTCACATGACTTGAAAAACTCACGAAGAAGGTCAACAGACTCGCCTTCTTTTAAGAGATATCGCTTCAACACAGATCTTTCTAAAGTCCCCAATACAGCCTTTTTCTTCTTCATAAAAGGGATTTTGATCTTCTGAAAAAGGTAGTGAATTCGAAGTTGTTGCACTTTTCTTAGGGTATAATATTAAAAAACACTCTATCACGCCAAAATCAACGAAACGCTCACAAGAAAAGAGCCTCGAAGAGATCTTTGGTTTTTCCGAATGAAAATTTCCTAGCCTACTTAAGAGCCCAAGGGTCTTTTCCCAATCAGAAATCGTCATGGAGAGCATGTCTCTTGGGGCCTTTCCTTTCGGGACCGCGTCTTTTGCAAGCACGACGTAAGGCGCGCAGGTTAAGGCACACCCAATATGTCCTTTTGTGCACTAGAAATGACATTAACCCAACCACCTAACAATCAATAATTTAAAACATGAATTGTGGAAATGTTATCAAAATGATAACATTCATGCATGGACAAAAAGAATGAGCTTTTCTCAATCGCCGATCAGCAGCAAGGATACTTTATCCTCTCAGCAAGCAATAAAATGCGGGTATTCGCGCACAAATTTTCATCGTTACTTGGCCTCCGGGGAATGGATCAGAGAGCTCCGTGGTATTTATCGATTAGCTCACTATCCAACTCCACAAGGCCCTGATCTAGTCCTGTGGGGTCTCTGGAGTCGCAACTCAAGTGGAGAGGTGCAAGGGGTTTGGTCTCATGAAACAGCTCTAGAAATTCATGAGCTTTCCGATGTCATGCCAGCAAAAATGCATATGACAGTACCAAAGAGGTTTCGCAAATGGACAAAGCTCCCCGATAACCTTGTTCTCCGCTATGATGATCTTCCAAAAAACGAAATACTATCTCAACAAGGATATCTCGTGACGACTCCATTGAGAACCATCATTGATATTGTCGAGGAGGGAAGGCTTTCTCACTGGCTATTATAGGACATAATTCTCAACAGAGGCAAATACCACGCAATCGTCATAAAGGCACCGACCTTGTTTGGACTGACGAGCCACGGCTTCTCGATTTCGATCATTTGATCGATTATTCGTTCCCTGACGATTCCCTGACAAGCTTTCGCTATCGCATCAAGGGCATAGCGTTTGTATCTATCATTTGTTATCCCATTAACCATCACAAGCAGTTGATCGAACCTTTCTCCATCAATGACTCCTTTGAGAGGCTCCGCTATCGCAGCAAGGGCAGAGCTTTTGAACCAATCATCTGTCATCCCATTAACCATCACGAGCATGCGATCAAGCCTTTTCCCATCAATGACTCCTTTGAGATGCTCCGCTATCGCATTAAGGGCAGAGCTTTTGAACCAATCATCTGTCATCCCATTAACCATCACGAGCATGCGATCAAGCCTTTTCCCATCAATGACTCCTTTGAGATGCTCCGCTATCGCATTAAGGGCATAGCTTTTGTGTTTATCATCTGTCATTCCCTTAACCATCTCGAGCAGTTGATCGAGCTTTTTCTCCTCCTTAATGACTCCTTTGAGATGCTCCGCTATCGCAGCAAGGACATAGCTTTTGTATCCATCCCATGTCATCCCATTAACCATCACGAGCAGTTGATCGAGCTTTTTCTCCTCCTTAATGACTCCTTTGAGAGGCTCCGCTATCGCAGCAAGGGCAGAGCTTTTGTATTGATCATCTGTCATACCCTTAACCATCTCGAGCAGTTGATCGAGCTTTTTCTCCTCCTTAATGACTCCTTTGAGATGCTCCGCTATCGCAGCAAGGACATAGCTTTTGGACCAATCACTTGTCAGCCCATTAACCATCACGAGCAGTTGATCGAGCCTTTCTCCATCAATGACTCCTTTGAGATGCTCCGCTATCTCAGCAAGGGCATAGCTTTTGAACCTATCACTTGTCAGCCCTTGAACGATTACAAGCGCCAGATCAAAAGGAATATCTTTTTCCCAAACAAGGCGATATAACGCACCTTCTCTCTTTTGGGCATCGGGATTTGCGCAAATATCCAGAAAATTCTTCACTACTTTGTAAGAACCAGAATCAGCGTTGAGAAAGTCTCCGAACCATCGAAAGTCCCTTTGCTTATTCATACCACGAACAGGCCGAATCCTTAGAATAATCCGAAAACAAACGCGCCTTATTAATGTTATTTCTTCCTCACAAGCACCTGATCCAAGTAAATGAAAAGAGGCAGGCATTGGACCTACATAGCCCAAGTCTCTGAGCTCTTGATAAAGCCTCTCTGACACAAAACCAGGCCAGATAACCCTTTTTCCTTCGAGCCTTTCTACACACGAGCCTCCATTACTCTGAATCGATAACGTTGACAGGGCAAAATGTACTACCGCCTTTCCTTGCAGATACGATGCAATACGACGAGTAACTCCTGAAGAGGAAAAGCACGGATGCGGTTTAGGAATTACTCGTTTCCAACAATATTCTGCTGCACCGTGTTGGTGGGGCTGCGGGAGGATGGAGCTGTCCCAGAAAGACTTTGCAGGCATCCTGGGATGCGGTTCTGTACCCTCACCATATATAGAAACCATAACTAAAAACCTTATTAATTAATTTTATATTACCAATTATAACAGATTAATTTATTTTAACTCTATAATTAAAGTTATTTATATTAGACTGGCTTTTTCGCTGGCTATTAGTGGCTCTGAAAGGGGCTGAGAAGCCCTCGACTTGCTCTGAGGGTATTTTTAACATACTGGCATCCAACAAGATACAGTATATCCAGTAGAGATCTTCTGAAGCAGGGAGATACTGAATAACTGCTAAATCCCAAGACTTTTGGGGTTTCTAAAAAAAAGAGATCGACTTTTTCCCAAAAGGCGAACCTTCCCCGAACTGTTAGACCTTGAAGAACGAGATCTCCTGTGTGACCGACTTCACCGTTAAGGAGACACTGATCAATTGCTTTATTTGAGATTTTCGATGGTTTTTCGACAGATTTTGATTTTTTCGAACGAACCTAAACTTTTGTAAGTTAGTGAGTTCGAAAAAAGCGAAAGCTGTCAAAAAACACGGAAAGATCGAATAAATGAATTAATCAGTGTTTCCTTAAGAATAGATAACATTATGAACGGTGCTCACCTCCCAGCAAGAGGACATTTTTAACTTTGCGTTGACACGAACTTTGCAGGCATCCTGCTAACAAGAGGAAACTTGCTGGTTGGATCCCCGAATATCTCCTTAAAATCCTTGGGGGGTCAAGTGATTCTTCGTGCAATTTCCCTGGTGTGATGGCCTCTTCGCTAGTCGCCAGCTTCTGATTTAGCGCAGGTTGTTGCCCCGAGTGTGCTACCACCGTCATGGGAAAAGGTCCTTAAATTCCTTTTCATCCACCTGATTTGTTTTTTAAGGTCTTCGCTGATCGGGTTTATTTGGTCTGAACAGCTCGAAAACAGTTCGATTTCACTCAGACTCCCCAAGTCTGACAATATACTCGTTAGCCCTGGCAGTAGGTCGCGATGATACTCGAATGTTGTGCTTTGTATCACACGGGTCCACTCCTTTTTCATCCCATCTACCCCCTCTCTGCAAAGGTTAGCTGCTTCCGCCCCACCTTTCTTCTGCCATTCCTTCTTATCTTCTTGGAATTTTTTTCTCATCTCCACTAGACAATCTCGGGATGACTGTCCCTGGGATGTCTGGCCCCCCTCTATGCTCTGTTTCTGAGCACTCTTGAGCTCATCCAGGAAAGAGTTCAAATTCTGCAAAGCCTTCTTCTCTGAAGGGGGAGTCTTATTCCTCATCATTCTTGTAAGGGCGAGAAAGTCTTCGATGAGTCCTGTTGACAGGGATGTCTCCTTCTGCTGGTTTAAAGGCATCACAGGTTTTTTACTCTTTGCTGTCTGCGGTGGGGGGGTGATCAATTTTAAAAAGTGTTCACGCAAATCTAGAAGATTTTTGGCATTCCCGCGCTCAATCATTAACCGAAAGAACTCATTCCATTTGTTCTGTGATGTTTTCTCGTTGTATTTCTTTCCCAATAGAGGAATGCTTCCTGAGGCTGAGATCTCATCGTTAGAGCCTTGTGTCTTTGTTGTGATCTGCTCCCATAATTTTTTTGATTCCTGAATAGCATCCATAGCTTTCTCTAAGTCGTACTGTTCCGGTATCGCCCGGAAAACTGTTTCGCTCCATTCCCCTCCACTGGTCCCCGTCACGTCACGCCGATCCTTCGTCACGTCACGCCAACCCCGCGCTGAGAAGCTTATTACGAAGTTTTCAAAGCTTGTTTTTACCCAGCCCTCCGCGTCTTGAGTCAATGTTGAAAAGCATTCATGCAAAGCTAGAAGACTACTGGAATCACCATGTTTATAAACCAAATCAAATACCCCCCCCCATTCTCTCTGTGACGTCCTATTATTAAGGCTGTTCTTTGGCAATTCATAAATAATTTTTGTTAATGGGCCGGCACTAGCTAGAGAGGGTGATTTGAGGGAGAGGTCCCCGGACATGTTTATTAGAGAAGCCTCTAGGGCGTTCTTTATTCTCGAGGTTATCTCTAGACCTCTCCGTTTTTCTTCGGTTGATGGACTCGGAGAAGAGTGGTCCTTCCGGAGACTGTAGATATTGCTCAGAGAAGTCATTTTTATCCCTCACGTTTTACTTTTTTTATGATTTATATTCTAAAAACACATTACACCCAAATTAACTCAAAACTTGGAATTAGGCTGGTTTTTATAATGACATTTTAATTGATATGGGTTTATGTTGTCAACTTTGTACTGAACAAAAAAATAACTTCACACCACGCAAGTCCTTGACTGTGAACACATAAAGAACCACAACAATTGCCTACATTCTCTCAGGGGCTCATAGCCCCAAAAAGCGACGAATCCTCTTTTAGGAACACTCCCTGGTGCACTGTCCAGTAAAGAAAATCTGCATAGATGCCAAGTTCCGCTCCACACGCTACAGCTGGTCCTGCTGGAGAAGTCACACTCACTTTTTCACAGTTCGGGAAAGACAACTTCTCGGTCAAAGTACACTTACTCGGGCAGGTCTCCCCAGCAAAAACAGTACAACAAACTCCCAAACACGCAATAGCAAACGCTCTCATGACCAAAATTCCTTTTCCCTCACATTCTCCAAATCTATCTATTTCATCAATATCCTTGAGACTTTTCCCACTCAGAGATCGTCATGGAAAGCATATCCCTTGGGGCCTTCCCTTTAGGAACAGCGTCTTTCGCAAGCACCACATAAGGCGCGCAGGTTAGGGCACATCCGACATATCCTTCTGGGATCCATTCGGTTTTGTAACCGAGGAAAATCTTCTTATACTTTACTCCAGCATCATCTCCGCAGCGGATAATGCTCGTTGCGATATTCTGCATAAGATCATCTAGGTAAACGGCCCTTTCCTCTCCTTCCCTAATATCAGGGGAATCTCCCGCATCTTCGATAAAGAGATTTGAGTCTTTTGTCGGATCTTCTGCCATTGCAAGTGCAATTGCACACCAAACAGAAGTCGGCCCTTTGACCGTATGATCTTTTACAGCGCAGTTTACATGAGCGCCCGGAAGCAAGGGATAGCGCCTCTCTTCTGCAGTTCCAAAAAGCCGCTTACCTGCATCAAGAAGCGGCTCAACTGAGTAGACAGGGATTTCTACGCCGTCGCTTCGCTTTTTTGTGAACAGCGGTTTGATGGTGTCATTTGCAATCGTTTCTTCTTTAGCTAAATGATAGCCCCAAACAGCCCCGTTTAGTCCGTTAAAAGAAGACGCCGCAACCATATTGATTTGTCCAACATAGGTGCCAAGCGATTCGGCTCTGTCGTAAGAGACAATGTTTTCTAAAACGACGTCCATGTCCGCTTTGACTTTTCCCGTTTGGAGCTTTAGTACTGAAATATAACCAAGACCGCTTGATCCTGGGTTTCCGTATCCATCGCAATACGATGTAAAAGGCCCGATTGCTCCATCGACAACGTCTTCTTTTTTCATAAAAATTCTCCTAAAAATTAATGCCAGCTTCTATCCCTAACACAAGCGCATTTGGAATGCTCGTCCTGCCGCTCGGGTGTACAATATATTGGATATCTGGCGTAAGATAAAACCACGACATCATCTGCAATCTATGATCAAGCTCAAGCACAGTTTCTGTCCCTTGATCCTTTAAAACATTGCTAAATTTGCCTGCCGTCACGCCAAAAGCAGTTACATCCTGCGGACGAGAAGGAAAAAGCCCTTGGTAGAGAAAACCACCTGCTAATTGATATTTTTGGATATTGATCTTGTCTTGCGGTGCAATATACCCAGCTCCCCAAATGGTTAGCCCTTGAGGACGATTTTTTGGAACAATTGTTTGTTTTCTAAAGGGCTGCTTTGCTTTTTGCGCGTGTGTAACCTGCGTAAATACTTCCCCCTTTTCTGAAAAAATCATCTGATCAAAGATGAGATAAAGCCCGTAGTTTCCCGATTGCTTTTTTGTTGGGTCGTTTAGCTCTTCAAACCTACTTGATACGTAGTATCCTCCAAAACTTGCTGTCCCAGGAAATGATCCCTGATGTTTGAACATAATTTGACCAATTGCGAAATAGCCTTTGTCGGTTTTCAGGGGAAGGTAAAGTCCATGCTTGTTCGGATCTTCGGCCTTTGGATCAGCATCGTAAATCGCGCCGATAAGATGCCAGTTTTCATTAGGTTGATAGGAAACTCTTGCTGCCCACGCCGTGATATTAAAGCTCGGAAAAAAGATATTGGCTTCTATAGATTCTAGATTTGCATTCACGCCACTTGTTATGTAGTACTGCCAAAGCTCGTTTGTTGCAAAAACATCGCCCGCAAATAAACGCCCCGCTTCAAAGGTGAATGTTTCTTGAGGATTGGACCAGGCGAGTTTGAACTCCCCGAAAAAATAGTTTCCCGGAGTAAAAATCTCTTGGATGGTAAAAAAACTTCCAACGGAGTTGGAAAGATTTTGTCCTGACATCAAGTAATTGGAGACGACAAGAGAGAGTCCTTGAGCTGAGACAAGTTTTTCAAAATCAAGCGACACTGCAGCTTCTAACATCCCAGAATAGATGGTGCGCTTTCGCAAACCACCAGTCACGTTGCGCCCTATATCTGTGACATAGGCAGAGGTGATTGTCACACCCTCTTTCTCAAGGCTTTTACGCGCCCCATCCCAAGTCCCCGTCATACCTTGTGCAAACAAATTCCCAACAAGAGCAAAGGCAAAAAGGAATCTCACCGCTTCTTCTCTCCTCGAGAGTGGAGAAGAATGGGAATAGAGACAAAGATACAGACACCGATCAAGAGAAACCCAGAGTATAAGGCCATTGCAAGCGGCCCTTTTTCACGCACAGCTTCAGCTGGAATAAAGCCAAAACCAATCACAAAGAGCGATGCTAAAAAGGCTGATCCCGCAACAATCCATATGCCAATTTTTCCACCAGGGATCTTGTAAGGCCGCTTTACATCAGCCTTTGAGTAGCGAAGTTTAATTGCTGCCGCAAACATAAATAGGTACATGACAAGATAGAGCTGCGCAGCAAGTGCGCTCATAATCCAAAATGCACTACTTACCGTTGGCATAAAAAGAACGGACAAAGAAAGCACGCTTGCAACAATTCCCTGAACGACAAGAGCTCCTATCGGCATTCCGTGCTTATTTTCTTTTCTTATATAGGCCGGAAGATATCCTTCTTTTGCAACTTCCAAAACCCCTTTTGAAGGTCCCACCATCCAAGTAACTGCCATTGCAAACGCTCCGTAAGTCAGAAGAATAGCAACAGGCGCTGTTAGAAAGTCTATTCCATGCGCCACAAAAAGAGCATGGAATGCTTGAGGAACTCCCGCGCTTAGACTGAGTTCTTGTGAAGGGACAACAACCGCAATAGATAGAGCCCCAAGAACACTTAAAAAAATGATCAGCGCACTCGATGCAAAAATTGCTCTTGGAAAATTCTTTTTTGGATTCTCAATTTCTGTCACGTGAACAGCAGACATCTCCATCCCAGCAACCGCCATCAACATCCCCGCAAGCAGCATCAACTGATTTAGGTTACCCATATTTGGAATGAGACTTTGCAAAGAAAAGGTAATGGGAGAGGACATTCCAGATGCTACGTGAATAGCGCCAAGGACAATGATCAAAAGGCCCGGCAAAATCGTTCCACAAATTGCACCCGATGAGCTTAAAAATGCAGAAAACCGCATGCTGCGAAAGTTTGCAAACGTTGCCGCCCAAATCGCGATCCAGATAACTGTTATGACAAAGAATTTGTTATTTGCAAGCTCGGGATTAAAAACGTAAGCAATTGCAGAGGCAGCAAATGCAAAGACAGCCGGATACCACGGCAAGTTCTCAACCCACTGCATAAAAATTGCAACAAACCCCCATCGAGGTCCAAACGCCTCTTTTACCCAAAGAAAAACTCCCCCTTTTCTTGGCCATGCAGCAGCAAGCTCTGCAGAAACAAGTGCCGATGGAATAAAAAAGAAAAGAGCCGACAGAGTCAGATAAAAAATGAGGCTAAACCCATATTCCGCAAGAGCCGGAAAATTTCGTAAAGAAAGAACCGCCGCGACGTTAATCATTGCGAGTGTAAAAATTCCAAGCTTCTTCTTTTTCTTCATTTGCCTTCCTTAGGAACCACTGATCAATTCATTCGCCAGCTATTCGACCAAAACTCACCGAAAAAGTTAATTTTCGATCTACAATAACTAACCCTAGTTTATTCCGATC
>CBDUSP010000002.1:0-54578 GCA_965370365.1 uncultured bacterium | reverse complement strand
TGAAGAAGAGAAAGCTGTGTGTTGGGCATTGTTTCTAGTAGGTCGAGCTTGAGAGATTTCCTGAGTAGAAGGGGCAGTGGTTTGTGTTGGTTTTTCTGAAGGAAAGGAAGCTGTGTGTTGGGCGTTGTTTCTAGTAGGTCGAACTTGAGAGGTTTCCTGAGTAGAGGGGGCAGTGGTTTGTGTTGGTTTTTCTGAAGAAGAGAAAGCTGTGTGTTGGATAGTCGTATCGGTAGATAGAACTTGAGAAGCTTCTGGAGAGACGGGAGCAATGGTTGGGGTTGGTTTCTCTTGGGTGGCAGGAGCTGTGTGTGGACTGATGGTGTCAGTAGGCAGAAGCTGAAAGTCCTTTGGAGTAAAGGAACATGTAGTTGGTTCCTCGAGTGGATCTTCTGTAGTTGAGCCTGCAAATCTATCCGATTTATAACATAGATCAACGCCTGTGTTGGACATCAGAGGAAGAGAGGCAAGCATTTGCTCCTTGATGCTTGATGGAACAGAAACTCTAGAGATTAATCCTCGGGAAAGAGCTTGGCTTCCAAGGGAAAGTGCGCGCAAGCAGACGCCCCCCCCAAAAGCGATAGGGATGATGAACAAAGCAGCCATTGCAACATCTGTAGCATCCCAAGACTCTTTGCTTTTAGGCTCTGCAACTACTCGTTTTTTTATGCGAGCCCCATCAGGATCGTGTATTACACGAAGATTTTTTGTCTGAGAAAGAGCTTCTTTAACCGTCTGTTTTTTTATGCGAACTCCATTAGGATCATCTGTCACACGAAGAGTTCTTGTCTGAGAGGGAGCTTCTTTTATGCGAACGCCATTAGGATCGTGTATTACACGAAGACTTTTTGCCTGAGAAAGAGCTTCTTTAACCGTCTGTTCTTTTATGCGAACGCCATTAGGATCGTCTGTCACAAGAAGAGTTCTTATCTGAAAGGGAGCTTCTTTTTGGAGGACAACATTTAAGGGTTTTGGAACTGCGGAGCGGAAATATCCAGAAATTGTTGAAGACACAAACTGCATAAGTTTAATGAGATAGCGGACTAAATCTGCAGGTATTTGACGGATAATCTTACAGGTCGTCGCTACAAACTCTGAAAGTGGGAGTGTGTAGTTCTTGAACTGAAGTTTCATGAAAAATTTCCGGTTTTGGCGGCGGTATTTTATTGCCTCAATTGTTTTTATATCAATGAAAAAACATCTCAGGTATCGAGAGAAAAATCAGAAAATGTTATGAATAAGTATATGGCTAAAAAATACGATGAAAAAGCAATTCAGTCACTCGATGCTCTTGCTCATATTCGACTTCGCCCAGGGATGTACATTGGAAGGCTCGGAGATGGATCACACCCAGATGATGGCATCTACATCATGATCAAAGAAATTATTGACAATGCTGTTGATGAATTCATCATGGGAAATGGGAAAAAAGTAGAGATCAAACTCGATGAAAAAACATCCACGGTCTCTGTTCGCGACTGGGGAAGAGGCATTCCCCTCGGCAAGGTGATCGAGTGCGTGAGCAAGATCAATACCGGTGCTAAGTACAACGATGATGTTTTTCAATTTTCCGTTGGACTTAACGGAGTCGGGACAAAAGCAGTAAACGCTCTTTCTTCTCACTTTATTGTAAGAAGCATACGCGATGGAAAATTTGTTGAGGCAAGGTTCTCAAGAGGCATTTTGAAGGGCCAAAAAAAAGGAAAAACGAAGGAAGAAGACGGGACGTGGGTTGAGTTTACGCCAGATACAGAAATCTTTAAAAAATTCCGCTTTCAGAAGGAATTGATTCTCAAAAGGCTGTGGTATTATGCGTATCTAAATACTGGGTTTGCGCTCGTCTTTAATAAAGAGACCATTGCTTCGAAGAACGGTCTTTTTGATCTGCTCAATAAAGAAGTTCAGGAAGAAAGTCTCTATGAACCCCTCTATTATCGTGGTAAATTTCTTGAGTTTGCATTTCTTCACTCATCGAACTATGGGGAGACTTACTTTTCCTTTGCAAATGGGCAGTACACCAAAGACGGAGGAACGCACCTTTCTGGCTTTAGAGAGGGTTTGTTAAAGGGCGTGAATGAGTATGCGAAAAAAAGCTTTCAGGGTGTCGATGTTCGCGAAGGGATCGTGGGTGCCGTTCTTGTTAAAGTGAAAAATCCCGTATTCGAGTCGCAGACCAAGAATAAACTATCTAACAGTGATCTTCGAGGTGTCGTTGTCCAAGAAGTCAAGGATGCTGTGCTGCACCTTCTTCATAAAAATGAAGGGGTTGCAAAAAAAATACTTGAAAGAACTCTCTTTAACGAAAAGCTGCGCAAGGAACTCGCCTCTGTTCGAAAAGAAGCCAAAGAAAAGCAGAAGAAAATTTCTTTCAAAATTCCAAAACTGCGCGATTCAAAATTTCACTTCAATGACAAGAGCCGGGAAGGGGATAAGTCGGTCATCTTTTTAACAGAAGGAGACTCTGCTTCTGCATCGATCCTCATGAGCCGTAACCCTCTTACCCAAGCCGTCTTTTCTCTAAGAGGAAAACCCCTCAATGTCCACGGCATGAAGATGGATCAACTCTACAAAAATGAAGAGATGTACAATCTCATGTCAGCTCTAAATATCGAAGAGGATTTGAGTTCACTCAGATACAACAAAGTGATCCTTGCAACCGATGCGGATGTCGATGGCATGCATATCCGTAATCTTCTCATCACGTTTTTTCTGACCTATTTCGAGAGCCTGGTTTTAAATGGACATCTCTATATCCTCGAGACGCCTCTTTTTAAGGTGAGAAACAAGGAAAAAACTTTTTATTGCTACTCAGAGGAAGAAAAAGCCCGCGCTGAAAAAGAGCTTAAAAGAGGAATTGAAATCACTCGGTTCAAAGGACTTGGAGAGATTTCACCAGACGAGTTTGGGCAATTTATTGGAAAAGATATACGACTGATTCCGATCGTGATTCAGCAATTGAGTGACGTGAAGCCAACGCTTAACTTTTATATGGGAAAAAATACGCCGGCTCGTAAGGCTTTAATTATGGAAAATTTGAGGGATATCCATGAGTGATCTGAAAGAGCAGATGAAAGATTACTTCCTCCAATACGCCTCGTATGTCGTTTGCGATCGCGCGATCCCAAATGTGGTCGATGGGCTAAAGCCAGTGCAAAGGCGGATCTTAGAGACCCTTTTTCGACAAAACGATGAAAAGCTCCATAAAGTTGCAAATATTGTTGGACAGACGATGCAGCTGCATCCTCATGGAGATGCTGCGATCTATGAAGCGCTTGTAACGCTTGCAAACAAAGGTTTTTTGCTCGATCGCCAGGGGAATTTTGGAAATATTTATACGGGAGATCCAGCAGCTGCCTCGCGTTACATTGAAACAAGACTGTCTCCTTTGGCAAGAGCCACTCTATTTAACCCAGATCTTACAGAAAAAATCCCCTCCTACGATGGGAGAAACGATGAGCCTGTCGTTCTTCCTGCAAAAATCCCTCTTCTACTCATGCAAGGAGCTGATGGAATCGCAGTTGGCATGTCCACGCGCATTTTGCCCCACAATTTCACGGAACTTTTAGAGGCTGAAATTGCCTGTATTGAGGGGAAAAAGTTTAACGTCTTTCCCGATTTTCCAACGGGCGGGATCATGGACAAAAGTGACTACGCTAAAGGGAAAGGCAAAGTCAAGCTTCGTGCAAAGATCGATATTGTGGATCCAAAAACGCTTGTTATCCGAGAGATTTGCTATGCGACAACGACAGAGAGTCTAATCCGTTCAATTGATGAAGCTGCCAAAAAAGGAAAAATCAAGATCGAGGCGATCAATGATTATACCTCGAGGAAAGTTGAGATTGAGATCAAATTGCCGCGCGGGCAGTACGCGGAAGAGCTTTTAGATGAGCTCTACGCGTTTACCGAGTGTGAGGTGTCTCTGTCATCCCAACTGGTCGTCATCAAAGATGGGATGCCTTGGGAGACGGATGTCCATGAGATTATCACGTATCACGCAACCAAAATTGTCGAGTATTTAAAACGAGAGCTCCAAATTGAAAAAGAGCGGCTTCACGAGAAAGTTTTTTATAAGACACTCGAGAGGATCTTTATTGAGAATCGCATTTATAAAAAGATCGAGCCCATTAAAACCCTCGAAGCGATTCATGAGATGCTCGAGAGTGCGTTTAAAGCACATCGAAAAAAGCTACTGCGAGCGCCGTCTAGAGAAGATCGCGAAAGGCTCCTTCAGATTCCGATTCGGCGTATCTCCCAATTTGATATTAGCAAAAACAAGGAAGAGATTGTCTTGCTGAAAGAGACCTTGCTGGGAGTTGAGAAAAACCTAAAAAATATCAAAAAATATACGATCCGTTACTTGAAGGATCTGATTGAAAAATACGGAAAGGATTTTCCTCGAAAAACTAAAGTAAAGGCGATCGAGGAGATTGATCTTAAAGCGATTAAGACGAAAAAAGTCAAAGTTGGCTTTGATCCAAAAACAGGATACGTGGGAACCAAAGTCTCTGGAGAGACACAAGTTTCATGTACGAATTTTGATAAGATTCTCATTTTCCATAAAGACGGCACCTACAAGGTAACAAGCATCCCGACAAAGCAGTACTTTGAAGGGGCAATTTGGGTTGGTGTCGCAGATAAAAAGACGATCATCAACGTCCTTTACAAGGAAAAGAAGACGGGGATTGTTTGGGCAAAAAGATTCGTCGTTGATAAGTTTATCCTCGATAAGGAGTATCGCTACTTTGATGAGGGGATGATTTTAGAGGGGATCAACGTAAACCCAAAGTCTCACATAGAGCTTCGCTTTGCAAAGGGCAAGAAAACGCACACCTTCAAGGAGTTTCCTGTTAAGTCTGTGAAGACGAAGGGAGATCGTTTGTCTAAGGAGAAGGTGAAAAAAATCACTGTAAGTAATTAGTAATAAGCAGGTTGTGTTTTTGGAGTTGAAGGTTCCAGAAATTACCATAAAATGGAAGTGACCATTTTTCAGCAATCTCGGGCATCATTTAATGATTTTAACTTCTTAGTTGTTAAATAGTTCCTTTGCTTTTCTGTGGAGGAATAGTCAAAGAACGGAGCAAGTTCAGTTTATTTTGTCTTTTCTCGATCTTTCTATCGAGTTCTGTTTTCATTTCTTGTGTGGCCCAGGAGGCTGTTTCTGCTATAGACCTGCAGTGTTCAAAGAGTTCTAAGCGCAGTTTAGTATAGTCGAGATGGGACATTGTATTTTTTAAGTAAGCAAAAATCCACTCAAGTGCACAGTTCTCACTTTTTTGTGGCGTTTGCCAAACGGCTTCCTCATTTGAGAATACTACAGTTCTGGCTCCTTGCATTTGGAAAATGGCCTTGTAAGCGGACTCTACATTATCGAACTCCTGAAAATTTAAAAATTCCTCAATTTTTTCAGGTGTCATGCTGTTTATGGGAACCCGGATGCATCGCATTGTTTGATATTTAGGGTTTCCGCTTTCAGTCGTTTTTTCTTTTTCATGATAAGGTGACAGTCCATCACCAGAATTAAAGATGCTGCAGTAGACGTAGTGCTTATCAGAAGAGAGGCGAAGCCCCATCGCATGTTCGTTAAATCCATAGGCTAACAATTGGGACTCGCCCTGAAGTAATTGATCATGAATCTTTTTTGCATGTGCGTTTTTCTGAGTTTGAGTAGAGAGTGAAACTTCATGTGCTGACTTCAAAGAGTCCCCCTCTTTTTTATAGCCAGTTTGAAGCAAATACTGATACATGACTCCCGTAGCAAATCCACACATAACACCAGAAGATTCTTGCCCCAGTAATAGCTTAATAGATAACGGGGTGTTTAAATGGTCAATCGTGGGATTTGCAAAACCTCTGACATAAAGGCCTTCATAGGTATCTCCATTGTCCCAAGTAAAAGTTCCTTTGCCTGTTGGTTGGCCGTTATCAAAGTCTCCCTTATAGGTATCTCCATTGGCCCAAATAAAACTTCCTATGCCTGTGCGTTGGCCGTTAACAAAGTCTCCCTTATAGATATCTCCATTGGGCCAAATAAAACTTCCTATGCCTGTGCGTTGGTCGTTATCAAAGTCTCCCTTATAGATATCTCCATTGGGCCAAATAAAAGGTCCTGTGCCTGTGCGTTGGCCGTTATCAAAGTCTCCCTCATAGGTATCTCCATTGGCCCAAGTAAAAGTTCCTATGCCTGTGCGTTGGTCGTTATCAAAGTCTCCCTTATAGATATTTCCATTGGCCCAAGTAAAAGTTCCTATGCCTGTGCGTTGGCCGTTAACAAAGTCTCCCTTATAGATATTTCTATTGGGCCAAATAAAAGTTCCTATGCCTGTTGGTTGGCCGTTATCAAAGTCTCCCTCATAGGTATCTCCAGTGGCCCAAGAGTAAGTTCCTTTGCCTGTTAGTTTGTTGTTAACAAAGTCTCCCTCATAGAAATCACCATTTGCAAAAGTCAACGTTCCCTGCCCCTGTGGCTTGCCATTTCGAAGAGTACCCCTGTAGTGGGTACCGTCTGGATCAGTCAAATTTTTTATTATCCTCTCATTTTCCCGAGAGGCCTGCCAAATCCGATGCATTGCTGTAAAATAGAGACCTCTTTCCTTCTTCATACTCTTTAGCAAGCTGTCAGGTGTGTCGCTGTTAGGGTGAGATGTGACGTGAATTAACATTATTAAAGCCCTGGAAAATGTTATTATTTTACAATCAAGTATTGGTGGTTTACTATATAACAAAATTATAACACATTACGATAAGTTTTTGAATAGTTTTTAGCGCTAACAAAGGTAATTTCCTTTTTGTTCGGTACAAAGAGCTGTATTGGGAAATTCATCGTAAGTCCTTGATTATCTGTGCGATACTTCGTGGGGCTGTAGTGATTTGGGTGAATGATTCAACACAGCCATTGACCTTGAGTTTGGCCCGGTGATAGAATAACCGTCTTACTGGGAAGGGATTATGGATCAGACTACGCAAGAAAAAATCCACGCAATTGGCAAGCGCCTCTCTGACATGTGGAGGTATCTTTGACTTAGCTGTTAAGGAGCAGAAAGTCAAAGAGTTAGATCAAAAGATGGCCGAACCCTCTTTTTGGGACAATCAGGAGGAGGCGCAGAAAGTCGTCCAGGAGAGCAATGAGCTTAAGTTGTGGACTGTTCCCTATCAGGAGATTAAGGCCCAGTTTCAGGACGTGCAGGAGCTTTTGCCAGAAGCAATCGATCTTGGCGATAGTGACCTGGTTCAGGAGCTTATGGAGTCTCTTGAGTCTCTCGATAAGAGGTTAAGCGATCTTGAAGTGCGGAAAATGCTTTCGGGAGAGCTCGATGGCAAGGATTGCTATTTAGAGATCAATGCAGGCGCAGGCGGCACAGAATCGTGCGACTGGGCGCTTATGCTTTCGCGAATGTATCAGCGCTATGCAACGCGTAAAGGCTGGAAGGTCGAGATTGTCGACAGGCTTGAGGGCGATGTTGCTGGCATCAAAAGCATTACCTTTCGTTTCAGCGCTCCTTTTGCTTTTGGATATTGTAAATCGGAAAAGGGGGTTCATCGGTTGGTGAGAATTTCTCCTTTTGATTCGAATGCTAAAAGACACACTAGTTTTGCCTCCGTTGATGTGATTCCGATTGTTGACGATGTTGAAGTTGCTGTAAATCCTGAAGATGTCCGGGTAGATACCTATCGAGCCTCAGGTGCGGGTGGTCAGCACGTGAATAAGACAGATTCCGCTGTACGAATGACCCATATCCCTTCGGGAATTGTCGTTTCTTGCCAGAGTCAAAGAAGCCAGATTCAAAATCGCGAGACGTGTATGAAGATGCTTCAGTCCAAGCTTTATGAAAAAGAGGTAAATGAGCGCCAAGCAAAAATCTCTGCAATGGGTGGTGAGAAAAAAGACATTGCCTGGGGAAGTCAAATTCGCAATTATGTATTTCAGCCCTATACTTTGGTAAAAGACACAAGAACTAAAGTTGAAAAAGGAGATATCCAAACCGTAATGGATGGTGACATCGACGACTTTGTAAATGCTTACTTAAAGGAATTTGGATAATGAGTATCCCAGGCTTTGATATTCGCTTTTCCCAAATCGATGATCTTGCTTATCTCTCCTCTTGGGTTTCAAAGCCAGAAGCCTGTGATGCGTTTCCTTTTACTTTTGAAGAAAAAGAGGACGCGCTAAAAAACTGGATTGGCTTTTCTAAGTATAAAGCAAGTCTTACAGGACTGATGGAGGATGAGCCGTGCGCTGTAGGAACTTTGTTTTTAATGCCTTATAAAAAAGTCGCTCACCACGCATCTTTTTATCTCATCGTAGATCCAAAGTTTCGGCGTAAAGGAATTGGAACATCCATGGTTCGCAATTTGATTCACCTTGCAAAAAACCGATTTAAGTTAGAGAGTCTTCATGCTGAGTTGTTTCTTCCGTGCGAATTAGAGACAATTCTCGATCGTTTAAACTTTGGAGTGTTTGCAAGGCAAGACGACTTTGTAAAACTAGATGAGGCGGAATATAGGCCCAGACTTTTGATGGAGCATTTTTTTACATGAGTGAAATTTCCATTCGAATGGCTCAAGATGAAGACCTAAAGTACTTAATTCAGTGGCTCTCTCAAAAAGAGATTCTAAAATGGTTTCCGCTTGCTGATGCAAGAGAGATCGAGGATGCTGCGCGCATTTGGATGAGTTATACCAAGCAAGAAGCGGTCTTAACAGCTTTGTGTGATGGCGTACCTTGTGGCGTTGCCAATCTATACATTCAGCCATTTAAAAAGCTGGCCCACCAGTGCTTATTTGCCGTCATTGTAGGTGAGGGGCATAGAGGCAAGGGTATTGGAACGAAGCTCCTTGAGGGCTTGATCGATCTTGCAAAGAATAAGTGTTCGATAGAAATTCTTCACCTTGAAGTCTATGAGGGGAACCCCGCAATCAGACTCTATGAAAGATTTGGTTTTACAGAATATGGACGGCAAAAACACTTTGTGAAGGAAGATAAGGCGTATCTTTCTAAGATTTTAATGCAGAAGAGGTTAAATGGCAGGGCATAGTAAGTGGGCAAATATAAAACATCGCAAAGACAGGGCGGATAAAAAACGGGGAAAAGTTTTCAGCCGGATTATTAAAGAGATCATTTCCGCGGTTCGTCAGGGAGGCCCTGATCCAAAGGCAAATACAAAGCTTAAACTGGCCATTCAAAAAGCAAAAGAGGCAAATGTTCCATCTGACAACGTAGAGCGCAATATTAAAAAAGCCTCATCCCCCGATCAGAAAGATTTTTTAGAGATGACCTACGAGTTTTATGGCTATGGGGGAGTGGGACTGATTGTCGATGTGATGACAGATAATAAAAATCGGATTGCCTCGGACATGCGCATTGCTACAAATAAATGTGGAGGCACAATTGCAACTCCAGGATCTGTCGCCTATAACTTTGAGCGCAAAGGACAGATCGTCATCCCAAAATCTGCTGGAAGTGAGGAGGACCTCTTTCTAAGAGCAACAGATGCGGGCGCAGATGACTTTTCTGCAGGTGATGAAGGCTATGTTATTGAGACAACGGTCGAGGCTTTTTCCCGTGTGGTAGAGACTTTGAAAAAAGAGGGGATCAAAATCGAAGCAGCAAGTCTCGTTATGGTTCCAAATACTTTAGTTGACGTTTCTGATGAGGATGCAGATCGCAATATTACTTTAATTGAGTGGCTAGAGAATCTCGATGATGTCGATGCCCTCTATCATAATATAAAAATTAGTTAAACAGGAGGTATGAATGTCGATGAGCACTACAGTAGCTCTAACGGGGGCTTCTGCATCCGCATCACCAGTGGGTAGAGTCTCAAATAGCACTAAGAAGGGTAATGGGTCATGCGATCAGAGCTCTGATGAAAGATCTGTGGCTGTGATGAAAGAGTTGTTACGCTCAGTCACTGAGGCAGGTAAAGTACGGAGTCTCTTGGATAAAATAACAACACAAACAGGAGATCCCGCAGCATGTAAAGTTATATGCGCGAATGGGAATGATCCGGCGTATATGTTCACAACGCAGGCTCTGGAGTGCATGGCGGACATGGCACACAAATGGCACGCAAAGGGGGGAACCTTAGAGCCCCAATTCACTCAATTACAAATGGAATATAATGAATTGAAAAAACGTGTTACAGATCTTTGTACATGTAACACACGACTGTTAACGGAGATAACCGAGACTCGGAATAAACTTCAAGAGAACCACAGACGACCTCAGCAAAAAGAGCATAAACGGGATGAGTTAGGGGACATAACACAGGATCGGAGCCAACAGCCAGGGACCCCCGTTTCCGTTAGTGTAGACATACAAAGACAGTTGGATGCCCGGATAGGGTCCGGAGTCTGTACAGTGATCCCTGGGAACGCGGAGAAGGGGACGTTCGATCTCTATCAGTTTTCGGCTCAGGGACTGGTGACTTTGTTGGGAGATGTGGATTCGAGCCACAGACTTGCAAACTCACGGCTCGACGAAAAGGATCGGTTAACACAGGTTGTTGCAGCTTGTGAGAAACGTATCGATGAATTGGTAGCGAAGGACACCACCCAAAAGCAGCAGCATGAAAAGGCCATGAAAACTCAGAATGATCTGCATGAACAGGCCATGCAAACTCAGAAGGACCGGCATGCACAGGCCGTGAAAACTCAGACGGAGAAGTGTGATAAGGCCGTGAAAACTCAGCAAGAGATGATGCAAAGTGCCAAGGATAAAAATACGAAGCATCAAAAAGAGAAAGAGTGCCTTCAGACGCAGATAACGACATTTCAGCAGCAAGTGGAGACGTTGCAGAAGCAAATGGAGATGTTGCAGCAGAAAAACCAGGAGATGGAAGCTCAGAAGGATCTGCATGAAAAGGCCATGAACATTCAGAAGGATCTGCACGAACAGGCTATGAAAACTCAGAAGGAGATAATTCAAAGTATAAGGGACAAAAAGAAACAGTGTGAGCAGGATTTGCAGAAGAAAGAGGAGACTTTTCAGCAACAAAATCAGGCTCTTCAGAAGCATGTACAGGACATTGCAGAGCAGGCGAAGCAACGTGCTAATGACCAAGAGAAAGTGTTTGAGGAAATGCAGACTACACTACAGCAGCAAGTGGCGACTCTTCAGCAACAAGTGCAGGCTACGCAGGGGAAAATTAATCGTTACTGGCCCCATAGAGGCGTGCAAAGCAGTTATCCAGTGGTTCCTTAAGGCTCTTCTTCGTTTGAGTGACTTGTGGTATAGCTAGCGACTTTTGAAAGATCTGCGGTCTTTAGAGGCGCGTAGACAAAGGGATCTGGAATCTGCCCCGCGTACAGAATCGCAAGCCTTTTTCGGGACTCTCTCGGTGTGTGGGTACTTTAGAGGGCTTTTTCATTTCATTGAATCTCAAGGGCTTAAAATATTAATAATTACAGGAAACGTAAAATAAAAAATGTCATTCTGTTTTAATGTTTGTTCGTTTATAATTATCTGGAAAAGGGGTTTAAAATGTCATTCTTCTCTGATTGTTCTCTTAGAAGGGTTTCTTCCGTTTTGGAGGTGGTTTCATTTCTTTCGAGAGGAACAGGCGATTCTAAAGTTGCCGATCGAACGCAGCAAGCAGCTTCTCTCTTAAACATTGCTTTGGCCCTCCGTTCTGCTTTTCAAGAACCTAAACCTGAAGTAGATGAACTATCTTCTTCAGATGAACTATCTTCTTCAGATGAACTATCTTCTTCATCAGCCTTCTTTGAAGACCTTTGCCAAATACAAGCCGGTCAAATAAGAGAGCTGGAGCAAAAAGTAGACATTTTACGCGGATTAGTAAGTGTTTCTGGCATTCAACAAGTAATTTCTAGAGAGATAGAGGGCTTTGCACATCTTTTAGAGGCGTTTCCGATTCAGGGGGAGATCCTTGAAGGAGTAACGAATCTTCAACCATCGGCTAAGTCTTTTTAGGACCTACTCTCCTGGGGCGTAAGAGGCGACCTTTGAAAGATCTGCGGTCTTTAGAGGTGCGTAGACAAAAGGATCTGGAATCTGCCCCGTGTACAGAATCGCGAGCCTTTTTCGGTTTTCTCGAGAGAGGAACGTATGGGAAAGCCTGCAAAATTCTTCGTATTTAAGAGTCGTTAGCGCATTTATCTTTTTCTCGATGAGAGAAAAATCCTCTTTTTCTTGGAATGCGAGGAGCTTCCAAAGATTGCTTTGCTCCGAAAGATTGCGAGGCCCTTTCGTAAGAGCTGTGATTGCACTTTGCTTCAAAGTTTCAAACTTATCTTCTGAGACAAGAGTTGCAAAATCCTCTCTAAACTCTTCGAGGAAGAGCTCAAATCGGTGCAAGAGATCCTCTCCTTGATGTGTGTTCGACTGCACAAGAAAGTACTGATAGAGTCTTTTTTCAACGTCCACACTTCCGCTTTGCGCAATATAACCTGTTTTTTGCTTTGTTCTTAGCGTATCAAAAAATGGCTCTTGAAGCGCTGCGCTTAAAATCGTTTGGGTTGCCGTTTTTTCTTTTGAATAGTTTCCTTCATCAATGAGTAAGATCGCGGCGTTTCCTTGCGCCCTTGTCTCTTTTGCAATCGAAAACGGTCCTTCCTCCGATGGCAAATGAAGCGCTTTTGTTTGAGGATGATCTGACTTTTGATAAGGAGATTTACTCATTGCATGGAGAGTGTCTAGATAGCAGCTCTCTGCTGTTTTAAGGGACATATTCCCCGAAAAGAGCGCTTCAAAATAGGTTTTTTCAAAGAGCTTTTTGTGGAATGTACAAAAATCCTCATAGGAAATCTTCTTTAAGGCGACAAGGTTGTCTTGTTTTGTCGTTTTCCCTTGTGTAAGAAGCGATGAGAGAAGCTCTTTTGCTTGCTCAACAGGCAGGCTTTTTGCCCCATTTTCGTAACTTCGGGTAAGTCTAGATACATAAAGATCAAACTGATCTTTCGTTGGCGGGTTTAGAGGCATTTGATCCACAATCTTCCCAAGAAGCAAGGGGATCTTTTCACTAAATCCACTTAAAATGAGGGTGATCCGGGACCTATCAATACCAAAGTTGTACTCAAGTCCTGCACTTGATGCCTCACTCAAGGGCGCGTTTAATAGATCGTCTAGATGATCGAGATAAAGAGAGGTTAAAACGCGACTTCTGGCAGTTGGAGCTATCTGGGGAGATAAAATGTGGAGATAGATGGTAGCTTCTGGAGTTTGGTATTCAGGGCATCTGGCATAGAATGCGGTTCCCGCATCAGATCTTGCGATGCACACAGGGACACTCCCGAGTTCCGGATCTCCAACAAGCTCAAGGTTTTCACAAACAAATGGATTCGGCTCTGGATGGCGGATATTTGGATGCGATGCGATTTCTTCCCACTTAGAGCTCCACTCTAGGGGGATATCTTGAGTGGTATAAGGAACCTCTAGCCACTTTTCCTTTTTATTATAGACCATCCCTTGCGGAGAAAGGAGAGTGATCATGCACTCCCCAGGAGTTAAAAAGGCGAGCGTTTTTTGGATGTTTTCAGGGTCGTAATGGGATCCAAAAAGAGATCTCCTTGGAAAACTTGAAAGGTTTTCATGGAGAATAGATCTTCCGATTTGGGAAACATATGTGAAGGCATCCATTCTCGATTGATACTGGTATTCTTGGAGGGCCAGGGTGTTTTTTTCACGAAAGAGTGCTTCCTCGACTCCCGACTCTTTTAAGCCTTTGATGGCCTGAAAGAAATAGGAGATCACAAGCTCGATATTTTCCAGTCCCTTATTTGAAAGCGCAAGTGTTGCTTCAAAAAAAGGATGCTCTTTTCCTACATGAGAATGGACATAGATCCCGATATCGTCTACGAGCTGCTCATTTTTTAACTTTTGGAGCAGGCTATGGTTATGTCCTCTTTCGAGAGTATATGCCACAAGTTCCGCTGATTTTGAGTCGTCATTTGAAAGAAATGCAGGGAGTTCCCAAGTAAGCTTAATTCTTTGGACGCTTTTGATGGGCTTTATAGAAGTGATGCGCCCCTTTTGCTCTTTTGAGGAGACTCTTTCAGAAAAACTTTGAGGGGATTTGGTAGACTTTGGAACAAGGGCAAAAGACTCTGGGACCACTCGCTTTAATTCATCCATGGGAAGTGAGGAATAAACGGTAAGCCGCATCCGATTTGCGCCGTAGTGCTCCTGATACCATTTCTTCAAAGAACTCTGGGGAATCGTTGATAGAGTTTTGGAATTACCCGCTGAAAAAAGGCGATTTGGATGGTTTGGATTTCCCGTCTCCTTAAAAACCATATACTCACGCCAAGCATCATTTTCTCTCATCAGGGCGAACTCTTGATCGACTGCGTGCATTTCCCTCGATAGGTTAGAAGGGTCGAAAGTAGGGTCGATAAAAAAGTGGGCAAAGCGATCTAAAAGGGGGAGGAATCCATCATCATTTGACGAGAACATATACACGGTCTTATCTGACGCTGTAAATGCGTTTGTGTGCCCATTAAAATCGGAAATAAGCGAAGAAAACTCATTGGAGTCGGGATACTTCTCGGTCCCCATAAAGAGCATGTGCTCGCAAAAATGGGCCATACCGGGGCTCTCAGAAGGATCGCACCAAGATCCTGTCTCAACGGATAGAGACGCCGCAGACTGATCCGCCCCAGGATCTGAAATAAGGAGAATCTGGAGTCCGTTTGGCAGAGCAATTTTTGCCATTTCGCGGTTTTGTAGATCTGGGGAAAGGATCTGCAAATTTGCCGTGTCTTCGACTTCTGTATAGGGGGCTGCGGCAAGGGATGATATGATCAAAAAGAGGGACGATACTAACGCTTTCATTTGGGTTAGTCTACTAGAGTTTTGTAGGTATTGCAAACGATATTCCAAATCTCTTTGGCTCTTTGTTTTCTCTTTTCCTTTTTGTCGGTGTTAGGATTTGATTCCATATCAAAGGGTGGAGAAAAGGCAATATGGATGGGTGTTCTTTTCGCTGTTCTTAACTCCCCGATTTCTTTTTGGATCGTTTCAGGAGGAGGCATAAGAGCGTATGTTGCAAGAGTAAAGGGAATAAAATGTGTTGGCGTTTTTGCCTTTTTTGCCATGAGATAAAACATCTCGATGCTATCGGGATCAAAGGGAGCCACTTCGATCTTGCCTTGCGCATTTTTCCGATCCCTCCCGCCACTTGGAGCGACGTAGATAATTTTCCCGCCTTCTTCTAGCAAACGACTCATGAGTTGCATTGTTTTTTTATTGTGCAATTGCTTGTCCGCTTTTTGCTCTGGGGGATAATCGATGTAGCGCTTCGAATAAATGCAAAGAAGATCGCATCCTTTGCTAAATGGAATTGCCAGGGGGTCCGTCACAACTCTCTCTCCTGCAACATAAATCATCGACTCTGCGATCTCGGGATGTGTCTTCTCAAGCAAAATTGCAATTGCTTGAGGATCTCCCTCTGTTTGATGGTTTGCAAGGAGGATCACGTTTTCTTTGTTTTTTAGACTTTTTGCGATAAATTCGAGATTGTCTGTCCCGAGAATTTTTGATTTTTCAAGATTGACGAGAGGTTTGACGAAGTCGAGTCCGAAGCGATAATAGTCGACAGGGTTGCGGACTTTTGTGTGGTAGGGCTCAAAAGAGAAAGGAGATTTGAATTCTTCCTCTAGCATCTGCAGATATAGACAGAGCGTCGGAAAGCTCTCGGCAAAAGAAACGACAGCACCCTTGTAGGCCTTAAAGAACTGCTGGAGGTTGGCTCGATGATTTGGGGGGATTTTGGAGAGAATCTCTTCGAGTTTCTTTGTAAACTCCGCTTCAAGCATCGAGCTTTTGTCCATTAAGAGTTGAGTAGAATATAAAGTCGTTTAGGTGGAGATTGTCATTGAGAGCAAACTCAAGGAGGGCATTGGATTTTTCTGCGAGCTTTAAGTAGTACTCTTTATCTCCCTGCTCTAGGTAATGGCTCAACTCTGGGTGGATCGTAAGTTTGAGCGCAAACTGATTCTGGCAGAGAATAAGTCGTTTCAGAGCCCTTTCAATATCGACAGCGACACTTTCATGACTTTTAACGAGGCCATGTCCAGAGCAGTAAGGACAGCTTGTCTGTAGCGTCTGAGCAAGCGACTCTCTATTTCTTTGGCGTGTCATCTCGATAAGACCAAACTCGCTCATTCCTAGGATTGTGCACTTTGCAGAGTCTTCTTTCATACACTCTCTTAAGTGTTCTAAGACTCTTTTTTGGTTTTTACGCGATTGCATGTCGATGAAATCGCAGATAATGAGACCCCCAATGTTACGAATTCTCAGTTGCCGTGAGATTTCTTGGGCAGCTTCAAGGTTAATGCGGACAAGTGTTTCTTCTACATCGCCGCCTGATGGGTTCGTTGAACTTCTTCCTGAGTTGACATCGATCGTGTGCATCGCCTCTGTCTGATCGAGAAAGAGATATCCTCCTGATTTGAGCCAAATTTTGTTGCGCATGGCTTTATCGATTTCTCTCTCGACGTTAAACCGTTCGAACATGGGCATTTTGTCTCTGTAAAACTCGATCTTTAGGGAATCATGCTCCCCTTTGTATTTCTCGTATATTTTCTTACATCTTTGGAATGTGGCATAATCATCGACAAGCAATCGGTCGTATTTTTTGTCGATACAAGTAATGACCGCTTTTTTTATGAGATCTGATTCTTCAAAAAGGAGAGTCGGGCGTTTTGCTTTGTGGAACTTTTCTACAATCTCTTGCCATGCGTTAAAAAGATCGGTCGCTTCCTCAATGAGCATGTCGGTTGTTGCCTGAGCGCTGACGGTACGGCAGATCAGTCCCATGTCTTTTGGCATCTCAAAAGAACGGATGAGTTTTTTGAGCTGATCGCGCATTTTTGGGTTTTCTATCTTTCTCGAGACTCCCCGATGAGGATTATTTGGAAGGAGAACCAAATATCTTCCTGCGATTGAGATATTGGATGTGAGTCTAGCCCCTTTTGTTCCAATGGGCTCTTTCACGACCTGGACAAGTACAGGTTGCTGAGGCTTAAGAATTTGCGTAATGTCTTTGACTTGAGCATCTTCTTTCGCAGTGTCGCCGTCTAAATCGAAGTCCATATCGAACATTTCTTTGAGTTTTGAGGCATTTTCTAGAATATCGCTGATGTGAATAAACCCACTTTCTCCTTCGATATCGACAAAAGCAGATTGGATGTTGTGGAGAATATTTGTGATTTTGCCTCGGTAGATATTGCCGGTAGATTGGCGCGATTTTCTGCGATCGAGGATGAGGTCGTGGAGCCGACCGCCTCTCAAATGGACGAGTCGTATCTCTTTGGATTCAACGTTAAGTAAAAGATCATTCATAGTTTTTTCATGTTTTCAGTTCTGTATGTATATTTCTAAGAGCTTGGCTGAAGGATTTCAAGAAATCTTTTTTGACAAGCGCGATTGCCCCGTGCACCGCATTGATAAAGGCTTTGGGGGAGGAGTAACCATGGCTTTTGATCACAATGCCACGGACTCCAAGCAGCAGAGCTCCTGGATACTCTGCGTAGTGCAAGTGTTTTTGTAAGTCAGAGATCTCGGATCCAAGAAGCGATCGGGTTTTTTCGTCGAGATTCGCGCTTATTTTATCGAGAATGAGACTGGCGATTCCTTCTGCTGTTTTTAAGAGGATATTTCCCGTAAATCCATCGGTAATTAAGGCATCGACATTCCCATCAAAAACAGATTTCCCCTCGATATTTCCTGAGAATTGAAAGGAAGGATTTTCCATGGTCTTAAGCGCTTGGTAGGCACTTTTAAGTTCCGAGGTTCCCTTTAGAGGTTCTTCTCCAATATTGAGGAGGCCAACTCTGGGGTTTTCAAGTCCATTTACGTGAAGATAAGCCGATGCCATGTGCGCAAATTGTACAAGATTGAGCGCTTTACATTGCACGTTCGCCCCGAGGTCTAAGACAGCCACTGGATTTTTCTTTGTCGGGAAATATGAAAAGAGGGCTGGTCTTTTAATTCCCGGCAAAAAAGAGAGAATCGTTTTCGCTCCAAGAATAAGCGCAGGCGTGCTCCCCGCAGAGATAAAGGCGTCGATTTCTCCTTGCTTTAGAAGGCGCAAACCCAAGAGCATTGACGCATTTTTCTTCTGTTTCAAAGCCCGAACGGGAGACTCCTCCATTGTGATGAAGTCATCGCTGCTATAGAACGGAGATGGACATTTGCTTTCAAGGTCCGGAGTCCCAATCGGAGCTAATTCAACATCGTCCTGTTTTGGGATGGAAAGAAGGGCCTCCAGCAAGATAGACGGGGAAAGGCTGTTCCCCATCAAGTCAATGCCAATCCGAAAAGGTTTACTTCGCGCTTTGCTCAACTACCTGCCCCTTGTACTGCCCACAAGAAGGACATATTCTGTGGGGAAGCCGGTGCTTTCCACAATTTGGACATGCACAAAGGTTTTTCGGTGTTTTTGCGTGGTGCGCTCTGCGTGAGTTTTTCTTTGCATTTGAAACGCGGTTGCGTGGTACTGCCATTGGAATCTCCTATGATTCTAAATTGGAAAATGGAAAGTGGATATTGTCATCCTTACTCTTTCCCTTTAAATAAGGGTCAATCTCTTTCCTTGATGGACACTTCCCTTTGTTGCATTCAACATACTTGGGTAGCTCAATTATTAAAGCCTCCCTCAAAGGGGTTCTAAAGTCGTATGTCCCACTCGGAATTTCTTCAAGGGGGTGTGTATGGTAAAAATTCTCTATTGCAAGCTCAATCTGCGTCATTTTATTGCAAACAGCGCAAGGCATCATAACCTTTGTCGATGCATCTAAATGGAGAATCAGCTCACTGTCTGTTAGGTAGGCCTTTCCCTTTACGAGTACCGGAGTTTCGGTTCGCAACTCTTCCTCTCTTTCCAGATCCAGAAAATCTGGGGGGAGGGACTCATTAATTGTTTGGCTTTGGCCGCTTTTTAGCCGGTCAATCCAGATTTGAAAAGGATTACCCATATTGAACCTATCCCATTATTGGTGCCTGTCCAAAAAATCTGATTTTCAGACCTTTAGATTCTTTTTCTGCCCTCTATGGGGCTTCGCATATGTGGGCAGAAAAAAAATCGAAAATCTCTTAAAAATCGATCTCTTTTGTCCAAGGCCCGAACAATGGGACAGGTTCATGGCACGATTTTATCTGAGAAGTGACTTAAAAATCAAGGATTGATAACATGTTGACCCTATGACTGTTGTTCTCGAGAAAGAGGTTCCTCATCCCTCCTGGATTGAGGTTGATTTAAATCAGTTTAAAAAAAATATTCAGTCCGTCCGTCATAGGATTGGTGAAAAAATCTTTTGTCTCTGTGTGAAAGGGGATGCCTATGGGCATGGGCTTTGTGAGATGAGCCGGGTGGCTCAAGACGAAGGGGTAGATCGCCTGGCTGTTGCTTGTCTAAAGGAGGGAGTTGCTTTGCGCGCCTTTGGAATCACGATTCCAATCCTTGTTTTGGGCGCTATTCATGAGGATCAGATCGATGCTTTGATTCAAAATGATCTTGAAATCACACTTAGCTCCAGATACAAGGCGGAGTTGGTTTTGTCCGCGTGCTCTCGGCTTAGAAAGAAATGCCGCGTCCATTTGGAGGTGGATACGGGGATGAATCGAACTGGAGTTCGTGTGGAATCTGCATTCAAACTGATTCCTTGGATCGCTAGCCAAAAATTGTTTCAATTTGTCGGTGTTTATTCTCACTTGGGATCATCGGATAGAGAGAATGATCTCTTTACACATGTGCAGATCCGGAAGTTTCGATCCCTTCAAGAGCATTTTCGAGGGAGCTCTCTTATTTGGCACCTTGCAAATTCAGGGGGAGTGCTTTTTTATCCAGAGTCTCTTTTCGATATGGTGAGACCGGGGATTCTCTGTTATGGGTACTTCCCGGATGGGTCGGAGGACCCTCTGGGGGAAATCGCTCCATGCTTTTCACTAAAATCAAAGGTTTCCTATTTCAAGGTAGTCGAAGAAGGGAGTGCGATTGGCTATGGTCAAAATTACAAGACAGCAAGGCGATCGCGGGTTGTGACAGTTCCTATTGGATATGCGGATGGATACCCCCGTGCATTGTCGAATAAGGGATCTGTATTAATCCGAGGGTGTGAATATAAAATTTCTGGAATTATTTGCATGGATCAATTTATGGTTGATGTGGGAAGTAGCGATGTGTATGTTGGCGATCAAGTGACGTTGATCGGAAAGCAGGGGAACCGGCAGATTCGCCTTAATGAGGTGGCATCAAGAGCTGGAATAATTCCCCATGAATTGCTTTGCTCTTTAAAAGGTCGACAGTCACGCATATATACAAAAGAGGATGTTTAGTGTCTGCGGAAACCTTTCGTTCAAATCGTTGGATCCATAATTATGTGGTTCCTCTTTTTTTTCTCGGGTGTTGTCCTCCCACGGTTTTTATATTTTGGTATGTGGGATCCCATTTGGACGGGTCATTCATGGCGTTTTGGCACATGGCGGCAGAGCAGGGGCTATTTAGTTTAATTTGGAGTATTTGGAAGCCTGTTTTCTTTGGCTCTATAACTGCCTGGAAGATTATTTTTGTATATGGCGCGTTTCAATTGTTTTTGATGCGCATGATTCCTGGAAAGACTTTTTTAGGGCCCGTGACTCTGATGGGGAATGTTCCTGTTTATAAGGCAAATGGTGTAGCGTGCTTTTTCATTACAGTTGCTACATTTTTTATCGCCACCTACGGACTTAACCTTTTTTCAGCCTCTCTTCTCTATGATGAGCTAGGGTATTTGCTTGGCGCTTTGAATTGCTTTAGTCTTTTGCTTTGTTTGATCCTCTACTTAAAAGGGATTTTCGCTCCATCGTCAAGTGATAATGGCTCTTCTGGGAACGTTCTTTTTGATTACTACTGGGGCACTGAGCTGTACCCAAGAATCCTGGGCTGGGATGTGAAGCAGTTTACAAACTGCCGTTTTGGGATGATGGCTTGGCCGCTTCTCATCATCTCTTTTGCAGCCAAGCAATCAGAGCTCTACGGGCTTAGTAACGCGATGATTATTTCCGTTGCTCTTCAGCTGATTTACATTGGGAAGTTCTTTGTTTGGGAGACGGGATATTTCCGCTCACTTGATATTATGCATGATCGAGCAGGTTTTATGATCTGCTGGGGATGTCTTGTGTGGGTACCTTGTATTTACACATCTCCTGCCTTTTATCTCGTTCACCACCCGATTGCTTTGGGTACGCTTACGGCCTTTACGATTTTCTTTTGTGGATGTACAGGGATTTTGATCAACTATTTAGCCGACCTGCAGAGGCAAAAGGTCCGCGCAAGTGATGGGAAATGTCGTGTGTGGGGATCCTCTCCAGAGATTATTGAGACTGTGTATCGAACGCAAGATGGTGAGGAGAAGCAAGGCCTTTTACTTGCCTCTGGCTGGTGGGGAGTCTCTCGCCATTTTCACTATGTCCCGGAGATTTGTGCGGCTTTTTTCTGGAGCGTGCCGGCTCTATTTACAAACTTCTTCCCTTACTTTTACGTATGTTTCTTAACGGTTCTTCTTATCGACCGCGCGTTTCGCCATGATAAGAGATGTGCGGATAAGTATGGGGAGTCGTGGGATCTATATTGTAAGAAAGTTCCCTACAAGATGATTCCTTATCTTTTCTGAGTTATACCCAAATCAACTCAAAACTTGGAGTTAGGGGGCAAAGCAATTGTTCAGTGTCTCTCAAGTAGCAGCAGCTGCTTGTGCCGTTGGTTGCAAATGCTTGATAATCTCCTCTGTAAAGTCCAGTTCTTGCGTTTCAAATGCCTTCTGGCAAATACTGTTCCAGTTCGCTATAAAAATTTCTTTCAGCAGCTTCATCACATCGTCGGTCGGAACACCTCTTTCATCGTCCGCCAGATGCCTCACGTATGGCCGAAACATCTCCGAAGCCTCAAGAATACATTCGAGTTGGTACTTGTATTCCTCTAATCTGTGTGATTTTTTTTGAGATATATCTTTTGCAAGTTCTTCAAAGCTATCCGAAGTAATAGAGAGCATGAATCTTGTGAGCTGATCTTTATATAAAGGGTTCGGAAAATCATTTATAAATTCGTGATAGAATTCGTTGAATGGACTGCGGATGTTCATCTGCCATTCAAGCAACAAAGGCCCCCAACCCATTACTCCTACAAACAATTCCTTAAGAAAATCGTTGTCTAGTTTGGCTGCCTGAGAATTATGAATAAGACCGTAACTCACCACCACTTTCGCAGCTGCTAAGCTGGCTAATGTCACAGGCAGCGACCATTTCCAGCGGGTCAATCGTTCTAATATGCTGTTCGCTTGCTCCGGAGAAGAGGTGAGCCGCATGTAATCATTGACTGTGTTTCTAAGAAATCCCGAAGTAACAAAAGAATACATAAGCATACGACCGGCTATCTTCACAGCCGTAAGAAGAGGACTATTCTTAACGGAGGGGTCTACGTTAAAGCGCTTTACTACGACTTCCTGGCACAACGCGTCCACGAGGGGACCAATCATGGCTTGCGACGATACTGCAGTGATTAACTTCCCCAAAACTTTTGCACCTACTGACCATCTGTTTTCTTGAGATGAAGAGCTTGAGGAGGTGAGGGAGGGAGGGAGAGAGATTGGGACTTTGCATATCCCACAAGTGACTGTGTTGTCAAAATCGGGCCAAGGATTATGGATTCCAAAATCTAGCGACTTCGTCCTTATCTGCGCAATCAGTGCGTTGCTTTTATTGGTAAAGAGCCCCTGAGCACAGACTGCATGGAGAGGATGGATATTTGGCTGAACAGGGTCAGGATGGGAATGGGAGAGAATCCCTTCCAGTTTACTATTATCCGTCTGGAAATTCTCCCGACACATGTAACACTGATCCTGTGGTGCGGAGTTATGATTGACTGGCTTTAATGGCATAACTGTAGTCATGGTATAAATCCTTTTTAAGTTAAAAGTGGCTGTTTTTTACGAGTACTATAAGTCTATTCATTTTTCTAAGTCCCCGGGTGCTCCAGACCTTTTTTCTGAACCGCCTTTTCCAGTAAAACCTTTGGATGTCAAAGGTAAAGGAGACACTGAACAACGACGAAAGCAGCAATGATTTGGGCGATGTTAAAAACCTGCCAGTATTACTTGTTCTGCGCTTTTTTAGCAGGAAGCGTGTCTTCAAAGTATTGGATGGTGAAGTCTGTTGTTTCTTGATGAACGGGTTGCCAATCTATGGGATCTTTAACCCCTTTTTGGAGAACTTCACACCCTTTCTTTGTCATTTTGTTTAGAAAGGCATAGTGAGATGTCTTGTTTTTCATGAGCTTTGTCTTTCGCGGCGGTGCATGCTCCATGATTTTTGCAGCATGATCAGCGTGTGGAAGGATCTCATCATCTAGAGAGGCGATCATTCCGATCGGGGTTTTAACACTTTTAAGCGCTTCGGGGAGATAGGCAAATGTTGCAGGGCAAATCAGCAAAATCGAGTGGATTCTAGGTTCTTGATAGTTTTTTTCTGCCTCAGAAAAATCAAGCCCATTAAACTCCTCTAAAGAGATCTCTTTTGTTTGCTCATACTGCACTTTAGCAATTGCTTGGGCATACTTTGCTTGCGCGCCAGCTAAGGCAAGTCCTGTCATTCCGCCCATGGAGTAGCCAACAAACCCAATGCGGTTTGTGTCGATGCGGCTTTTTAGATTCGGGTTTTCAAGAAGACGAGAGAGAGAAAAAGAGATGTCTTTTGCTCTTTCCCAGAATTTAAAGCTCATCAGAGGGTCGTACTTGCGCCAGGTGTCTCCATAATGCTCGACTGAGGCTACCAAGTAGCCTTGGCGTGCGAGCGCGTCAGCGAGCCACGTTCTTTCTCTTCGCTCGCCACGCATCCCATGAGACATTAAGATCAGGGGATAAGAGGATATTTTGGAGGATAGGGCGACGTCTCTTGCTTCTTTCGGGTGAACCCAAACATCTTCTTCCACCTGATGAGAGGCAACTCCTTCATCTGTTGGATACCAAAGCTCAACAAGAACGGGACGATTTCTCGTCTCATCTTCATACTTAAAGGTTTGAACACCAATCGCTTCGTTCTTAAAAGGAAGCGCATGTGTCTTTTTACTCATGGCGGAGGCTTCTTGCGGATGCCAGATGCTCATGAGAAAAACGAAGAAACTATATATCGGCCAGATCATAATCTAGCGAAGTGTATCACAAAGAGGTTCCTTTCGTAAACCACTCTTACTGGAATTTAGCGAAGAGCTCCACAACGCCAAATACGATCAGATAGACCGCTACGACGTAGTTTAATATCTTTGGGTAAATTAACACGAGAATACCCGCTATAATTGAAATGACTGGTCCAAGAAATTGGTGCATAAAAAATTCTCCACGTTGTTGGGTATAAGCCCTTTTTTTTCGTATAGCTCATGGAGAATTAAGATGCTAGGTGGTGTGTCATCAAACGCAGGGTTCGTCGATTTTGACGACACTACCTAGGCTGCGCGAGGAGACCACTTGCGATCGGGATGGTGGAAGAGGAGCACAGTCACTACGGAAATGCCTGTGAGACCTGCAAGAAGGAGAAACGCTCCTTGAAAGTTCCCTGTCATATCGATGAGCCACCCGGTCATAGCCGGAGCAATAATGCCCGCAAGCGAGAGGCAGCCAGAGGTGACCCCTTGCGCGGATCCAACAGAATTCTTTGCAACATCGATATTCACACTGAAGAAAATGGACTGTGGCATCAGGCCGAATCCAAGACCTAAGCTAAGGAAAAGGATGGAGAGGGGGAGGGAGTTTGTAAAGCTCAAGATGAGAAACGAAATCGCAGCTAAGAGTTGGCTTCCCCAGATCAAATGGGATCGAGCCACCCGATGTCTTCCTGTTTTTTTGTAGAGATAATCGGAGAGGATCCCTCCGGCTTTTAAGAAAACAGTTCCTGCAAGCCATGGGATTGTGAGATACCAACCGACGGCCTTTAGGGTTAGGCCATATTGAGACGAAAAGTATCCCGGGAGCCACAAGGTGGCAAAAAACAACATATAACCAAAGGCAAAGTAAGCGATGTTATTTGCGATCAAGACAGGATGCGTTAAGATAAATCGCCAAGGTTTAGAAATTTCTTGATGCTCCTCACCATTCGAAGATGGGGTGGCGATATACTCTCTTTCTGCTTTATTTACATAGGCGGAGTCTTCTGGTTTGTCTCTAAATAACCAATACCAAACAAGGGCCCAAATAATTCCGAGAGAGCTGATGATAAAGAACATCGGTCTCCAGCCATAGTCTGCGACAAGATATGAGATAATCGGAGCCCCAATAACAGATGAGACGGGGATTGCAACAAGCCCCAAAGAGAGCGCACGTGCCCTTTCCGATGGGGATAGCCAGTTACTGATGGATCGAGACATTGCGGGGAAATGAGGGCCCTCTGCGACACCAAGGAGAAAGCGAATCCCAATAAAGCTCCAAAACCCAACAGCAAACCCAAGGAAACAAACACATAGGGACCAGCAAACAGCAGCAATGGGCCAAATCAAGCGCGGGCCTAGTTTATCGACAAGAAAGCCTCCGATCACTGTAAGAAGAAAATAACCCACCCCAAAGGCAGAAAGGATCATTCCGAATTCAGTATCTGTAAGGTGAAACTCTTGTTTAAGAGGCTCGATGATAAAGGAGATCGCTGACCTATCTATAAAGTTAACAAGAGTAATGAAAAAGATGAGACCGGCAATGATCCAGCGATATTTTGATCGGGCTTCTTTTGGCTTGTTCCTGTTGAAAAATAGCAATGTTCTCTCCCTTCAAATTTTTTGACCCTATCCGGGGTGTCTTCCGGGTTTTCTCAGAATTGGACAGATGATATCAATTGCAAATGCTTTAGCGCTACCCTTATTTTGCTCTTCTTTGTACGAAAGATTTTATTAATATGATTTTTGTATAGGGGGACTCCTCTATAGAAACAAGAGTGAAATAATCGGGAGTTTTTGATAAAAATAAGGGCCTCTTGATTAAGGGGCCCTTCAAGAAAAGTAAAATTATTTTTTGATGTGCTTGCTGATATGCGTTGCGAGCTTCAACATGTCAACAGGCTTTTTCCCGATTACTTTTGACAATTTATCGTCGGGATTAATCATGCGTCGATTTTTTGTATCTTGGCACTTCTTCGCTTTAATATAGACCCATAATTTTTTCACGATCTGAGGACGTGTATGTGGCCCTTTTCCAACGATCTCTGTAAGTTCGGGGGTAATGGCGTAAGTAATTTTTGTAAGACCTGATGCCTTTCTAGTTCCTGATCTCTTGGCTTTTTTCTTAACAACTTTTTTCTTTACGACTTTTTTCTTAACAACTTTTCTCTTTACAGCCTTTTTCTTAACGGCTTTTTTCTTTGCTTTTTTCTTCATGTAACATTCCTTCGTTAGCTTGAGAAGAGATCCGCTCATGTGAACCTTTTGAGGATGGGTCCGCCCGCTTTTCTCATCTTTTACCATTACTGATGTAAGAAATTTTTTATTCATGCAAGAAGAATTTTCATTTTTCAAAAAATTTTTTTTCGTGTATCTCTGAAATATAGTCGTTTAAATTTAATTTTGCAGCTTTGGCGCTAGCCCAAAGCTGCAAAATTAAATTTAAACGGCTATTAGGATTTACTTGCGTGAGGATGTATGAATTTCAAAAAAATTATTTCTATAGTCTTGGTTGTGGTTGGCGCTCTAATGATTGGAGGGGCTTACTATATCAAGGATCAGGTGGCACAGGGAAAGATTGAACTTTCAGGTGCTGAGAAAAAACTAAGTCGAGGAAAATCTCTTTTTTCTTTGAATCCAATATCAGAAGAAGTTGGAAAGCAATTTACAAAGTCAGCGGATCGAAAAATTGCCGATGCCCATGATCAAATTGCTTACTACTCAAATCTGGCAGAGAATTTGCAAATTGGTGGGATTGTTTTAATCGTTTTAGGCGTTGGACTCTTTATTTTTTATGGACGTAGATCTCGCAAATAAGAATTGGATTTCCGAAGAGGATATCGCCTTGTTCGCCCAAGGCTGTCACTACGAGCTTTATAAAGTTCTTGGTGCAAGGCGCAAAACCCATGAAGGTGTGTCTGGAGTTTTGTTTGCTCTTTGGGCGCCAAATGCTAAAGAGGTTTGTCTTCTCGCAAGCGGAAAGCGTTTCTCTTTGCGCAATGTTAAGAGCTCCGGGACTTGGGAACTTTTTGTTCCGGGAATGGATATTGGTCAAAAGTATCGATTCGCAATTCTCTCTAAAAACGGATCGCTTTTAATCAAAAGCGATCCGTTTGCTTTTTACTCTGAGCTACGGCCTAAAACAGGGTCGATTGTTGCGGATGTGGATACATTTGCTTGGACAGACAGCGCGTGGATTCAAAAGAGGAAAAGCCTTTCCTTAAACCGGCCAATGAACATTTACGAAGTGCATTTGGGTTCCTGGAAAAAAGGAATGAATTATCGGGAGATTGCGAAAGAACTCAGCGCGTACTGCTCTAACATGGGATTCACGCATGTTGAGCTTCTCCCTATTACGGAGCATCCTTTAGATGAGTCCTGGGGATATCAAGTTACGGGTTTTTTTTCTGTCACAAGCAGATTTGGGTCGGTGTCGGATTTTCAGTTTTTCGTTGACCATATGCACGCAGTTGGCATTGGTGTGATTTTGGATTGGGTACCGGCTCACTTTCCTATCGACGATTTTTCCCTCCACAGATTTGATGGGACAGCGCTTTTCGAACATGAGGATTTAAGAAAAGGATTTCATCCTCATTGGAATACCGCGATTTTCGATTATGGAAATAAGCAAGTGCAGAATTTTCTGATTGTAAGCGTCCTTTTTTGGCTGGAAACAATGCATGTTGATGGAATCCGCGTTGATGCTGTTTCCTCGATGCTTCATCTCGATTATGGACGAAAAAAAGGGGAGTGGGAGCCGAATATAAATGGAGAAAACCACAATCTCGAGGCGATTGCTTTTCTAAAGCGTTTAAATGCGGTCGTTCATGAAAGAGTGCCGGGCGCTTTGATGATTGCTGAAGAAGCTTCTGCCTTTAAGGGAGTAACAGAGACTCTGGGCTTTGATTTAAAGTGGAACATGGGGTGGATGAACGATACACTTCGCTACACATCAAGAAGCTTTGAGGACCGTAAAAACCACCAAAATGAACTTACTTTTGGAATGATGTACGCTTTTTCAGAACGCTTTGTTTGTCCTCTTTCACATGATGAGGTGGTCCATGGAAAGGCGAGCTTGCTTTCCAAAATGCCAGGAGAGAAATTTGCAGGAGCGCGCCTTCTCTACAGCTACATGATCGCGCATCCGGGGAAAAACCTCCTTTTCATGGGAGGGGAGTTTGGTCAATGGGAAGAGTGGAATTGTGTAAAAGAGTTGGACTGGCATCTTTTACAGTATCCTCAGCATCAGGGCATACAGAAAATGGTGCGCGATCTCAATCATCTCTATTTAGAAAAAAGTGCTTTTTGGGAAAGAGATTTTTCTTGGGATGGATATGAGTGGGTTGATTTTTCTGATCACGATCAGAGTGTGATCTCTTATTTACGCAAATCATCGGATTCAACTCTTCTTGTTGTGCATCATTTTTTGCCGGGCTCCATTCAAGATTATAAGATCAATTTAAAAGGCGTAAAAAAAGTTGTCGAAATTTTTAATACAGATGCTGGAATATATGGGGGAACAGGCGAACAGGGGCATGATCCAGTCATTCAGAGCTCTCACATATCGGTGTTTGTCCCATCGCTTGCGACCACAATTTTTGAGATTGAATGAAGACGTTTAAAGAATATCAAAAACTTGTTGAGGAGCTCGTCGAGCATGATCGCCACTATTACGATGAGGCGAAGCCGGTAATTTCAGATTTAGAATATGACAATTTAGCGCGGCAGCTCAAAAGTTATGAAGAAGAGCATCCTGAAGATGTAATCGATAATTCTCCTGCAAGAAGAGTTGCTGAATCTCCAACGGAAGGATTTAAACAAGAAGACCACATGGCTCCCATGATGTCTCTTGCAAATACCTACTCTGAAGATGAGGTGGATGACTTTTTAAACAGGGTCTATAAGCTTTTAGAGAAAAAGAATGTCACGTTTTGCTCCGATCTAAAGGTGGATGGAACAGCCATTTCCATTCGATACAAAAAGGGCAAATTTTTTCGTGCCCTCACACGAGGCAATGGCAGGAGAGGCGATGATGTAAGTGCAAACATTAAAACGATTCCCTCAATCCCTCTAACATTGTCAGGCTCCGGCTTTCCTGAAGATTTTGAGGTGAGGGGAGAGGTCTATTTATCCCTTTCGACATTTAGCCTGCTTAATCGAGAAAGAGAGACATCGGGCCTTGATCCTTTTGCCAATCCACGTAATGCGGCAGCAGGCTCTTTAAAGCTTTTGAATCCAAAAGAAGTTGCAAAGCGCAAACTTGAGATTTTCTGCTATGGAGTTGCGGAAGGACACTCTTCTGTTAAGACGCAAGAGGAGCTATTTGCTTCTCTTAAAAAGTGGGGACTGCCCATTGCAAAAGCAAAGCATATCCATGTGGATAAAGACCTTAAAGGCATTATGCGTTTTGCGGAAAAAATCCAAAAAGAGAGAGAATCTCTGCCTTTCGAGATCGATGGAATTGTTGTTAAAGTGAATGATTTTCAGTTTCGTAAAGTCCTTGGAGCCACGGGAAAGACACCGCGTTTTGCGATTGCCTATAAATTTGCTCCAGAGCAGGCGCATACAAAAATCCTCGATATCACCGTGCAGGTGGGAAGAACGGGAGTTTTGACGCCGGTGGCTGAGCTAGAGCCTGTCCTTCTTTCAGGAAGCACAATCTCAAGAGCAACCCTGCACAATCAAGATGAAGTTTCTCGCAAAGACATTCGCATTGGCGACATCGTTGTGATTGAGAAAGGGGGCGATGTGATCCCTAAAGTTGTCGAAGTGGATCTGTCCAAAAGAGGAAAAGGAACGAAAGCCTGGAAAATGCCAAAAAAATGTCCGACTTGCGAGGAAACAGTTATCCACAAAGAGGGAGAAGTCGCCGTTCGCTGTCCAAACCCCTCTTGCTTTGGAAAACGCTTACGCAAAATTAGCTACTTCGCATCAAAGAAGGCGCTTGATATTGAGCATATGGGGGAAAAGGTCGTCCAACAACTCGTCGATCAGGGTCTCGTCAGTCGTCTTTCAGATATTTACCTTCTTACAGAAGCGGATCTCCTTAGTCTTGAGGGGTTTAAGGAAAAGTCGGTCCAAAACCTTTTAAAAAGCATCGAGGCGTCGAAAAAATGTCCTCTTTCTCGACTGATTATGGGTCTTGGAATTCCCTTTGTTGGTACAGAGACAGCAGACGCGCTTGCAACCTATGCGCGCAATCTCGATACCCTTCTTGAGATGACTGATGATGAGTTTAATGCAATTGAGGGAATTGGCGATAAAACGGCGCAGGCACTCTACGCATTTTTTCAAGAGAAGGAGAATAGAGAGGAAATTGCGCGTCTTCTTTCTCATGGAGTCGCGCCAAAAAAAATGAAGGAAAAAATCAAGGGACACGTATTTGAAGGGAAAACCTTTGTTTTGACGGGCACTCTTGAAAATTATACAAGAGATGAAGCGGCAAGCCTCATCAAAGAAAGAGGGGGGAAAGTTTCCGGGTCTGTTAGCAAGAAAACGGACTACGTTCTTGTTGGTGACGATCCTGGTTCAAAATACGACAAGGCGAAAAAGCTCAAAGTTTCAGTTCTCACGGAGAAGGAATTTGAGAAGATGTGTGATGGTTAGCTTTCTGGTTTTTTACTGAGCAGATCTACGATATGTGGGTTGAGAAGGTGTGCAAAGACCGTGCCATGAGTGATTGCTTTCGCAAGTAAGTCGCTGTTTTGTAGGTTTTTCAAAACAGACTCTGGCGGGGCACAGAGGGATTCCATTGCTTCAACAACATTTGCTGCTTTAGATCCCAAACTTTTTTCTACCCAAGAGAGAAGAAAACGGCTTTCAAAGATAGAAGCAACATTTGCCGCAGTCTTGGCAAGGTCGTAACAGATGGAGGTCTCTAACAACCGAATTAAGACAAGGCTTCCGTGAAATAAGAAAGAGCCTCCGGCTGCAACAGCTGAGGCATGAGTGGTCATTGCGAACATTGAAAAGATAATTCCCGATGAGAAAAAAACTTGAGCTGTTCTTGCGGATAGATTCACAACGGTTTGTGTGGACAAACCTTCTTTTGCTACGGGTTTCGCAGAGGAACCGAAAAATTCTGCAATCATAAAATCTCCTTGTAAGGGGGAAACTCTATGCTAAAAACAGTTATTAGTAAAGAATTTTTGAATAAGAAGAGCCGCACCAACGCTTGCATCTTTTTTGTCGAGAATCGTAGGCACTTCTTGAGGCGTGTTCCAAAGAGCTTTTGCGGCTTTTGTGAGATTGTCTACTGTAAGATTAGGACCGAAAAACTCAGGGAAGATTTCTTTGTTCGCAATGATGTTGACGATGCAGTAGAAGGGAAGGTTGATACGGAAAATTTTTTGCGCAAGAAATAGATCCAGTTTGCGGATTGCATAGTTAACAACTGTGGGTGTTCCATGAAGGGCAAGCTCAAGGGTTACCGTTCCCGAGGTTGCAAGAGCAAGTCTTGCTGATCTCATCAGCGAGTAAGCCTCACTCGGGAGGACAAGCTTGCAAGGAAAATCCTTTGTCAGGTTTTTGATAAGCTCTTCCTTATTTGGTTGGGAAATAGAAACAGCTACTTCAATACTTGGATCTTCTTTTTGCAATTTTTTTGCAGCAGCGATTTGCTTAGGTAAGTTCTTTTCGATTTCAGAAAAACGGCTTCCTGGGAAAAGAGCAAGCGTGTGTGTTCTTTTTTTAAGTGATGGCTTGATTATCCTCTTAAGTGGATGTCCTACGTATTCGACCTGGAGTTTTTTACCCGAAAAACAGCTCTTTTCAAAAGGAAAAAGACAAAGAAGCAGATCGACGTTTTTTTCTAAAAGAGGAATCCGCTTTTTTCCCCACGCCCAAACAGTTGGGCAAACATAGTGGATGATTTTCCCCTGGAAACCTTTTTTGCGAAGCGATCTTTCAAGTCTTAGGTTAAATCCCGGATAGTCGATGAAGACGGCTGCTTTTGGATTTCTTTTTAAAATGGCTTTTCGGATTTTAAAAAACTGTACAAACAGTCTGGGCAGGGAGCTAAGAATCCCGATAAATCCCATAGAACAAAGCTTTTCCATGGAAGAGATAACCTCTATCGGAAGCTTGCGCATAAGAGGTCCTGCAACAGCTCCAATTTTTAAATCGGGATTTAAGCGAAGGAGGTCACGGATGAGCCCATCGCCTAAAAGGTCGGCGCTAGGTTCTGCTGCAATGATGATTAGATCCAATTGGCTCCCGCTTGGAAAATTTCAGGGGGCGTGCCGTGTCCCTGGTGGCCAATTGCTGGATAGATGAAAAGCTCTGTTTTAGGGGAGCTTTCTACAAGCTTCTCTACAAAGTCAAAACAGTTTCTTGTTCCAACGCGCGTATCGTTGTTGCTTATGTAGATGCGAATGCGCTTATCGACAAGCTTTGGTGCATCGTAAGAAGTGATGTTTAAGGACTTAAACTCTTTGAGGCTGCTTAATTTTGTTACAGGGGAAAAGGCAAGGACTTGTTTTAGTCTTTCGTCTCTTGCTGCCGCATGAAAAGCAATACCCCCCCCTCGAGAAAGGCCGCCAACAGTCATTTTTTTTGGGTCCACAAACTGCTCTTTTATCGCAAACGCAAGAGCTGTTTCAAAAGAATCGAGAAAGGCGCCAATTGGATCGCGTCCTTTTGCAAAATCATCAACCAACACCTGCAAAGCGTCTTTTGCCTCAAGTGGTGGCTCATGGCCGGGAAGTGTCATGGAAAACACGCGTATCATCTTTCCTTGAAGAAATTGAACCGGTTGATTAAACGGGTCTAGGCATAGTGAGTCGGGGCCTGAGAGAGAAAAGTAAAAAAATGAGGGGAGAGGACCTAGATCAAGTGACGGGCCTGAGTGATAGAGAGTGATGTCGGGACTCACACTTAAAGCAGAGCAATTAGGCTTCATTAGAAGGTCTCCTTCTTCTTGCAGGGCGCCGTCTTGTTTTTTGAGCACTCTCGTCGAATGCAACCTCTGTCCAAAGAGTATAGTGAGGAAGCAGCTCCGTTTCGATATTTGCACGCAGTTTGAGAAGGTGAAGGGCTGTTGGGAAGGAAGGATCGCTTGGCGCTCTTGGCTTTTTCAAAATCCGTCCATCGAGAGGAATAAACCTGTATTGACTTGTCATGACAAATGCAACAATGCTGCGGATCCTGCGAGGGATTGAGAAGAAAGGGGTGAAGATGCAATCGATTACGTGGTTTGCAGATTGTGTAATTATCCCAAGATGAGGAGCTCTTTTTTGATTACTTACTATATGCGTTTTTAAATATTCATCAAAAAGAGGGAAGAGGAGAGCAGATAGAAGAAGCGAGCGATCGAGCTTGGTCTCTTGATGTTTTTTCACTTCAGAGTCGATCTCGCCTAAAAGAGAAAAGAGAGACGTTTCTGGAGTAATCTTCAAATAATGGGCAAATTCTGGAAGAAGAGATTGGAGCATTCCATATTCGTGGAGAAGATGAAAAAAGGTCTTTGAAGCTCCCGATTCAAGCATCCGGAGGAGTTCTTCGAAAATGCGTGCAGAAGAGCTTTTGACGATCTCTTTTCTAGAGCCAAGAAGCGCCTCAAAAGTGGGTTTGTCGATTTCAAAGTCAAGCCTTGCAGAGAACTTGATCAAGCGAATCATCCGGACGGGATCCTGACTAAAGCGAATCTCTGGAATCCCGATCGTTCGCAAAATCCTTCTTTCAAGATCTTCATATCCTCCGACATAGTCGATAATCTCTTCTGTCTCAGGATCGTAAAAGAGACCATTAATTGTAAAATCCCTTCGAAGGACGTCTTCTTTTTCCGTTCCCCAGACGTTATCGCGGACAATGAGACCGGCTTCCTCTGTTTCTCCAGCGCGGAAGGTGGCAACTTCGATGACTTTTTTGCCGAAGCGAACGTGAGCTAAGCGAAAGCGCCTCCCAATAAGAATGGCGTTTCTAAAAACAGAGCGTACTTCTTCAGGTCTAGCTGAGGTGGAGATGTCGAAGTCTTTTGGTGTTTGCCCGAGTAAGAGATCCCGTACGCCCCCACCTACAAGATAGGCCTTGTAGCCGGCCTCTCTGAGCTTGTGAATTACGTAAAAAGCTTGGGGGTCGATCTTGTCGGAGCTTAATTTATGCTCGTCAAGAGAGTAGATTTTTGGCAGATCCAGAATATTAATTCCTAATTTTAAGGGATTTATGCGTGAAGGTATGCATTTTAACGAGACTTAAAATTAGTCGAAGGGAGGGTAAAAGTCAATAGTCGAGCAAGAGAATTTTATTGAAGGAAAATTTACTTATATGGACTATGCGGCTCATGAGGATACGAGAAAAAGCAGTCTTTGGGGCGCTTGCAGTAGCCCTTCTTTTTTTAGGAGTGGGCGGAGTTTTTAAAGCAATGCTTCCCCACGGTGCAACAAAGATAGATATAGCAGGGAAGCCTTCGCTTGGAGACGGGCCGATTAAGCTCGTTCTTTTTGAGGATATGCTCTGTAAGAACTGCCTTATCTTTACAGAGAATGTGTTTCCTCAGATTGTTTCTAAGTATCTAGAGCCAGGAAAAGCGGAACTGGCATTTATTCCCGTTGCTTTTAGTGATCGCTCAAAGCTTTTTGCAAATGCAGCAATTAGTGTTTATAACCTTGCACCCAGTCGATTTGTTCCATTTCTCTTAAATCTTTCTCATAGCAGTGCCTACTCAAGAGAGGATGTTTTAGGGGTAGCCGCAGGTGTTGGGGGGATTTCTTTAACGAGACTTAAAAAGAATCTGGATGCGGACCGATATTATCAGGAGATCGATCAGAACTTGATCTGGGCTAAAAACTTGATCGGATCTGAATTTGGAACACCGATGCTTTTTGTAAATGGGATTCGAACATCGACGAGCTCTTTTGATGCTCTTGAAAGGCAGATTCATCAACTTGAGGAAAGATAGATGAAGCCACTTTTGAAATTCGCCCGTAAAAACGCGGTCTATCTTGCTTGGCTTGTTTCTCTTTTTGGGTTTTGCATAAGCGTTTTTTACGGGGAGATTTTGGGCAATCCGCCGTGTCCCCTTTGTTGGTACCAGAGGATTGCCCTCTTCCCCCTTGTTATTTTGCTTGGCATTGCAGCTTACAGAGGGGAGTCAGCGATTGTTCCCTACGTGCTTCCGATTGTTTTTTTGGGGGGATTTATAGCGCTTGTGCACATGCTGCAGCCTCATGTTCCTTTTTTACAAAGAGCGGGCATTTGCAGAATGGGTGTGCCGTGTACACACGCGGGGTTTTCTTCGATTTTCCCTTTCTTAAGCGCGCTTGGTTTTTTTCTCATCGCTCTTCTTCTTTTCTTTGATCGCAAAAAACGCTCGTAAGTCTTTTCTGTAAAGGAAGGGATGTAACTTGGATCGTGAGCGTACGAGTTTTTTCATCGATTGCAAATCCTTGAATATCCTTTTGCATATGTTCAAAGATTTCTGAAATTCTATCAGAAGTTCCGTGAACTAAGGGCATCTTTCTTGGTGAACTTGTCTTTGCTTCAAGATAGATTGTATCAAAGGTGAGTGGAGGTGCAGAAACGCTGATGTAGGAAAGGCCTGGAGGCAATTTTCCTAGACAAAAAGAGACGGATTGATTGTTAAACTCTTTGGAAAAGGATGCTGTGCTCATGGGAGGACACTTTATGCAACGAGAGCTTTTTTAGGAAGCTTTTTATAGGAGACACTGAATAACTGCTTTGTCAGGGATTCGAGCCAAAAGCGCCAAAAAAGTTAATTTGGAGATCGGAATGAACTTAGTAAAGTTATTGCAGATCGAAAATTATCTTTTTTGGTGAGTTTTGGCCGAAGACCGGGCGAATGAGTTATTCAGTGTTTCCTACAGGTTCTTCTAGAGAGAAATCTCATTTGAGTGTATCTTTGATAAAAAACGGAGGCAAATATGGCAAAGTTGTATTTTCGTTATGGTTCGATGGGAAGTGCGAAGACGTTAAATCTCCTTGCGGTGGCACATAACTACCGCTATCAGGGAAAAAAAGTGCTCCTGATGAAGCCGAATCTCGATACTCGTTTCGGAAGAGAGAGCATTAAATCGCGCGCCGGCCTTGAAATGCAGGCCGATGTTCTTATTGAAAATGTGGAATCGATTCGGGGAATTGACTACACGGGAGTAAATTGCATTTTAGTGGATGAGGCGCAGTTTTTATCAGCGAATGTGATTGAGGAATTCCGTCAAATCACCTTGGATTTTAAAATTCCCGTTCTTTGCTATGGCTTGAGGACGGACTTTAAGTCTTATCTTTTTGAGGGATCTTCAAGACTTATGGAGCTTGCAGACTCTATCGAGGAAGTAAAGGCAACATGTCACTATTGCAATCGTAAATCGACGATGAACTTAAAGCATGTAAATGGGGTTGCTACAAATGTGGGCCCATCTGTCGATCTTGGTGCTGATGAAAAATACTTCCCTGTTTGCTATAAGTGCTACGCGAGGCAAATTACGCAAGCAGCTTGTGGTTCGTGCGCAGAAACGCATTCTTCCAGTAGTAGTGATCAAGAAGCCCATCAAGAGGCCTCTCTAAAATAAAGAAGGCGGCGTAAAGAGCCTCAATGGATGCAAGCCCTGTTTCAGGATCAGGGCACTCTGTCTGGCATCTTGGATATGCAGTTCGAAATTGAGGGGGCAAGCTTCTTTCAATGAAAGAGCCGCTTAAGCTTTGCTCCATCACTTTTGCAAGGCGCCAGGTTCCGTCGATCAAAAAGAGACCGCTGTTTCGATCTTCTTTTGTAAGAGGAGGTGCACCTACTTTCAAGAGAATGTAGGAGTCAAGTGGAGGAAGGGTTGCTTGCGGGTAGGTGAAAAAGCAAAAATCGTCTCTTTTTTCAAGCCCGCGAAGGGAACATTTTTTTAAGTTTTCTTTTCTGTGACGAAGGATAACTGTCGGGGGCTTCATTCTTTATGAGATGTTGTTTTAAAGAGGTGTTTTGGGATTTCGAATAAAAATCTCGAAGGATTCGTTGGTCTTGCTTTTCCCATATTCATGCGCACGCGCGCCATGCTTAAAGTTAAGTGTTTTTTTGCCCTAGTCATTCCCACATAAAAAAGACGCCTTTCTTCTTCAATCCCTGTTTCTTTTAAGCTTTTTTCGTGAGGAAGAATGTGATCTTCGAGTCCAACAATAAAGCAGATGGGAAACTCGAGTCCTTTTGCACTATGAAGTGTCATGAGCTGCACTTTATCCGCATTTCCCTTATTTGCTTGTTTTGCAAAGTTAGAAACAAGCGTTGTGTTGGCGATAAAGTCAGCTAAATTGGGTTCGTTTTCTTCCTCATATTGGGCAAGAGCGTTTACGCACTCTTGGATGTTTTCCAACTTAAAGGCCCTCATTTTTTCTGATTTCACTTCTTCTTCGATCACTTTTTTGTAGTTAACCTCTTCTAAGAAAGATGAAAGCGTCTCATGGAGGGGTGGAGTTTTGAACTTTTCTCGTGTTTTTTGGATGAGCTGTACAAAGCTTTTCACACCAGCGACTCCTCGCGGATGTTCTGGGAATGCGAGTTCATCGTTTGCCACTTGTTTCAAGAGATCGAAGAGGGATGATCGGTTCATCTTGGTAAGAGTGTCTAAGAAGCGATCGGAAATCCCCCTTCTTGGAACGTTGATAATCCGAAGAAGAGCTTCTTGATCCTTTGGGTTTGCAATCAAGCGCAAAAAACTCAAAACGTCTTTAATTTCAGCTCTTTGAGAAAATTCGAGGCCTCCAAAGATTTCATAGGGAATTCCACGAACCCAGTTTCCTTGATGGTTCCAAGAAGCTTGGATGAGGGCCATCTCCAGATTGCGAGAGAGGGAGTTTGATCTGTAAAGAATCGCCATATCTTTAAAGCGAAAGCCTTGAGCCTTATATTTTAGGATACGCTTAACGATTGCATTTGCCTCATCAACTTCTGTCGGTGCATTAAACACCTCAATAGGAAGTCTCTCTTTTTCATGAGAAAATAGGTTTTTTTCATGGCGCGTTTTATTGTTTTTAATAACAGCGTTGGCAGCTTCCAAAATGGAGGGCAAAGAGCGATAGTTTTGTTCGAGCGTGATCTTGTGATCGAAGCGGAATTCCAAAATATTTGCAATCTCAGCGCCCCTCCAGCCATAGATCGATTGATCATCATCTCCCACAACGCAGAGGTTGTTGTATTTTTTAGCTAAAAGTTCAGCTAATTGAAACTGGGCGGGATTTGTGTCTTGATACTCATCAATCATGAAGTAGCGATACTTTTCTTGGTAGTGATCTAAAACTTCAGGATGCTGGGTAAATAGTTGAATTGTGAGGTTGATCAGATTATCGAAGTTTACGGCGTTATGCGCGCGAAGGGTGGTTTGAAGACGAGAATATAAGTCTTTTGAAAACTCATCTGTCCAGGTAGATTCCCCTCCAAGGCTTGATGCCTTTGCAATGTTACTTCGCGTTGTAGACAGAGAGGGAAGATCTTTTTCAACGCCAAGCATATCTTTTACAAGATGGGTCATGATTCTTTCCACATCCCTTTCATCATAAAGACTAAAATCGCGCGTGTATCCAAGACGGCTAATTTCTTGTCGCAAGATCCGCATGCAAAAGCTGTGGAAGGTTGCCAGGGTGACCTCTTTTGCAAGCTTTGGGCCGATCGAATCTTCGAGGCGCTTTCGCATCTCATGGGCTGCTTTATTGGTGAAGGTGAGCCCTACGATCTGCTTTGGGTCCACTCCATGGTCTTTAATGAGATGGGCGATGCGATGGATGATGACCCGGGTCTTGCCGCTTCCAGCCCCAGCTAAAACGAGAACCCTACCACGAACTGTGCGGACAGCTTTTTCCTGGGATTCATTTAGCTTTTGCATAATTCGAGAATTTCTTTTTGAATATCTTCCATCTTTGCATTTTTTGCATAAGAGCGGGGGATAACATTGACTTCGATATCTTGGGGAAGGATGTCCCAGGAAAGACGGATGGCTTCCCGAACCAGTCTTTTAAATCGATTTCTTTCTGGGGAGTTGCCGTAGCGTTTAGATGCGGTGATGCCGAAGCGGAGGCGATCTGCCTTTTTTTTCTCAATGTAAAGGAACTTGCCAACGAGCTTCTCGCCTTGTCTCTTTACGCTTGAGAATTCAAATCTTTTTTTTAACCGGCCAGGCGCTTTCTTCCGAGATTGCGGCGTTTGCGGATGATCCTGCGACCTCCGACTGTCTTCATCCGCGAGCGGAATCCGAATTTGCGAGCTCTTTTGAGTTTGCTCGGGTGGTATGTGCGTTTCATAACTCATCTCAACTTAATGTTTTTTTAAGACGAGTATACCTGGACCCTCTGATAAACTTCAAGAAAAATGAGAGTGTTGGAATAGGTTCTTGATCCCAAATAAGAATTTATGCTACGATTTGGGGCCTTATATAAAGGAGACACTGATTCATTGCTTTGCCAGGGATTCGCGCCAAAAGCACCGAAAAAGTTAATTTGGAGATCGGAATAAACTAGGGTTAGTTATTGTAGATCGAAAGTTAGCTTTTTCGGTGAATTTTGGCCGAATAGCTGGCGAATGAATTGATCAGTGGCTCCGTAAAGGTAGAGTTCATGAAAGTATCAGCTTCTATTAGGGCAGATCCATCGAAAGGCGATAAGATTGTCGTTCGCCGAGGCCGAGTCTATGTGATTAACAAAAGAGATCCGAATCGCAAGCAGCGCCAAAAAGGCCCTGCGCGCAAAAAGTAGGGAATGTAAGGAATGTCAAAAAAATCTTCAGTTGCAAAGCAAAAGAAACGAGAACAGCTCGTAAAGAACGGATTTGAGAAAAGAGCCCGTTTGAAAGCGGCCATTTTGGATATGAAAAAGCCAATTGAGGAGCGTCTTGCTGCAGTCGACACGCTCAATAAGATGCCAAAAAATAGCTCAAAAATTCGCTTGAGAAATCGCTGCCAGTTTACAGGACGTTGCCGCGGATATTTGCGCAAGTTCAAATCTTCCCGTCTTTGCTTCCGCGAGATGGCAAGCCAGGGCTTGATTCCCGGTATTGTAAAAGCCAGCTGGTAGATTTGGAGTTTGTTTTTTAATGAATAAACTCTTTAACGCGTTTCCATTCACTTAAATCTTCATGCCACACGTAGGTACTTTGAGAGATGGTGCCTTGGTTTAAGGCTTCTGTGATTGCTTTCGCATTTACAGGCCCCACCTGTTCATGTGTCGGGTCTAGATAAAACCAGAGCTTATCCGAGGGTCCCCGAAATAGGGGGCCTGGGTCTGGTTGTTTCTGTTTCCTCCTCATCTTGGGGAGGAAGAACAAAAAGAAAAGTCCGAGTAGCCCAAAGAAGAACCCGACAAAAAACCAGGTGTAAGGGTTCTTTTTATTTCTATGGGCGAGGTAGGCGGCAATCATTCCAAAAATAACTGCGCTGACGATTTGTATCAGGGAGACATGACTCATATTCTCAAGTATACAAACAAGAGACATTTTGTATATATTTCCTCTCCGGTGTAGAATGATTTTTTTCAAACGAGGAAGTTATGACTGATCATAAGAAAAATGAGACGAGCCCCGTATTTGTTCGCGATATTGAACCCCGTGTTTTAGAAGGGATTGTTCTCCAGATTTTGTCAAAAATCGAGGGAATCGGCCTGATTGAGGGGAACATTTTTGAGTCACTTTTAGGCGGAGAGCTTGAGCGTGCTAAGGGGATTTATGTTGAAGAGGACCAGACAGGAAAAGCGATAAGTATTCGCGTTGAGATCAATGTTGCATACGGGGTTACGATTCCTGAAAAAGCAAGTGAAGTTCAATCGAAGCTCTCAGAGGGAATCACCTGTTGGACGGGGCTTGATGTTTCAGCTGTTCATGTTGTTTTTAAAGAACTTATTTCTCCAAAACCTGTTGAAGAGAGCCAGGAAGAAGAAACGTTAGAGACTGTGTAATACCACTTATAAATGGTATAAATGGAAATTGATCTAGGAAAAATCAAGCTTTTTGGGGATTTGTTCATTCCGGAAGATGCCCTTGGCCTTGTGATCTTTGCCCATGGAAGTGGGAGCTCTCGCTTTAGCCCTCGGAATAATCTTGTTGCGGGTGTTTTAAATGAGAACAGGGTCGCTACACTTCTAGTCGATCTTCTCACAGAAGAAGAGGCGAAAAGTGATGAAGAAACGCGTGAGCTTCGTTTCAATATGGAGTTGCTTGCGGAAAGACTTGTTCCGATTACTGATTGGGCTCTTCAAACAAACACATTATCTCTTGGATATTTTGGAGCAAGCACGGGAGCCGCAGCTGCGCTCATTGCAGCGGCACAAAGACAGGACAAAATCAAAGCGATTGTCTCAAGAGGGGGGCGACCTGATTTGGCGGGTATTTCTCTTCCTAAAGTTCAAGCTTCCACTTTATTGATTGTCGGGGAGCTTGATACAGAAGTGATTGCCTTGAACAGGCAAGCGTATGCGCTTCTTTCATGTGAGAAGAAAATGGAAATTGTTCCGGGGGCAACCCATCTTTTTGAAGAGGAAGGGTGTCTTGAGCAAGTCGCAATACTTAGCCGTACTTGGTTTGTGAAGCAGTTTGGGGGTTAAAGTGATAGATACTCTTCGAGATCCTACGATAGGAATAAAAGAGTTTCGGGAGTTTTCTCATAAACTCTCATCCACTCTTGCCTCAGAAAGTACCCATGTGTTTTCAAGGCCGCCGGTTTTAGTGGCAATTCTTCGCTCAGGCCTTGCGCTTCTTAGAGAGTTTTCGGAAAAATATCCCGATTCTCGAATTGGCCTCATCGGGACCAAGCGGGATGAAAAAACACAAGAGCCGCATCTATATTTTTCCAATCTTCCAAAAATTGATGAGAAAGATCCAATTTTCCTTCTCGATCCAATGGTTGCAACGGGGAGAACGGCTGTTTGTGCTATTGAAAACTTGAAGCAAGCAGGCGCTGTAGAGTCACAAATTGTTCTGATCTGTTTTTTAGCAACGCCTCAAGGGCTTTCTCACATTGAAGAAAAAGCGTCTAAAGTTCGAGTCCAGCCAGTTCACATAGATAAGGGACTCGATGCATCGAACAAAATTGTCCCGGGTCTTGGGGACTTTGGAGAGAGGTATTTTGGCGCATGATTTTTCAAAATCGTAAACATGCAGGTGAGATCCTAAGTTCCCATTTAAGTGCTTATAAAGGGAAAGAGAATGCGATTGTTCTCGGCCTTGCACGTGGCGGTGTGGTTGTTGCTCACGAGATTGCCAAGGAACTCTCTCTTCCTTTAAATGTGCTTGTCCCCCGCAAACTTGGGGCTCCTGAGAATCCTGAGTTTGCAATTGGAGCTGTTGCAGAAAATGGCGAAGTCTTTTTAAACCCTGATGCTGCCCTTTCTCACGCATTGCTTAAAGAAGAGGTGGAAAAAAAGAAGCAAGAGGCGCAAGAGATTCTATCTCGTTACCGAAAATCCTTTCCTCTAGAAACTTTGAAAGGAAAAACAGTTCTTCTTGTCGACGATGGAATTGCAACGGGATCTACTTTTCTCGCAGAGATTCAGTCTCTCAAAAAACAGGGGGTGGGATCCATTGTGGCAGCGGTTCCCGTAGCAGCTGTAGATGCTTGGCAAAAAATCAAAGCACTTGTAGATGAAGCTGTTTGTCCAAGTGTCGAAGAAGACTTGCAGGGTATTTCTAGATTCTATCAGGAGTTTTCTCAAGTGACAGATGAGATAGTTTTTTCTATTTTAAGAAGACACTGAATAACTGGAAAATGAGTTGCTGAAGTGTCAAGCAAAAAAGAGGAGATTCAATGAGAGTGTTGCGACTTATGATGTTTTTTACAGGAGTATTTGTTGCTGTTGTTCTTTTTGTGCAAAATATCACCTCCCCGAGTCCATCCTCAGACAAAATGCCCAGTCCTTTGCGGCAACAAGAAATGTATCGGTTATCTATTTGCGCGATTTTTAAAGACGAGGCTCCCTATTTGAAAGAATGGATAGAATTTCATAAATTACAGGGCGTGGAACATTTTTTTCTTTATAATAACAATAGTTCTGATGATTATTTAAATGTGTTGCAGTCTTATATTTTATCGAATGAGGTTACCGTAATCGAATGGCCATATACTTACCAGCCTGTAAACGAAGGGAATGCTTTGCCATGGATTGCCATTCAAACGGGCGCTTATACCGATTGCATCAAAAAATACGGAGATAAGACGTGTTGGTTGGCAGTGATTGATATAGATGAATTTCTCTTTTGTCTCACGGGGCAGGCTTTGCCTGATTTTCTGCAAAATTACAAAAAGTATGGGGGAGTGGGTGTGAATTGGCTCTATTTTGGGACTTCATATGTGGAGTCTCTTCCTGAAGGTTCTCTGATGATTGAACATCTTACCCGCTGCGCTCCTAAAGACGATCTTTCACATAGCTTGGTGAAGTCGATTGTGCAACCGAAATATGTGGAGAGCTCTCGGACTGCGCACACATTCAACTATAAGAAAGGATTCTTTGCTGTAGATGTCGATGGGAATCGATTGAGTGGTCTTCTGAATGAGCTTCTGATGGGCAAGCCTTCGTACGATCGGCTGCGAATTCATCACTATTGGACGCGTACGGAATCGTATTTCTCTAGATGTAAAATTGCTAGTAGAAATGCGCGAAGAACGTATGACGACGAAACGGTTCTTCGACAGAGGTCCATGATTTTAAATCTAGATCTCGATGAGACTATTTTGCAATTTGTCCCTGCCTTGAAGGAAAAGATGGGATTAGACAGTTTATAAGAGGGTGTTTATGATGCGGTTTATTTTGATGTTTTTCCCTGTATGGGTGTTTTCGGTTTCTGTATCTCCTTGTCCTATTGTGAGGGGAGAGCATTGTACAGATCCTTCATTGTTGATTCAAGAAGAGCTGTGTTATGTCGGTGTACAATCTCGGTATTCGACATGCACGGGAGTTACATGGTTCCCGCAAGATCAGGTGTTGGTTACAGCAAATTTTTTGGATAATTCTTTCCAGTTTTTTCGATTTGATCCAATGGGAAAACTTGAGCCGATTCAATATTTGAAGAATGAAGATGGTCTCTGTGTCTCAGGTGCTGAAAATATTATTGTTTTTAATAATGCGCAATGGTTAGTTGTTCCTAATTTCCTAAATTCACGGGTAAATTTTTATGAAACGAATCTCAAAGAAGATACCATTTCTCCTGTTCCGTCATTTGTTCTAACAGATGAAAAGATGAGTGGGTTGCACGGTGTGAGATTTTCCCCGGATTCACAATACTGTGTTTGTTTGGCAGCGGGCAATCCGGGGAGGGTTATGATGTATCGCGTGCTTCAAAAAGATCCTATTCAGCTCGAACAGATACAGTGCATAGATGATCCAATGGTTGGTCTGAAGCCCAAAGCGGCTAGTTTTTCTCCTGATGGACGTTTTGTCGTGATTGGATTTGCAAAGAACATTATGAGGACAGCGTCACCGCTAGTCAAAGGTAGAATTGCAAGCTATAAATTTGATTTTGTTAAGGAGAATCTGGAACTTGTTTCTGTATCCCCAGACAATGTGTGTGTTGAGGATATTCATTTCTACAAGGATGGGACATCCATTTTTGTTGGAGATCAGGAGAGTCATAGTATGTTTGTTTATGAAATGAATGCAGATACAGGAGTGTTAACAACAGAGCGCACTACTGTATTGAAGAATCCTGAGGCAGAATTATCGTTTCCTCATGGGTTTTCTTTTTCTAGCGATTACAAATATCTTGCCATTGCTAACTATGGGGGGAGCAAGGTGCTTATTTACTTGGTGGAAGATACCCCCTAATCTTTTCGATATCTTTTTTGGATAGGCCTCCTACTTTTTCAAGTTCCTCTTGAGATGCTGCCTTAATTGCTTTCACACTCCCAAACGTTTTAAGAAGGCGCTTTTTCTTTATTGGCCCAATCCCAGGGATATCATCGAGATCACTTGATATCGTCCTCTTAGAGCGCCTTTTTCTGTGATATTCAATTGCTCGTTTATGAGCCGCATCTCTTACCTTTTGTAGAAAGAAGAGCATCGGGGATTTGGGGTCGATCAAGATGGGATCTTTTCTATTGGGCATATAGATTTTTTCTTGGGTAAGGCCTTTGTCATGGCGCGCATCTTCTTTTGTAAGTGCGATAAGATCAATAGACACAATGCCAAGCTCGTCAAAAACTTCTAGTGCACACCCAAGCTGTCCCTTTCCTCCATCGACGATGAGAAGATCGCAAAAGTCCCCCTTTTCTTTTTCGCGTAGAAGGTGGCGCCTTAAAACTTCTTTCATGGCGCTATAGTCATCAGCTTTTTCTCTGATTTTAAACAGGCGTAGGCGCGATTTATCGAGCTCTCCATGTGTGAAAGAGACAAGGCTTGCAACGGGATCAGTCCCTGAAATGTTCGATGTATCAAAACATTCAACCCGTCTTGGAAAAGAGCGCAATTGCAGAGTTTCTGCAAGATCAAGGAGCATTTTTTCTTTTAAGGAGCGTTTGTCTTGCTCGCGGATAAAAAGCGCTTTTGCATTGCGAAAAGCCATCTCAGTCAGGTCGCGCTTTCTCCCTTTTTTCGGATGAAAAACTGGTACCTTAACAATTTCTTGAAGCATCTCACTTTCTGCAATGGGGTGAGAGATGAGAACTTCTTTTGGAAGCGAAGAGAGCTCCTTATAGTGTTGCAAGATGAAAGAAGATAAAATTTCAGATTCATCTGATGCGATGAAATGAAAACTAAAATGCTCAGAGCCAATGACTTTCCCATCACGAAACATTAAAAGAGCAATCATAACAGCATCCGCTTCGCGGTAAATCCCAAGCGCATCTGCGTCTTTGGCCTCTGGATTATCAATGTGCTTTACTTCCGTGACATGCTTAATCTGAGCAATGAGTCGTTTAAACTCATCTGCCTTTTCAAACTGGAGGTGATCTGCCGCATGGAGCATCTGTTTTTCTAATTCTTGAAATACTTCCTTGTTTTTTCCTTTAAGCAGGCGAACTACAGAATTTACATGACTCTGATACTCATCTTCGGTGCAAAGATTTACGCACGGGGCGATGCAGCGCTTAATATCATATAAGAGACAGGGTCTGAGTCGATTGGCAAGTTCACTATCAGAGCATTGTCTTAAAGGAAATAATTTTAGGAGAAGATCGTAGGTTTGTCTTGCTGCAAGGGCGTTTGTATAAGGACCAAAGTAGGCTCCCTCTGGCTTTGTCCCAGTTTTATAGCGAACAAGGCGAAGCATCGGCCATTTGTGCTTTGTTAGGATCAGACTAATGAAGCTCTTATCGTCCTTCAAAAGAATATTGTATTTTGGCTTATGCTTTTTAATAAGCGTGTTTTCTAAGATAAGGGCGTCTTTTTCAGTAAGCGCGACGATCGTGTCAATTGTGACAACTTGAGCTGTAAGATAAGGGACCATTTCGCGAGAGTCCCTTCCCTTTACGAAGTATTGTTTAATCCGCACGCGCAGGTTCTTTGCCTTTCCAATGTAAAGAACAAGGCCTGCGCTATCTTTCATTAGATAGACGCCAGGTTCTTGCGGATAAAGGAACAGGGTTTTCGGATCAAAGCTCATGATTTGTACTAGTGTCGTCAAATTGAAGATTCTCTAGTCTTTCCTTAACGAACTCAACCATTTGGGGATTTTCTTTTGCAAGCCATTCTTGCATGGCGGCAAGAGTCTCGTGCACGGCTTTCTGAAAGATCTGGGTTTTATCTCGATCTTTGAGTTGAAAAAAGGCGCCGATATCGATCTCACAGACTTTTTCTCCATTGATTCCATAGTTGCGGACAAACGATCGATCGCGATCTAGAATGCCTTTTTTTGCTCTATAAATAACAGTGTCGATAAACCCATTAAGAAGGCGCTTCTGTTCTGTTATGTCATTATTCTTTGTCGCACCAAGAAAAACGGGAGCCCAAAGAGAGTATTTATGCTGCAAAATAAAAAGCATTTTTTCCATGGGGAAGTCATAGCTACATCCGAAAGCATCGACAAGGGTAATTTTCTCATTTATCGGATCACTTTCTCCTAGGTGGGTAGCGATGACACCGGTGATGTCTTGGAGTTCTTCTTTAGCAAGGCGAAAACTCCCAAAAATAAACTCTTGTCTCCATGCTTTGTCTTTCAACTGTTTTTTGCGATATTCAGAAACTGGAAGTACACGGGCCCAAAAGGGGAGGTTGTAAATATTTGTTCGGGGGCATTTGAGGACGTATTTCCCATCTTTACTTGTAAACGCAAAGCACTGTCTTCCTCTTCCGAGATAGTAGAAAGGCTGTGAGAGAATTTTTCTTGTCGCCGCATCGGGAGCAGGAATCATAGGGAGTGGCTTCTCGAGACTTTGGAACCTCCTAGGGCTCCATCCCCCTCTGGCAAAGTAGAGACCTTTCCCGATGAGAACAGGTAAAAGAAGGATAAGGACAATTGAGAAGATTTTTTTCACAATAAGTTGGAGAGTAGCGATGTCGATTTTTTTTCTCAACATGAAAATAATACCTTTTTGGGTGTATAGTCCTCTGTATGATCTACATCATTTGGACGTGTGCAAATAAAACAGAGGCTAAGCAAATTATCCGTGGGCTTCTCGATAAACGTCTAATTGCCTGCGCCTCTATACCGCTCGTAATTCAAAAGTTGGTTTTCGCGGCGTCGACTTTTCCTCGAAATGATCCTCCTCACTCATGCCTTGCCTCTCGGCAATGGTCATTCGCTCCGGAGAATCATTTCGAGGAGTCTCCTTGCCAAAACCAACTTTTGAATTACTCCCGGTATATTTTCCCCGTGGAGTCAATCTATCGCTGGAAAGGCAATATCGAAGAAGGCTCGGAGATAAAAGTCCTTCTTAAAACGCTTTCCAAACATTTTGAGGCGATTCAATCCTATATCAAAGAGGACTCAAGTTATGAAGTCCCTGAGATTGTGCAGTTTGAGATTAGGCAAGGCCATAAGGACTACTTAGCCTGGGTGGACGGTGAGGTTAGTTCATAGAAATGGATACAAGCCATTCGGTACTTCGCTTTGCAAGGCGCTTTTTCGCAGGGACTCTTTGTAGTCGTATAAGTGGCGCTCTTCGCGATATTGTGATGGCTATTTGCTTTGGTAGCGCGCCAGAGGTGGGTGCCTTTATGGTCGCCTATCGTTTGGCAAATTTATTTCGAAGACTCTTTGGAGAGGGGAGCATGCAGGCGGGCCTTGTGCCGCGCTTTACGGAGCATGAAGGGGAAGGGAAAGAGCCCCTTTATTTCTATCGCGACTGTCTGTTTTCTTTTGCCGCTGTTTTATTTCTTGTCATGCTCCTTTTAGAGGGTTTTCTATGGGGGATTTCTCACTTTCTATCAAGCGATTGGTCGGAGATCATTGTCCTTTCGATGCGCATGGTTCCGGGCCTTGTTTTCATTTGTCTTTACGCCATTAACGGCGCCTTTTTGCAGGCGAAAAAAAGATATTTTTTATCGGGTTTTGCTCCCGTTATGTTCAATAGCTGCTGGATTCTCTTTGCTGTTTTCGGGAGACACCTTGCCGTGAGAGATGCGATGCATTTTCTCTCGATTGGAGTTACGTGCGCTTTTTTTTGCCAATGGGCAGTGACTCTAAGCCAAGTCCATGCCTATCTCCCGCTATCGAGGCGAGAATGGTTCCAGGCAAAGTTATTTTCATCTGAATGGAGAAAGGTGGTAAGGCCTGTTATGCTTGGTGTCATTGGAGTTGGGGCAACGCAGGCAAATAGCGCGATAGATACCATTTTTTCCCGCTTTGCCGACCTATCTGGTCCTGCATATCTTTGGTATGCGATTCGCATCGAGCAGCTTCCCTTGGCCCTTTTTGGGATTGCCTTATCGGGCGCTCTTTTGCCTCCATTATCACGTGCTTTTAAAGAAGGAGCGATGGATCGCTATGCAGAGCTGCTTAGCCGGGCGCTTCGTCATAGTGCGGCTATTTTGGTGCCATGCACCTTTGGGATCTTTTGTTTGGGGGGGGCGGGGTTAAATCTTCTCTATGGGCATGGGGGTTTTCTTTCATCCGATGTGCTTAAGACGCTCCATTGTCTTTGGGGATATGGGATAGGTCTTGTTCCATCGGTCATGATTTTGCTTATGGGGACTGCTTTTTATGCACAAAAATCGTATGGCACACCGACATTGATCTCTGTTGCTTCTATCGTATTTCATCTTGTGATCAATACATTTTTTGTTTTTGTTCTTCAGTTAGGGGCTTTTAGCATTGCCCTAAGTACAAGCTTAGCAGCTCTTTTTAACTGTTTTTTCTTAGCTCGTTTTATCCGGACACGTCTGAAAGTAAGCGTTTTTTCTAAGTTCTGGGGATTTTTCGCGCGTCTTTGTTTTGCAGGAGTGATTGCATCGCTTGTGACGTTGTATTTTGGATACGCCTTGTTTGACGATCCTATCTTTAGCGGAGGAGAGTTTTCAAGGTCGGTCTTATCTCAAGCGCTCCAACTATGCAGTACAGGCGCTGTGTTTACTCTCGTCTTTGCAGGGGTGAGTTATTGGATGCAATTGAGGGAAGTCTTTGATTTTATGAGGAAAGAAGTATCTGCCAACAAAGTTGGCAGATAGAAAATTCTTAGGTTGTGTGCGAGATGAATTCGCAGACGAGTGGAATATTGATCTGTAACGGAAGTGGGATTTGATCCAACTCAGGCATTACAAGAAGGCTTCCTGAATGCTTGTCTTCTGCAACAGAGAGATACTCTGGAAGCTCACGTACAGTGTATTCTTGAGCGATCTGGATGGCTTTCATTTTCTGTGAAGCAGGCTTTACAGAGATGACCATTTCAGGGCGGACGAGGAACGATCTACGATCTACTTTCTTCCCGTTGACGTGGATGTGACCATGTGAGACGAGCTGTTGCGCTGCGAAGATAGAGGAAGCAAAGCGGAGACGGTACACGACGTTGTCAAGACGGCACTCGAGTTGCTCCATAAAGTGCTGAGCGGTGTTTCCTTTCATGAGAACGGCTCTTCTGTAGGCATTTACGACTTGCTTGCGGCTAAGCATCCCATAAACAGCTTTGAGCTTTTGTCCTTCTTCAAGCTGTAGACCGTAATCGGATTTTTTCTTACGTTTTGCACCGTGCATTCCCGGAGGGTGTTGCTTGTGCAACATGGGATTACGTGCTTTTCCAAAAATATTTGCGGCAAATTTGCGCGCGATGCGATTTTTAGGACCTCTATACCGAGCCATTGTTTCTCCAGAACAAGTTAAAGGCACGAGTATAGTTCAGAAATGGTTTTTTGAACAAGTTTTTTATGGATAGGAACTCCCTTTTTGGCTAAAATTCTTTATCTGCAAGCCCGGGGAGTTTATGTATTCAGTTTTAGCTTATTACTACATTGGCCATATCGAAGATCCAGCACTTGAGCTGCAACGTCATAAGGAATTTTTTAAAAACCGCGATTTCAAAGGAAGAATCTACATTTCCTCGCAAGGGATTAATGGCCAGTCGAGTGGAAGTGTCGAGCATGCCCAAGAGTATATGGATTGGCTCCGGTCTGATTCTCGCTTTGAAGAAGTTAAATTTAAGATCCACACATCAGACAAGCACGCTTTCCCTAAAATGGCTCTCAAGCTTCGCAAGCAGCTTGTGGCAGCTGATTGTGAAGTGGATTTTTCACAAATTGGGGAGCGCATTTCTCCTCAAGAGTGGAAGGAAAAACTTGAAAATAGAGACGAAGACACCGTCCTGATTGATACGCGCAATAACTATGAGTGGGAGGTTGGGCACTTTGAAGGGGCCGAGCTCCCCAATTTGGAGACGTTTCGCGAGTTTCCGGAATATGCCAGGGAGCTCAAAAAGACCCGCGATCCGAAAAAGACCAAAGTCATGATGTATTGTACAGGGGGGATCCGCTGTGAATTCTATTCCGCGATCATGAAGCAGGAGGGATTTGAAACGGTCTATCACCTCGATGGTGGGATTATCGGATACGGGTTAATGGAAGGTGCCGATCACTGGAAAGGCAAGCTCTTTGTGTTTGATGATCGTCTTGTCGTGCCAATTAGCGAAGATAACAAAGATACCATTGCCGCATGCTCTCTCTGCTCTGTCTCCTGCGATGTTTACTACAACTGCGCGAATATGGATTGCAATAAGCTCTTTGTTTGCTGCTTGTCTTGCTTGAAAGGGCATCAAGGGTGTTGTTCCTTAAATTGCCAAGAGACTGGCCGGGTGCGCCCTTATAAGGAAGACGCGATTCCGTTCCGCAGGATTAGCGCTGAGAAAAAGGCTAACATGCAGCCTGTGGTACCTTCTCCATAGCTTGGAATTGTTTTTGGATTTGTGTCAGGGCTGGGGTCTCTTCATAAGAGATCGTTCCATCTTCCTCATTTTTAAGTTTTGTGACACCCAAATGCGGCATGCCACCACTGAGCCATTCGCAGTGACGATTCAGGGTCCAGTAAAAGAGGCAATTGAGAGGATAGTTTTGCACAATTGCAAAAATGTCTTGGAAGGCCTGCGCTTGAGCCTCATTATCCACCTTAATCTCTCTTTCTCCAAAATCCATTCTTTTCGCATCCGAACCTGTTTCGGTAATGCCAATTGCAGGAATTCTTTCCCGGGGGATGGAAAAGGCTTCGTCTAACACATCTCTCAAATCTTCTGGTTTGCAAGGAGGACCAAAATACTGCATGCTGCCGCCTTCTTCGCATGTAGATCCCGCAGTAAATTTAAAAAAGTTATGCACTTTATCTGCTGCGCCAGGATATGGAGTACCGCTATTTAAACCAATTTTGAGTCTGGTAAATCCGTATGCTTGAACACCCAAAAAGTCAGCAATTTTCTGTGTAGTTTCATCTTCATAGAGAAGCTGAACGTTTGCTTTAAAGGGGATTTGAATCCGCATTTCGCCATCTTTGAAAAAATTAAAGATTGGAGTGTGGATCAAACTTGTGAAGAAAAAAGCCACCATTTTTTCGATAGGATTTCCACTAAAGGGAAGGAATTTAAGCCATTGATGCGTTATTCCAATATTGAGATCTTTTCTTTTTGCTTTCATCGCTGCATAAGCTTTCGTATGTGCAATTAAAAGATTCCGAATAAGAAGAGCTGCTGTTGGAATGTGTTGTTGTTGAGGGGGGTGCTCTCCACGTACATACGCCTCAAAGCTTCGAATGCCCAGTTCATTGAACGTCATCCAGTTTTGAACCATCGGAAGTTCTTCGACCATTTTCTCTGAGAAGCGAACAAAGCCATCGATATTTTTTTCGTTTACAAAGTCTCCCTGATCCTCAAACCACTGCGGATTGGTGAAATGGTGCAGCGTAACCCAAGGCTCAACGCCTTCGTCTTTTAGTGCTTGAAAAAGTGCGCGGTATTTTTGCAAAGCAATGTCACTAAACTCCCCCGGCTTTGGTTCAATAACGGAGCGCTCTAGAGAAATTCGGTATGCATTACATCCGAGACTTTTCAGAAGTTTTGCAAAAACCTGTGGGTGGTCGATGATATTTACAAAAAGATCTTCAATGCGCTCGCCTTCTTTGAGGGTGATTCCATGCGTGATCTCACCTGTTTTTTCTCCGTTTATTGTCACTGTCTGAGGGGCTCTTTCGAGAATTTTATTCCAATCTCCTGTGCCAAACCCTTTCAAGCTTGACTGATCATAACTCGTTCCAATGGCCCCATCTTGAAATCCAGAGTTTGCAAATCCAAAAGCTTCGGGAATGTGATTTCCCACTCGATGGGAAGGGATTTGCGGCGTTACTCGTCCTAGAAGAGAAAGCGCACACGTGAAGGGGAGAGCAACTAAGGAAACAACAAGCTTAGCGCTGTTATATAGGTAGTGCTGAGCAATACTCTGAGTTGTTAGATCTACTTTTTCAATAGATCCATTTTTCTTGATAATACAAATATCGGGAGGGGGAAGAAGACTTTCCCAGATGTTCTGTAAATTCCTAGAGTAGATCGCCTGCATTTTAAAACTCCACAGAGACAATGAGGTGATCGGAGAGATTTAAAGTTTCTAAGTCTATTTGGACTCTCGGATTTTTTGTTTCAAGAGGTTTGTCTGATGCAATGTAATCGATGCTTTCAAGCTCGATCTCGCTGATCCCAGAGTGTTTAAACTTCAAGATGTCACTACAGGTGTAATTTGGGGGAAGATGATCAATGAAGTTCTCATTGAAATAAGCAGTATCTACGGCATTGGGAGCCATTCTATCAAAATTCAAGTCCCCTAAAATCATGCACTGTTCCACTCCCGACAAATCCATATGGGATTTGATTTCCTTGAGTTGATCTTTTCTTGTTTCAGGTTGATTATAGTCTAAATGTGCAGTGTAAACGCGCGTTTTTTTTCCTTGGATTTGGACATCAAAGCTTACAAATTTTTTATTCCCGCACCGATTGATACCCTGCGATTCTGTCTTGAAGTCATACACCTGAAAATTCTGCAACGGGGCTTTAGAAAATACCCCCAATCCACTTGGGCCTTTCCATACATGCGCCCCAATATCTAAATATGCATGTGGATATTGATCGCTTACCTGGTTGTACAAAGCTTTTGCTTGAAGAGGATCAAAGAACTCCTGGAAGCAGATAATATCTGAATTAAGCTTTCGAATCACTTCGGCTTGACGCTCAATGCGACTAGGCGCCACATCGATTCCAAAATTCTTGAGCAGGGTTTTGACTAAGTGACAGCTAACAACGGATTCCCATGTCCCGACATTCAAGGGGGCAAAAACAGACACGAGTCCAATATTCCAAGAAGCAATGGATGTACAGGTTGTGATTTCCTTGGAAATATTTTCTTCTCCGATGACTGTATAGGTCCTTTTTGAAAAAGAAGCGATTCCAGCATGGAGTATTTGACCCAGGACCCCGCAGCCAAAAGCGAGCTGAATGGTTCGCGTGATGACGGGAATGGCTAAAGCGCCTGTTCCAATAATGGGAACGGCAAGGACTGCTGCTCCTAGAAGCACACGAAACGCGATTTCTTGGGTTTTTGTTTTAAAGTACGGGCTACTCGATGAAAAGTTTGCTTGAGAGATTTTTTCTTTGAACTCTTGAAGATTTCCCGTTTGACTGCTTGATCTAAAGGCCTCACAGAAAACGTCTTGTGTTTTTTGAGATGTCGTATCAAAAGAGGGAGCTACAAAAGCCCTCAATATACCCCAGACATATAAACGAATGGGCTCCATTGCATAGTTTGCAACTTGATAGCCATAATGTCTGGCTTGATTAAAAGGATCTAGCCCATTGGTTTCTTGTGTCATCGGCCGGAGATTATGCCCGGAACTTTAAATTTATGTAAAGGAGCCACTGATCAATTCATTCGCCAGCTATTCGACCGAAATTAGTAGAAAAAGATAATTTTCGATCTGCAATAGCTTGGCTAAGTTTATTCCGATCTCCAAATTAACTTTTTCGGCGCTTTTGGCGCGAATCCCTGGCAAAGCAATTAATCAATGGCTCCTAAAGGAGACACTGATCAATTCATTCACAGAATCTTTCCGCGCTTTTTGACAGCTTTTGACTTTTTCGAACTCACTAACTTACA
>CBDUSP010000001.1:0-62557 GCA_965370365.1 uncultured bacterium | reverse complement strand
GAAACTTTAAATTTGTAAGTGCGCGCTTGCGAAACAGCAAACCTTTCGTTTCAGACATTCTCCTTGCTTGGAAGGAGTCTTTGCAAGTATTCTATTCACCTAAAGTACAGGAGAATCGGAGGATGATTGGAGAATTACTGGCAGCTGTAGTGGACGGTTTGTTGACTGTTCCTCTTCTATATGTTCTGAGAAAGCCAAGAAAAATCTACGCCCAAATCGAGCGACTTTATCGACGGAAAGAAAAAATGCTAACTCCTCAGGCAAGGGAAGAAGTTGGTTTGGTTTTGATGCGTCTTAAAGAGGCTCTTGTAGAGAAAAATGCCTCTGAAGCAAAGCGTCTTTCTGCGGAGCTTAAAAAGCTCTCTTTGCAATTTATGCCCAAAAGTCCTTTTGAAAGAGTTCGTGATTTTGTAGTCTCGATCGGGGTTGCCCTTCTTTTTGCTGTTGTCATTCGAACCATGTGGTTTGAGCTTTATACAATACCAACAGGATCGATGCGACCAACGCTAAAAGAGAGTGATGTTCTTTTAGTTTCTAAGACTGATTTCGGGCTAAATATTCCCCTAAAGTCTTCTCACTTTACATTTGACCCAACTCTTGTTCAAAGAGGCAGTATTGTTGTTTGGTCTACAGGTGACATGGACATTCCCGATTCAGACACCCGCTACTTTGGGGTTTTTCCAGGGAAAAAGATCTTTGTAAAAAGGCTCATTGGAAAGCCGGGAGATACTCTCTATTTTTATGGGGGACAAATCTATGGCGTTGACTGCGACGGAAATGAGATCAAAGACTCTGCAGCTTTAGAGCACATTCCATTTATTCATTTTGATGGAAAAGTGGATACCTCTTCTCAACGAGGTGGATCAAGCTCGACCTTTCGACAAATGGATCTTCCCATTGCGAAACTCTCAACCAACAGCTTTGGCTTTATAAGTGGGGAGATGATCGGGCAAAATGGAAGAGAGCCTCTAGCGCACTATAGCGATCTTTGGGGAATGAAAAACTATGCAATGGCAAGGCTTTTAACAAAAAAAGATCTCCACGCAATGCATCCAAGTCTTGAAAAGGGCTTGACCCCTGGCGTTTTATACTTAGAGCTCACGCACCACCCCAGTTTAAAAGAAGCGCGCGCGCTTCGCGATGAAATGGGACGTATTCGCCCAGACTTAGGGCTAAGCGCCTCCGTAATCCCTCTTGATAAAGAGCACGTGGATTTAATCGCATCGAACATGACAACAGCTAGGTTCAATGTCAAAAATGGCTCTGCCTATCGTCTTGGGTTTGAAGAAAAACACCCCTTCTATTCAAAGCATTATCCAACTCTCGAGGGAGTCCCTAATGGTACCTATGAAATCCAAAATGGGAAGGCTTTTGAAGTGTTTAGCTTTGGGTTCACAAAAGAGCTGTCACACGATCATCCCCTCTACTCAAAGGATCCCGCTTTTGTTCAAAGCTTATATAATTTAGGGATTGAGTTTTTAGATCAGTATAAGCCTGAAAAAAACAGCAAAATCTACCCATCGCGCTATGCCTATTTTCGCGATGGCGCCTTATACCTTCTTGGAAGCCCTATTTTCCAAAAGGGAGAGTCCGCTTTAGCTGACTTTGCAAAGAGTGAATCGATGAGAAAGCTGATCTCAAGCAGTACGCATCCTTATCTTCCTTTTGAAGACAACGGACCTCCAATATCTGCTGATTTCATTCGAAAATATGGGGTTGTTATCCCTGAGAAAAGCTATCTCATGCTTGGGGACAACCATGCAATGAGTGCCGATAGTCGCCAGTTTGGCTTTGTCCCGGAAGAAAATTTAAAGGGGAGTGTGAGTTTTTTGCTTTCTCCTTTTGGAGAGAGATGGGGACGGCCTCTGCAGCCGGCAATGGACTATTTTGGCTTTCCCAATCTCTTTGTGTGGACAAGTGCCACTTTACTCACCATGGCTTATACGTTTGTTCGAAAGAGAAAAGAAAAGCAACCTATTCAGTTATAGATCGATTTTCATCTCTTCTTTCTATCAGAAATTTACAGAAATACCCATTTTTAGTGGGTATTCTGGTTGAAATCATGTATTTTTTAACCAGAATACCCACTAAAAATGGGTATTCTGGTAGCATATGGGAAAAGGTGACGTTATGGATATACTAAGGTTAATCAAAACTCCGTATGTGGATGCTCAAACGCTTCTCACTCTTCTTGCGGAGTATCGCAAGCCCAGAGAATGGATTTCCCGCATGGTAAAAAATGGAGAGCTCATTCGCCTAAAAAATGGATTTTTCTTAATCGCGAGTAAAATTTCAGAAGGGACAATTCCGTACGAGCAAGTGGCAAACTTGCTTTATGGCCCCTCGTACGTGAGTCTTGAGTGGGCATTATCTTTTTATGGGATGATTCCAGAACGTGTGCATACGATAACAAGTATGGCTTTAGGAAGAAGTAAGGAATTCCACACCCCTGTGGGCGATTTTACGTACTTTAGATTATCTTCCAATCGATATTCGATTGGGATTGTACAAAAGCCTGCATCCGATTCTATCGGTAGTTTTTTAATAGCAAGCCCGGAAAAAGCCTTGGCTGACTTAGTATTTAAAACGTGTAAAAACTTGAACAAAGATCAACTGAAGCAAGAATTGCTAGAGTCAAAGAGAATCAGTCATGAGTGTTTCTATCAGTTAGATAAGGTTTTGTTAAAAGAAATTGCCTCACAGTATCGCTCGAAAAACGTGAATTATTTACTGGATTTAGTTGGTGTAATATGAATCTCGATTTAAGCATTAAACAAATGCTGGAAAATTATCCAGATAAAATGCCCCAAGTCGATAAACTGCGAGAGGTTTTGCAGCAAACGGCGCTGCTCGGGTTAGCTCGTCATCGATTTTTTGAACATGCAGTTTTTTATGGAGGAACGGCGTTGAGAATCCTATATGGACTCGACCGTTATAGCGAAGATCTTGATTTCTCTCTTCTTAAGCCGGACCCAGATTTTAATTTTACTCCTTTTTTAGAAGGCATGCACCGTGAATTAGAGGCTTTTGGGTTTGCTCTTGATGTTGCTCTATGCAAAAAAAACTCTGACACGGGAATTTGGTCTGCTTTTTTGAAAGCAAACACATTCTCTTTGATGTTATCCATCTATGAAAAAACAAAGGTCAAAGGAATTCATCCTGAGCAGAAAATTCAAATCAAACTTGAAATCGACACGACCCCTCCGTTAGCACATTTACCGCTGGAAAGTAAGCTGATAAAAAACCCTGTTCCTTTTTATGTATCTACCTACGCCCCTGTTGATCTTTTCGCTGGGAAAATGCATGCCGCTCTTTGTCGGAATTGGCAAAGAAGGATTAAGGGAAGAGACTGGTATGATTTAGCCTGGTATATCCAAAGAGGGACTCCCGTAAATTTGGTCCATTTAAGAGAGAGGATGCGGCAAACAAAACATCTCCAAATTAAGGAAAAATTTGGGGAAAAAGAATTGCTCGAACGGTTGCACAAGAGGATTGATGAGATCAATTGGGACTTAGCTAAATCAGATATTGCTGTTTTTATAGCGGATAAACGTAAACTGGATCTCTGGTCGAGTCAATTTTTTCATGATATGATCACGCATTTACGATGTGTAGATGAATCCTGACACCCCTATACAATGGCGAGCAAAATCTTTGTCTCTTCTCCATTGAGATCTACGAGATCTCCCTCGCAAGAGGCAAACTGAACATCTACTGCAAGAACTTCCCCTGCGATGTAATCATGATAGTTTGAAAATGCAGATTGTACCTTATCTGTCGTCTCAATTGTAATGTGGATCCGATCGGTCACCTGAAAGTCTTTTTCCCGGCGCATTGTATTGATTTTGTTAACGATTTCTCGGGCCATACCTTCTTCAAGAAGATCGTCATTAAGCGCTGTATCTAAAGCAACAGTTAAGTCGTCAAGGTTTCCTGCTGCAACACCTTCTTTTACTTTGCGCTCAATTGAGACATCGCTCGGAGTGATTTCTACTTGCCTGTCGCCAATTTGCAGGGTTATGTTTCCTCCAGAAAAGAGCGTTTGGGTTTGCTCTTTACTCAAATCCCCAATCGCTTTTTTCGCCTGAGGCATTAAAGGGCCAATTTTCTTTCCAAGAACGGGAAAGTTTGGTTTTGCAAGAAATTGGACGAATTTTGTTTCATCATTTAGAAGCTCAACTTCTTTTACATTCAATTCATCAGCGATGAGCTTCACTTGCTTTTTTAAAGACGCAAGAAGCTCTTCATTTGAAGAGATGAGGTAGGCCTTTGAAAGAGGCTGTCTGACTTTGAGTTTATATTCTTTGCGAAGAGAATGGCCAAGACTAACAGCTCTTTGTGCGCCACTTACTTCTTTCTCAAGTTCTTTGTTTCGCAAATTCTCTCTATACGTTGGAAACTCAGTTAAATGGACCGAATCGGCCATTTTGTCTGTTTTTAACTCTTGATAAATCGCCTCGCTTAAGAAGGGGATAAAGGGGGCCGCAATTTTTGATAGCTCGATAAGCACAGTATAAAGCGTTCCAAAAGCCTCTCTACGATCTTGCGTGTCCTCATCTGCCCAAAACCTGCCACGACACCGTCTAATGTACCAGTTGGTTAGCTGTTCGATGAACTGGACAAATGGATCGACTGCTTTATTCAAGTCATAGGCTTCCATCGCCGTTTCTACATCGAGCACTAGTTTTTGCGTAATCGATAGTAGCCACTTATCGATGAGCTCTTTTGGTTTTGTCTCAAGTGTTTGAGGCGCCCACTTGTAGATTTTTGCGTAGGTAGAGAGGAAGGCAAACGAGTTCCACATTGGGATGAGGATCTGCCTTAAAACGTGCTCTACACCGCGCTTAGAAAAGCGAAGGTCCTCTGCGCGGACAGCAGGGCTGCCGAGCATATAAAGGCGAATTGCATCAGCACCCACCTCATTTATCAAAATCTCGGGATCAGGATAGTTTTTGAGCCTCTTTGACATTTTGTTGCCATCTTCAGCCAAGATAATGCCGTTGACGATTACATTTTTAAATGCGGGCTTTTTAAAAAGGGCGCTTGAGAGCACAGTCAGCGTATAGAACCAGCCGCGTGTCTGATCGATTCCTTCCGCAATGAAATCTGCAGGAAAGCTCTTTTCAAACGCTTGTTTTTCTTCAAAGGGGTAGTGGTTCTGGGCATAGGGCATTGACCCTGACTCAAACCAACAGTCAAACACTTCAGGAATCCGTCTATATGTACGTCCTTCTTTAACGAACGTTAGATCATCAATGTAGTGACGATGAAGATCTGTAACTTTTTCGCCAGTAAGTTTTTCAAGCTCACTTATACTACTGATAACGTGAAGATCCCCCTCCTCGCTTCTCCAGATGGGCATCGGCGTTCCCCAGTAGCGATTACGGCTGATAGACCAGTCTCTTGCATTTTCAAGCCACTTGCCAAATCTTCCTTTCTTAAGGTGCCCTGGCATCCAGGTTATTTCTTCGTTGGCGTCAAGCAAGTCTTGCTTAATCTTTTCGACATTTACAAACCATGTTCGAACGGTTTTGTAGATCAGCGGAGTGTCAGAGCGCCAACAAAAAGGGTATCGATGGCGAATGGTCGCCTGACGAAATAAAGAGCCGTCTGCTTTAAGAGCTTTTATGATTTCCTTGTCTGCTTCTTTTACGAGCACTCCCTCATACGGTGGAACTTCAAATGTAAAGCGTCCATTGGAATCAACAGGGCAAACAGGTTCGATGTTTTCTCGTTTGCAGACAAAGAAGTCGAGCTCGCCAAATGCAGGCGCCGCATGAACAATTCCCGTTCCATCTTCTGTTGAGACCGTCTCTTCTAAAAGAATGCGAAAAGCATCTGTTTCCTTAAAAAAAGGAAAGAGCGGCTCATATGTTGCCCCTGCAAGGTCTTTTCCTAAGTACGTCTTAACAACTTCGTACTCTTCCTTGAAGTGCGCTGAAACCCGCGCTTTCCCGAGGATATACTGTCTGCCCGTTTTGAGATCTTTGATTTTTACATACTCGGCATCTGGAGAGACCATGAGTGCAAGATTCGAGGGAAGGGTCCAAGGGGTTGTCGTCCAAGCAAGGAAAAAAGTATCTGGCTCGTCTGTCTTCTTAAAAGCCACCGTGATCGATGGATCATCGACGTCTTGGTAGTTTAAGTTCGCTTCGAAATTTGATAGGGGAGTGCCGAGCTTCATTGAAAAGGGCATGACCTTGAATCCTTCATAGATCAGCCCCTTGTCAAAAAGCTCTTTAAAGACCCACCAGACGCTTTCCATAAAGGAGGGATCCATCGTCTTGTAGGTCTTATCAAAATCAACCCAGCGCCCGAGGCGTTTTACCGTTTTTCCCCACTCGGAGGTATATCTTAAAACGATGCTGCGACACTCCTCGTTAAAGGCGCCAATCCCAAAGCTCTCAATTGCTGAGGCACCAGAAAGCTCCTTTGCTTTTTCGATCTCATTTTCGACGGGAAGGCCATGACAGTCCCAGCCAAAGCGCCTTGGGACATGGTATCCCTTCATCGTCTTGTATCTTGGAATTACGTCTTTGATGGTTCCTGCAAGAAGGTGCCCATAGTGGGGGAGGCCTGTTGCAAAAGGGGGACCATCATAAAAGGAAAAGAGGGGAGAATCCTTACTCTTCTCCATAGAGCGCTCAAAAATCTTTCTTTCTTGCCAAAGGCGGAGGATTTTTTCCTCGCGCTTTGGGAAACTCTCATTACTGTCGAACTGAAAAATGGGACCACCTCACAAAATAAGGATCGATTATACGAAAGAAAACAAATTTTGTCGCGCGTGAAGTAACTCCTTCTTTATAAGGGAGTTAAGTTATTTGAGGGAAAATGAACAAACATGTTATAATGAGAGATATGCTTCTTTACGTCCCCGCAAAGAGCACGTAGACGCGTGTTTTTTGCGGGGGTGTCAAGGTTTCGACTTGGAAATGAAGTATAGGTGGCATGTAGAGGACAATCGTTGGCCTCTAAAAATAACCGATTAAATAGAAAAGACAAATCAAACGATTTGGAGTTAGCTGCGGCTTAATCGCCTAAGTTAACCGGTGAGCTGGAGTCAGACCGAGAGGTCCAGATTTTCACCGTCATATATCTTGGTGTGAGTCCCGTCTTTTTTGGAAGACCTAAGGTGGATGCTCGAGATAAAGGCCTTCTAGTTGGTTCCAAGCGTTGCATCTGTCGGCAAAACCAACTTATTTTCAGATGATAAGCATGTAGTCATCCATATGTAGTTTGCTAAGGACGAGAGTTCGATTCTCTCCACCTCCATACGAGCCAGGCAGAAGCCTGGCTTTTTTATTTCTGCAGACTTTTAGATGAATTCTAATGTTTCTTCAAATACCCTATTTAGACAAACAACTAGAAGAGATTTTAAAATGGCATTTATACGAGCCAAAACAGGGCCTGCGAATATCGGAGATCCTGAAAGTAAGTTTACAGTCCAGTATTTTGATGAAGATGGAAATATGACAATCCGTAGCGGTGGCAGCCGTGCATGGAGATGTAATAACCCTGGTAATCTCCGCAGAAGTTCCTACAGTATGAGTAAGAAACGAAAAGCGATCGGTTTTGCTGGGGATACTGAAAATGAATATGCCGTTTATCCTGATAAAGAAACTGGGCGAGAAGCGCTCACTGTGATGCTACGTGGCTCTGTGTACTCTCCTAAAACGCTACGATCGGCTCTGCTGTACTACGAATCACACAAAAAAGACTATATCGATATTGTTGTGGATAGGACGGGGCTTGATCCGGAAAGAACAATCAAATCGCTAAACGATAAGGAGTTTAATGTTTTTTGGCAGGCGATCGAATTTGTTGAAGGGTGGGCAGCCGGAAGGGCAGATTTTATCGAAAAATGGAGCATCTCCGGAGTTCATAAGAAGCGAAGGGTCATCTTCGAATATTGCATTAGCAAGCCAAAAGGATGCGTTTGGATGCAAAAAACGGGGGCTGTAACTTTGGCAAGCGAAGGAAGGCTTCATGCCGTTATTATTCGTTTAAAAAATGGAAGTACTTATCTTCGCCCGGAATATAGGGCTAAACCCTTTCAACTGATTGCATAGGAAGGATTATATGTGCAGATTAGCAAGCATAATCTTTTCTGTGGGAATCATGTTATCCGGTTGCCAGCAAAAAGAGGTTGTTCCGACTAAGACGGATAATCTCTCCACCCTCAAGGATGAATTTCTGCAACAAATCTGCACAAAGAGCGCTATCGAAGAAGGTCCCTTCAGCTTTAACTACAGGTTTCGGACGATATTTTTTTCCGAAAATCTAATCAGCTTATTTGGCGAACTCACCGTCCAGGATCGCTTACCCCATGGTTGGAAACAGTACGAAGGGAAAACGCTCTGTAAAATTGAAGGCCAATGGAAAGAAATCACATTGGATGATCTTTTTCAAACAAAAGAACAAAAAGAGTTTCTAAGGACTATCTGCGAAGTTGGTCTTAAGAAGAATCTTATGTCCCATTTTTCTGGAAATGAGCCGCTCTATACCGTGCTAAAATACGAGAACGTCCATACCTTCGTAGTGGATGACAAGAATATAATTGTTATTTTCCAGCCCTATTCAGTTGGTGGCGTTTACGATGAGCCTTTTATTGTGAAAATTCCCCTTGATCAACTCAAGGGGCATCTTGACAACGCATATCCGCTTTTTTCGCTTATTGATAAAGCGACCAAGTCTTATGAGTGTATTTCTTCATGGGATACAAACATGTTTTATGAAAATCTTTAGGCGATATTGATTAGTTTATTTTTTGATACATTTCTAGTTGATTTGTTTTATGTGATGTAATTATAATACACCAACACAACTAATTGATTGTTAGCATCTATGACTTTGTTTAAAAAATTGATAGCACTGATTGCTGCATTAGCATCGACCTCAACCGCTATTTGTGCGGTTCAAGTTTTACCACCACCACCTCCAGGGGTAGGGCATGAACTTGGAAAAGGCCTAGGCAACGGCTTTAGCCGAGGCATGGAAATGGCTATAGCAAAAAAACAAAGAGAACGCGAGAGAGAAAAGATTCAGAAAGAACAAGAAAAGCAAATCGCTTATCAAAAAGCTATTTTAGAAGAGATTTTAAAAGACTATAAACCATCTAAAAACGCCTCATTTGTCTTAAACGTGTTGCGAAGTGAACTACCACTACATACAAAAGAAGTAGTTATAAACGCGCTAAACGAGCAACACAAAGCATATTTAGAAGAACAAAGCAAAAACAGAGGAGTAATGTCATGGTTCAGATTATCTTAGGAATAATCGGGGTTTTTTCATTTGCTAGCAATTCTGGCGGCTACTTCTTAGACGAACATGGAAATTTGCAAGGGTATGTTCAAGAAAATGCCCCAAAGTAGTGTCACCTGTCTCACCATCATGGCAGAATGCAGCTAAGAACTTCATTCATTCTTCGCACAAGCAATTGATGAATGAACCTCGAATCATTGAGCTTCTTTCCAAACGAGGACTTTCCCTAAATACTATGCGACAATTTTCGCTCGGTTGGAACCCCAATGAGCTTTTCGATAGAAGGGAAAATTGGGGGCTACTCAAAGAAATGAAAGAGAATGGTCACCCTAGACGGCAATGGCTACCCAAATGCATCGTAATCCCTTCCTGGTCGAATGATAAACCAACTAAGCTAAAAATCCGACGCGATGATTGGTTTGAAGAAGACAAGTTTCCAAAATACGTCGAAGTATCTGGAAGCAAACAGACACCCTCAGTCTATGGAGATCAATCAAAACCAGTATTAATCGTCGAATCTGAACTCGATGCTATGCTGATTCAACAAGAGGCTGCTCATTTGGTCTGCTGTATGGCCTTGGGCGGCGTTAGCAAAAAACCCGATATTGAAACTCATGAATGGCTTAAAAAGGCCTCTATAATACTTTTATCATTAGATTTCGATGAGGCAGGAAAAAAAAGTATCCTTTTTGGATAAAGCAATACCCTAATCTCCGTTCTTGGCCTATTCCCTTTGATAAGAGTCCTGGCGATGCCATTGAAAAATCTCATATCAATATAGTGAGCTGGATCAAATCTGGGTTATCAACTTAAGATTAACAGAAGATCAAATAGACCTATGATGATCCGCAATAACTTCTTTAATAATGCCCCAACATTGTTTCGATTCGGAGTTGCTTGGGTTTGTAAAACCGGCTGCAACTACCAAGGATTTCCATAAAGTCCAACCACGCGCACGTGCCCAAGTTTCTTTATCGAGGGGGAGAAGCCTCTGAAAAGCCTCCCTACTTTCCCCGTGAAATAACGTCCAGTTTATGGCAAGATCACACGCTGGATCACCTATAGCTAGCTGTCCAAAATCTATAACAGCACAGAGTTTACCGGATTGCACCAAAAGATTGCCGGCGCTAATGTCACCATGAACCCACACCGGGGGATTATTCCAAGAGGTCGAAAGAGCGGTTTCCCAAACATCAGCTGCGGCATTTGTATCAATCTTGCCCTTTAAGGAGTTAATAGCACGACGGGTATCAGCATCATAAACCGATAATGATCCTCCTCGATAAAAGCTGTGTAATCCAGGTGGTGGTCCTCCTGTTGTATCAATTCGGTGTAAGGCATTTAAAAAATTAGCAAGATCAGATGCAAATGCAACCAGATCATCTACTGAGGCAGAAGCAACTGTCTTACCCTCGAGCCATCGGTAAATTGACCATTTCCAAGGATACCCATATTCAGGTTTGCCGATTGCTAAAGAAACAGGTATTGGAATTGGAAGAGCTGGAGCTAACTGTGGTAACCATTTATGTTCTTTTTCCACCTGTAACTCGTATTCAGCTGCACTTGGCAAGCGGACTGACATCTCTTTGCCTAAATGAAAGGTTCGATTGTCCCATCCACTCATTGCTACAGGTTCAATAGGTAGACCTTGCCACTCTGGAAATTGAGAGGCAATCAAATGATGTACCAAGGAAGCATCTATCACTGGGAGTTCTTTTTTCATTTTTCTATCTCAGCTTGGTCCTTCATGATTAGTTTTTGGAAAATACCAATCATACATTCCATCTCTTCTGCTGTAAGGTTTTGAAAAAACTCTGCATCTTTTGTTTCGACAGCAGGCATTGCCCTTTTAAGGATATCAGAACCTTTCTTTGTCAAAATAGGATTTTTAGCTCTTCCATCAGAAGATTTTTCGCGTATGATCAACTCTTTTTGCTCGAGACCTCTGATGATTTGGGAAACAGTATTGGGATCAAGACCTGCCATTCTCCCAATAGTAGCTTGAGTAACCCGATCTCCTTTTCGGGTTAACCATCCCAGGGTAGCCAGAATGACAAATTGTGGATGAGTAAGACCCATTGATTTAAGCATCAATTCGATTGATCCACGCCATGTTGTGCTAACATGCCACAAAAGGAATCCTGGACTGCGACCTGGAGTATCATGAACACTGATCTCTTTAAAATTTATGCTTTTCATGATGTGTAAATTCCCATTGATTCAGCAATGACTTGAAAGTCTGCTTTTGGAATTTCAAAACACCCTCTCCTAAAAGGGAACCCCCATTTTTTCTTATCTTTTATGAAGGATAACGCCTCTAAAAGTTGTTGAGTAGGAATCTCTTTTGATTTAACAAAAGCAACATCGCGTCGCCAAGGGACAAACTCTTCACTCATAGCAAATGGATATGAATCACCGCTTTTGATTTTTCCTATTGCTGTGAAAGATTGGTAGGGATCCTTTTGTCCAAATTTGATAGTTGGGGAATAATAGATAATCCAATCACCCTCTTTCATTCGATTCAAGGGACCAGCTTTCCCATGACAGACTTGAGCAAATCCCCCTGTTACTCCTCTTTGCACATGCTCTTTAGATGCAACTCCTATCCAATATCGTGCCATTATTTATCCTCGTGGAGTTTATACACTCTAATTCTGTGTCCATCGGGATCAAGGATGACAAAAGTACGTCCGAAATCCATATCAGTGGTTTTTTGCGCAATGGTTAAGTGCTTTTTTCCCCATTCTTCATAAAGCGCATCTACGTTTTCTGTGGGGAAACATATTTCGAGCGCTCCAGCCGGTGCATCTACACGAGGTTCCGCGGTATACTTAGACCATAACCCAAGCATGACACCATTTTTCAAGGCAAACATGACAAATGTGGGGGACTCCTCGATTGGTTTTAAGTTAAAGATTTCTTGATAAAAGAGACTGCTCTTCTGGGGGTTGTTCACAAACAACAACGTAAATCCTAAAGTAGGGTTAAACATAAATTCTCCTCGATTTTGTGTTCACATATTCGATATTATACGTGCACGTACTAATTCAGTCTATTGAAATCAGATTTTCATTTTTTAGAAAACCTATTGACCCTTACGTATACGTCATTGTGTATAATGCGAAGCATCCTTTAAAATCATAGGGATATTACAAGGATGAAAGGTCCATGGCTTATACGGTTAAAAATTTAAGTGAACTTTCCGGAGTAACAGTTAGGACGCTTCATTATTATGAAGAGGAGGGGTTGCTTAAACCCGCCTACTATGGTTCTAATGGATACCGGTACTACGAAGAAAAAGAACTGCTCCAATTGCAACAAATTCTTTTTTTCAAAGAGCTGGGCTTTACGATAAAGCAAATCAAGAAGGTTGTGGGAAGAGATGAATTTGATCAACTTTCAGCTCTTTATTCACACAGAAAATCTTTGAACCAAGAATGGGAGAAAATTGGACTACTGCTTAAGACCATAGACAAAACAATCAAACATTTAAAAGGAAAAAAGAAAATGAAAGATCAAGAAATTTTTGATGGTTTCAACATCAGCTTACTGAAAAAAGCAAAAGAAGGTTCTTCCTATTCTTCTGCAGAAGAAATTGTGTTCAGAAGTGTGCGAAATCCGACTAATAATACTGAGGACGTTGAGAAAAGAGGTAAAGTGTATTATCAAAATCTTGAGGATAAGGCACATACCATTCTTAAAGAGCTGGTTCATTGCATGGAAAAAGAGGTAGAGCCTGGTTCTTCTGAAGTTCAGAGCATTATCCAAAAACATCATGCATTTACAGATCAGATTCAAAACGCAACTCAAGAAGTTTATAAAGCAATGGCGCAGCTATACCTGGAACATCCTGAATTCAGGAAGCAATTAGATCCATTCCACCCAAAACTTCCTGAGTTCATGTCTGAAGGAATGAATATTTTTGCAGATAGAGAGCTTAAGTAAGGAAAAAGAGAGGGGTCGGTCCTTTCTCCTTGGAGGTTTTCTTCAAAACGAACAGATGAAACAGGACTGGTCTACTATGGAAGGCGATACTATGCTCCTGAATTTGGTCGTTGGCATACCCCAGACCCTTCAGGGTTTACTGATGGGATGAATTTGTATGCATTTGTTCATAATAATTCCCTGATCCACATCGATGAATACGGTCTTTTTCTGATCTCAGCGCCGAGCTGTAATTTTGGGGAAAATTCACTTGAAAACACCAAACACATTGGAACTCAATCCTTGGATCTTGGAAGGAATCTAGCTTCAATGGCATGCCATGAGGTATATGATAAGTTCGTAGAACCCATTCGATCAGATCTGGATAGGTACGTGCAACACAGTCCCACATATAGCTCGCAACTGTACAAACCTCGAAATGACAAACTAGCCATAGATCGTTTTTTTGGAACAAACCTAGCTGATTTCAATCAAAACAGAATAGGTTATACCGAAGTTGGTATCCCTTTTGGTCCAGGAGGTCTTTTTTCCGGAGCAACAAAAACATCTACTGCAGCTAGAGGAGTGTTACGAAGCTCATTAGAAGGACAAGGTGCTGCTGCCTCTATTCCTAACATTAGCTTGAATCATTTTCCTAAAAGTGTGCAGAATGTTAACTCTGCGCAATCCTTAAAAACAAAGTTCTCTGGGTTACAAAAAGCTCAGAGGACGGCAGCAAGAACACGAAGTCTCCCCGACGGCAGATTTCGCTATTATAGCTTAGAAGTACCGGCGTCTAAACAAGGATTAACCAAAGGAGCTTCTTACGTAACAGAATGGGTTCCAAGTAGTGGAAAGGTAAGATCTTGGATGGAGAGTTATGACCACTCAAGCCAAGTTATTCGAGTTCACCCAAAGATGCTCAATGGGCAAATATTAGAATCAATACATTATCCGCCTATAGGTAGAGAAATGGGAGTTAAATAGTAATGATCTATACAAAAAAAAGATTCGGATCAGAATTAAAGGCAAAGATTGTAACAGGAAGTTCCCCTGAAGAAATTTCTAAGTGGGCTTATAAAGTTTATACAGATCACGGGATAGATCTAGAAGATGGATTAGATTGTTTTGTTCTCAAATTAGTTGCAATGGAGGAAGGACCAGAATTTTCTCTTTCAAGAGATGAGCTATTCCTTTTAGCTAAAGAACTAGCATGTATCTCAAAGGATTGACAATGTCCAAAAGAAATTCGGAGATCCCCTCCGTATACGCTAATCAGAACACAAATTCCTAAGGGAGATCTTGGTGGAGCATCTACCCTAGTTGATGGAGGTATTCCTGCAAGAGTAATTCCTGATCAACAACTAGAAAGATTAATTCCTGAAGTTGTGAACTGGATGGCAGTCCCTAAATAAGGAGATTTAAATGGAACCGGATATTTATGTTAAAGTGCGATTCAAAACAAGTGCAGAAGGAGGACGAAAAACTTCTTTGAAGCGTAAGACTTCTCTTGGGCCAAACTTTTATGCATGCCCCTTAATGGTTGATGGCAAGGCATATGACTGTCGATTGTTGATCGGGGACAAGGAAGTGAAGTTAGGAGAGTATTATGAACTTCCAGTGAAATTTTTAGATACAGATTTGGCATTGTCCAATTTATCTGTTGGAAAAAGTATAGCTCTCTGGGAAGATAAGGAAGTGGCTGATGGGGAAGTAACTCGAATCTGTGGCTAGTACGCTGTTAATGTGAAATTTGCGGATAAAGTCTGAATCACTTCTCTCCGCGATCAGATCAATTTTTCAACACAGCCTTCAGGACATCCCTCACGTCCATTTCCACCTTTTTCCAGTTCATTCTGAGACGTGGGTAGAGATTTTTGATATCATACCAGAACAATTGAGTCGGGAAAATCTTGAAGAACAAGTTCTCTTATTTCGACATTATTTCGATTAGAGCAGATGAGTGAAGAGAATATTGAATTTTCCCCAATCAAAAGTTCTGAACGCGTCCAACCACCTCCAAACCAAAAAGGCCGGGAAATAATCCCGGCTTTTTTATTTCTACGAACTTTTTAGATGAACTCTAATACTTCTTCAAATATCCTGCATCCTTAAGAAAACTGTGGAGGAATCATCTATGAAGCATCTCTTATTGATCGTTTTTGCTCTCTCTATTTTTGCAAATGAGCGTCAGAGTAGTTACCCTTATTTATCTGGGGATACATGGAGATATTCTGCAGATTGGCGATTATCTAAAAACCCTAAGGAGACGTTTAATCCTAAAGAAGTAAAACTCGGAGATACAATTTTTGTCGAATATGATTGTTTGCGGAGGTTTGCTCATAAATACTTACCAAAAATCAAAAATCGATTCATTTTGATCACCCCAAATTGCGAAGCTGGGACGGATAATCCTCAGCCGGGAAAGTTTGAAAAAATGCTCGATTCTGAAAAGATCTCAGCATGGTTTGTGCAAAACATTGACCGGGCCCCATCAAAACGGCTGATTCCTCTTCCCATCGGGCTTGCAAACCAGGTATGGGATCATGGACAGGTGGCTGTTTTAGATCCAAAAGTACAGGCAGCTCCTCCTCGAGGAGAGAGCCGGGATCAGTTGCTTTACATGAACTTTGCGCTGCACACAAATAGGCAAAAAAGAGAGCCTTGCTATAAATATTTCGAAACGTTTTCTTCAGTTACGATTGCAACAAATCGAAACTTTGGGGAATATCTAGAAGATCTTTCCCATACTGTATTTGTCGTAAGCCCTCCGGGAAATGGGGAGGATTGCCATCGTACGTGGGAAGCGCTCCTTATGGGATGCTATCCAATTGTTTTGAGTTCTACCCTCAATCCTTTATACGAGGATTTACCTGTTGTGGTGGTGTCTCATTGGGATGAGATTACAGAAGAGTTTCTTGAAAAGAAGAAAGAGGAATTCGCTAGTAAATTTTGGAATTTGGAGAAGCTTTATGCTCCTTATTGGTTCAAGCATGTTTCCTCTCTTCAGATGGAAATTCGAGAGAATCCAACCTTTATGGAAAAAGTACATGCTTGGTTTTCATTGGATTGAATGCGGTTAGCCAAAATAATCCTCAAAAGCGGGCGTTTCCTAATTATTAAACACCCTTTTAGCATAAAAAAGGCTGGGAAATACTCCCAGCCTTTTTTTGCGTCTTCGTTCTGATTGCTTTTTCGGCAATTTCCCCCGAAGCGGTTCTAACTTACTATAAGTTAAGGAGTTCGGACAAACCCGGGAATTGCTAAAAGCGCGAAGTCTCCTATACGATCAATTCTTATAACTTATGTTTTAATAAATTATTATTTTTATAACTATATGAAGATGTTTGTTTTGATTAAAATGTCGAACGTTTGTATTCTTATGTAAAAATAAATGAGGGCGATTGTATGAGTATAGAGCCTACAACAAATTTTTTAACGGATATCTCTGAATTGGTTTTTTCACAGATTTCGTGGAATTCAACACTTTTCGGAGCCTCTTTGGTATCAACAGTTACGTACTGTTATCAATCCGTACAATATTATAGAGAAGTTAATCAAGAGCTGAGAGTGTTTATGGCAAGCTTAAATGAGCTTGAACAAGCAGTAGAGTGGGAAGAAAAAGAGTTGGCAGACACACAAAACAAAGCAAGCCAAGGTCTAATCAGTGACAAGGATCTTCGCTCAAAAGCTGTTGAGCGCATCTCCATTCTAGGGATGCGAATGGAACAGTTTCTAGAATTAAAGCGCAAAGTTACGAAAATTAGCGAAAAATGTCCAACCGTAGGACCTCAGTTAGCAGCTCTCATGCAGTATAGAAACTTAGGAAATCTTAATCTTCGAGGAATTGAAGTACGGGGACCCCGGTTTATACAACTAATCAACGATTGTATATACGGGGAAAGTCCATCGCCATCTGCAGCGGGCATGATGATATTCGAGTGATAGAGTTCGACTCCCTCCATCACCATTAGTCCTTAGCATAAAAAAAGGCTGGGAAATATCCCAGCCCTTTTTTTGATTTGAGGTAGAAGGCAATGATTGTCCATCACCCCTAGTCACTTATCATTTAAGATAAGCTCCTACAAGCCTACAACATCTCTAGCTTCTGGACCTTTACGGCCTTCTTCTTGAACGTATTCAACGTCTTGTCCTTCGTTTAGAGACTGTGTGCCTCCAGCAAGACTATTGGCATGGACGAATAGGTCCTTTCCACCGTCTTCAGGTGTGATGAAGCCGAAGCCCTTTTGAGTGTTGAAAAACTTAACTTTACCTTTTGATTTTACCACTTGAAACTCTCTCTCTTAAAATCTATAAAAATCCCACTTATACACCGTGGGTCCCATGCATTTATGCATGAGTAGGAAGAGTGTATCTTATTTCTGATAAATTTAAAAGCAAAGATTGTATGAAGGCTTCAAAAAATCAATATGACTTTTTTGAAAAAATCTCTATATTTGAGAATATGCCGATAAAATATAGGATTCTCTTCCTGGGTGTTGCCTGCTCTTTTCTAGGGATTTGGAAGTCGCTAGGGATTTTTCAGGAGCGGTATCCTGATGCATTTACTCTCAATAAAGTTGTCTATGATCAAAAAGGCGATTTTGCGAGTACACCCTGCCTAAATCTATCGAATCAGACATTCTCTTATATCGGTCACGGATCGCAAAGCATTGCCTTTGAAAGTGAGGATCACACAACCGTATTAAAACTATTTTTGAAGGAAAAAATAGAGGGGAAGAAAAAATACCATGTAGGCTCGCCACTGAACTTAATTTCTTCTTACTACCAAAAAAAAGAGTTGCGAAGACGGCAAAAAAAACAAAGTAATCTAGTTGCTACATTTCAGTGTTATGTCAGGGCATTTGATGGCTTAAAAGAGGAAACTGGATTGATTGCGATGCACCTAACTGCAACAGAAGATCCTTCCCAATGTTTTATCAAAGATTGGGAGGGGAAAAAGTGGACACTTGATTTAGCAAGAGCTTCTTTTGTTTTGCAAAAAAGAGCCCAGCCTCTTTTTGAGATCATAAAAAACGTAGATCAAGAGAAACTGCTAGTCACAATGGACGCTTTTTTAGAAAGACGCGCCAAAAAAGGGTTTAGAGATTTAGGACAAGGTCGCATTTTTGATCGCAATTATGGTTTTGTAAACGATCAGATTATCCTTATGGATGTGGGAAGGCTGGGGTTTAGCGAAGAGGTCAGGAAGAATCCTAAGATGGAAATTGAGAAGATGCAACAGAGATTTCGAGAAAGGCTCGTTATCCTGCAGAGCCCGCAATAAAACCTGTTGTCCAGGCGTTTTGAAAGTTAAATCCACCGGTTACTCCATCAATATCCAAAATTTCTCCTGCAAAAAAAAGACCGGGACAAAGCTTGCTCTCCATTTTTTTAAAATGGACTTCTTTCAAGCAAACGCCTCCACATGTGACAAACTCTTCCTTGTTTGTCGTCTTTCCTTCCACCTGATAAATACTTGCATGAAGACGTTCACTCAAATGCTCTAATTCTTTTAGTGATAGATCGTTTAACAACTTGTCGTGTCTTAAAAATACCTTCCAGAATTTTTTTGGGAAATGAAATGGGTTTTCTGCCAAAAGCGTCCGATTGGGGGACTTTTGTTTCAATAAGACAAGCTCCTGGTAGGTGGAGGCCTTTTCAGGTAACCAGTCAATCTTCAGTTTTACTTGATAGTTTTTTTCAAATAGGTATCTTGCCGACCACGCAGAGAGTTTTAAAGCAGCTGGGCCGCTAAAGCCAAAATGAGTAAGTAATAGAGGGCCTTCTTGTGAAAAGGCTGTGTCACAAATTGAGATTTTTACTTTTTCAAAAGATCTGCCACTTAGCTCTAGTAACGGGGATGAAGGCACATTGAATGTGAAAAGAGAGGGGACTCCGGGAACAATTGAATGTCCAAGTGCCTGTGCCCAAGTATGGCCATCTTTAGAGCTTCCCGTTGCTAAAATCACTTTTTTTGCGAGCATTCTATGAATGACAAATCCTTCGGGTTTTTTTTCAATCGCTTCAATGCGTTGCTTTAGAAAAATCTCCACCCCAAGCTTTTTCGCTTCCTCTACAAGACACTGAATGATTGTTTCTGAGTTGTTGCTTACTGGAAAGACTCTTCCATCTGCTTCGATTTTTAGATCCACGCCTCTTGTTTGAAACCACTCCATCGTATCTCTTGGCTGAAAGGCGTGAAAAGGACCAAGGAGCTCCTTTTCTCCTCTGGGATAGTTTTTAGATAGGAGTATTGGATCAAAACAGGCGTTTGTTACATTGCAACGCCCACCACCAGAGATGCGTACTTTAGATAAAAGCACAGCCGACTTCTCTAAGATTGCCACCTTTGTCTGAGGAAACGCCATTTTAGCAGAAAGCGCCGCAAAAAAACCAGCGGCGCCCCCGCCGATAACCAAAACATCCCAAATCATAAGACTATCTTAGCTTTTTGGACGATTTTTGTGCGCAGGAAGAGGATGATCGGTTATTTTCTCAGTCGAAAAAAAGACTCTGTGTTTTGCAGTCAATTTTCACGTTTCCCCCACTCGGGACAATGGTTTGGGGATCTGTATGTCCGAAATTCATGTTAAAGATGACAGGGATGAGGATTTCATAATCCTGGAGAGCTTTTTTTACAGCTTCTTGCTGTGCATGGGCAAAAGCTTCTCTCCCTCCAGGGGCTAGTTTTCCACAGAATTGAGTCTTTGGATATCCCATGAGAATTGCCTGAAGTTTATTGAGGATTTTTAGCTCTCCAAGCTTTGCAATGAAACGATATACAAATGCATCCGATGGCATTTCCTCTGATGTTTCTAAAAAGAGAACAGACTGTTCCAAACTCTTAAGCTCTGGTAAGTATTGTCTACGGTTAAGATGCGCATCCAAAATCTCAAGACATCCGCCCCAGAGCCTTCCCTCGATGACTTTGTCGCTCTTCCTGTGCCATACCCATCCCTTGCTTGGATACATGGGACGCTTTTTCGTCAGATTTTGCTTGTCTGCCCATTCCAGATCTACATCAGTATATGCAGGGGCTGGCTTAACTTCCCCAATAGACGGCTCAAAAAGCGCTTTTCGGATGGACTGGACTGTAAAATCGTGCATCCCTCCACTCATGGCAAACTGGGTCATTAGGGCCCCTCCATAGTAAGAAATAATTCCTAGATCCCATAAGAATAAATGAAGGTTTGTAGCATCACTATATCCCATGAAAATCTTCGGGTTTTTAGAAATCACTTCCTTATTCAAATAGGGGAGAACTCGAATTTGGTCGTCTCCACCAATAGTTGCGATAATCGCTTTGATTGTTGGATCTGCGAATGCCTTATTAATATCCTCGGCACGAGCTTCTGGATTTTGAGAAAGAAACTCAGGGCTTTTTCTCGCAGAAGGAAACTCAATAGGTTCCAGATGAAACACTTTTTTTAATTGGTCGAGACCCTGTTCATATACCCAAGGAAAAAGAAAAGCCATCCCCGAAGAAGGGGAGACGATAGCTATTTTATCCTGGGGTTTTAATCGTGGGGGGACTTGAAACATAGGAGCCTCTCTAACTTCTTTAGAAATACGGGATTATGCCCTTGATTAGTTTTTCTTATCTAGATTACAATCCGGATCATGTTTAAGCTTAAACGATCCCTTTTCTTCTGTTGCTGTTGTTGTACGAATCTCTCTACACACGTATAACCTTTTCTGTTAATTTTTTAACCATTTTAAAATCAAGGCCTTATGAAAAAATATGCACGTTCTTACCTCGTTTTACTGGGTGCGATTCTCCTTGGGATAGTAGCTGGAGTTTCGAATCAAGCAATCCTTGTAAAAGGAGCTGAGGTAATCTCTAAACTGTTTATCAACTATCTCTCGATGATCGCAGCGCCGATTGTCATGCTCGCCATCTTCTCTACCCTTATCAGCATGGGGGGACTTGATCAAGTCAAACGTCTCACACGAAGACTTCTTTTTTACACTCTTTTGACCACTGTCTTGGCAGCTCTTGTAGCGCTTGGTTGCTTTTTGGTCTTTGATCCTGTCTCGTTTGTCCAAAAAGGCGCGGGAACTTTTCAAGCAACTGCATCTCACTCATATATCGATTTTTTAGTGGACATTGTCCCATCGAATATTTTTCAGGCGTTTTTGGACAACAAGGTTATCTCTGTTGCATTTCTTGGGTTCTTATTTGGAATTACGGCGCACTTCCTTCCAGAGGATCATCGTAAAACTCTTCAAAAAGGGTTTTCGGCCCTTTTCCAGCTCTTTTTGAAAGTAGCGCAGCTCGTTGTTTACGGGATGCCGATTGCTGTTTGGGCGTTTACAACAATTTTGACCCGAGAGCTTCAAGAGAAGAGTGCTGAGGTAAGCGGGCTCTGGGCTTATTTGGGAGTTGTTGTTTTTGCAAACATTATCCAGGGACTTATTGTGATCCCCCTTCTTTTGAAAGCAAGGGGACTCTCTCCTTGGAGGATTGCAAAAGGGGCAAGTAAAGCCCTTCTTGTCGCCTTTTTCACAAAGTCATCAAACGCAGCACTTCCCGTTGGTCTAAAGGCAGCAAAAGAGGAACTTGGAATGGATCCGAAGGTAGCTGGCTTTTCGCTACCCCTTTGCACAGTCATCAACATGAATGGATGTGCGGCGTTTATTTTGACGACCGTTCTCTTTGTCGCTGGAGCAAATGGTCACATATTTTCTCCCTTGGATTTAGCGTTTTGGGTTTTCATGTCTGTACTTGCAGCTGTTGGAAATGCTGGAGTTCCGATGGGATGCTTTTTCTTAAGCTCTGCCCTTTTAATCGGAATGGACGTCCCATTAACAATGATGGGGCTTATCTTGCCGTTTTATGCCTTGATCGACATGGAAGAGACCGCGTTGAATGTTTGGTCTGATATCAGCGTTGTTTCCATTGTTGACAAAGAGTGCAAGGAGAGCTTGCAAGAATTACCTGTCTAAGTTTACCTTGAGCTCATGTCTGGAAGATTAAAAGGAAAAGTGGCTCTCATCACCGGTTCTGCACAAGGAATCGGTGAAGGGATTGCAAGGATGTTTGTAGATGAGGGCGCCTTTGTTTTTCTCTCGGATATCCATGACGAAATTGGGGGAAACCTGGCGAAGTCCATTGGTTCTCATAGTCAGTATTTGCATCTTTCGGTGGAGAAAGAAAGTGAGTGGGACAGAGCCCTCGCATTCATTGCAAAGGAAAAAGGGCATCTCGATATTCTCGTAAACAATGCAGGAATTATTGGCTTGGAAGAAGGGTTTGGTCCTCAGGATCCCGAACATGCGTCTTTAGAGAGCTGGAGAAAAGTGCATGAGATCAACGCTGATAGCGTTTTTCTTGGCTGTAAAAAAGCAATTGGAATGATGAAAGAGAGGGGGGGATCCATTGTAAATATCTCTTCTCGATCTGGAGTTGTAGGGATTCCTGGCGCTGCGGCGTATGCATCGAGCAAAGCGTCGACGCGCAATCATACAAAGTCTGTTGCTCTTTACTGCTGTCAGCAAGGCTATGAAATTCGATGTAATTCAGTTCATCCAGCGGCCATTTTAACGCCAATGTGGGATCCAATGTTAGGGACAGGAAAAGAGCGGGAAAAGAATCTTGCGAAGATGGCTGAAGATATCCCCATGCGCCGAATTGGGTCTGTTGAAGATGTGTCCTATGGAGTTGTTTTTCTCGCCTCGGATGAGGCAAAGTACATTACAGGAACAGAACTCAATATCGATGGGGGAATCTTAGCTGGGAGCTCAGCGTCTCCAAGCAAAGCAAAAGGGGAGTAAATTTCATGCGATACTTGGTGCTTTTTTTATTTTTTTCCTCTTCTTTGCTTGCTTTGGCGCCGCCTAAAAAAACAATCTGCTTAAACATGATTGTGAAAAATGAAAAGGAGGTTATCAAACGCTGTCTAGAATCTGCTCTTCCTCTTATTGATACATGGGCAATTGTGGATACTGGATCGACAGATGGGACGCAAGAGATCATTAAAGAGTATCTTAAAAACATTCCAGGAACACTCGTAGAGCTTCCTTGGGTAAATTTTGGGCACAATCGTCAGGAAGCTCTTGAGCTTGCAAAAAGCAAAGCAGACTACGTTCTCTTCATGGATGCCGATGATATTCTCGTTTTTTCAGAGGGTTTTAAAAGACCTGCTCTCACAAGTGATTTTTACTCAATCCTTTCGTGTGTTCAGGACAATGAGACATGGTTTCAGCGTCTTGTAAAGGCTGACTTAGACTGGTTTTGGGAAGGGGCGATTCATGAGGAGCTTTTTTGCAAAACATCATGTACAGGGGACGCTCTTCAAGGTGTTAAATACATCTATCTTCATGATGGAGCAAGAGCTAAGGACCCAGAGACAGCTTTAAAAGATATTGAGATTCTCAAAGCGGAAATTGAAAAAAACAAGGAAAATTCGAGGAATTTCTTCTATCTTGCAAGATCTTATCTCGTTGCAAATCAACCTGAACTGGCTCTGGAGGCCTTTAAAAAACGAGCTCAAATGCAGGGAAATCAAGAGGAAGTTTTCAACTCAATGATTACAGCAGGGCTTCTTGAGGGGATCCTTGGATTTGATTCTAAGGTCGTGGAAGAAAGTCTTTTTAAGACGTATCTCTATAGACCGCATAGAGCGGAGCCTTTATATTATCTCTCCGTTCTCCTTTGCCAAAGAAGTGAATATGAAAAAGGCTATGAAATCCTTCGCTTGGCTCTCAAGCTTCCAGCTGATATTACGGACTGCATGTGGATCGAAAAGTGGGTTTACGACTATGGACTTCTTACGCAACTTGCGCTTTGTGCAGAACAGACAGGTAGATTTGAGGAGGGGATCGAAGTATGTGGACGGCTTTTGAAGCGCTCCGATTTGCCAGAGTCCACAAAGACAGAGATTGCAAATCGGTATGAATCGCTTCACCAAAAGAATGTTAAACGGATTCAAGAAGAAGTAATCAGTTTACTAGATCTGCGATAAGATAGGCAAGAGCGCCAATTGCACCAGCACCTGGTAGAGTAAAAATCCACGCAGTAACTAACTTCTTTGGAACATTCCATCGCACAGCCTTTTTTCCTTTCGCAGTACCAACCCCTGTAATGCCTCCGGTGATTACTTGCGTTGAACTGATAGGCATTCCAAAAAAGCTTGCAACCAAGATTACGATAGCTGCTGAAGCCTCTGCAGCAAATCCCTGAACCGAGTTAATTTTTGTAATCGAAAAGCCCATTGTCTTAATAATGCGAAAGCCTCCGGATGCAGTTCCAAGCCCCATAACAATCGCGCAAGAAAGGATCACCCAGAAGGGGATTGTGAGATGCGCGATATAACCCCCAGTAAAAAGCCCGAGAGTAATTAGGCCCATGCTCTTTTGCGCATCGTTTAAGCCATGCGCTAAAGCAACCAAGCAAGCGGATCCTATCTGCAAGTGGAGAAACAGTTTCTTGTCTTTTGCCGATGGGTTTTTGCTTAAATAATAAAAAAGGATCTTCATAAAGAAGAGGGCAATCACAAACCCGATCAGAGGGGAGAGAACCATCGGAATAAGCACCTTTCCTATGATTCCATTCCAGATAATAGAGGAAGTTCCTTTATTGACTAAAGAAGCCCCAACTAAGCCGCCAATGAGAGCGTAAGAAGAGCTGCTTGGAATCCCGTAGTACCAAGTCATTAAATTCCAAGCGATAGCCCCAAGAACTGCACACAGAACAACGACTTGTGTTGCGTCGACGGGATCAACAAGCCCCGTTGCGATGGTCTCGGCAACCCCACTAATTTGGGTGGCTCCTACAAAGTTAAGGAGAGCCGCGAGCAAAATAGCCACAATCGGCTTCAAAGCCTTTGTCGCGATGACAGTGGAAACAACATTAGCCGCATCATGAAATCCATTTGTGTAGTCGAAGATGAGACCAAAAAGAACAATGAGAATTACGATTTCCATGTATGCATCAGCATACATGTTTTAAAAGAAAAATTCTAAAAAAATTATCTGGGAAGAAATTAAGGCTTCTCCCATCATGGGGGAACTTTTTAGGACAAGAAAAATGAGGTATATATGTCTTTGTTAAGAAGGGCGATTTTTCTAATTATCGCCGCTTTATTTCCTTGTGTATCGATGAATGCAGAAACAAAGGAGAATCCTGTGAAAGATACGGTTGTTGTATTGGAGACTAATTTAGGGACGGTCGAAATCACCTTGATGCCAGAAATAGCTCCCAAGACATGTGAGAATTTTGTGGGCTTGATCAACAAGCAATACTATGATGGCTTGATCTTTCATAGAATCATCAAAAATTTCATGATTCAAGGGGGAGATCCTGGCGGGGATGGAAGAGGAGGAGTGTCCTTCTGGGACAAGCCTTTCGCAGATGAGTTCAATTCTTCAGTGAAGTTTGATAAACCAGGGATTCTTGCTATGGCAAACAGCGGGCCAAATACAAACGGAAGTCAGTTTTTCATTACAACAGCCGCAACTCCATGGTTGAATATGAAACATACCATCTTTGGTCAGGTTACTCAAGGAAATGATATTGTAAAGAAAATGGATGCCGTAAAAACAGGGAGCAATGACAAGCCCCTCGATCCAGTTCAAATCACCAAAGCCTACGTTAAGAAGTAAGCCGTCTAATGGCCTCCTTATTCTAAGGGGGCCTAAATTCTAAAATCAGTAGGGAAAACTAGAGAAAAAAGTTTCCCCCTTCTTGACAAGAGAAAGGGGATACATTCTAAGTGTTTGCTTAGGAATTCGTTGTTCCAGTGTTTGAAGTCCCAGAGAACATGCTTTTCAAGCTATCTGGAGCATATCCACGGAGAGCATACGCAGCGCCAACAAGAGCAATCGTACCAAGAGCTGCTTGTGAAATTCTTGGGTTTTCTTTATATGTAGATACCATAAAAGAGAAACTTTTTTGTGTAACTGAAGAAGCTCCTTCAAAAATACCACTCACTCCATCTGCAACCGCTTTGTAGCAGGTTCCTGCAGCAGAACTTACAGCGTCCATTGCAGATTTTCCTGAAGATGTCATGCTTTCAATCCACCCGTTATCTTGAGAACCGTCTACTGGTGTAGTCATAATTCCTTCCTTTTGTTTGTTTGTTTCTTAAATGAAGTGTCTAAATTACCCGTTCTGTGAAGATTTTGTCAAATTTTTTCATGAAATATTCGAAGAGAAAGTCAGCTTGGGAGATTTTATCTTCTTTTGATTGGACAGGATTCTTGACGAAATTGTAGCAAAAGCGAAATTATGGGCCTTTCGGCAAAAGAGGATTGGCAAATGGAATACGTATACATCGATTGGTTAGTCATCATACTTGCTGCTATTTTAAATATGGTCATTGGTTTTGTCTGGTATTCGAAATGGATCTTTGGTCCTCTTTGGACAAAACTATCTAAACACAAACAAAGAGGGATGGATGTGAAGACTCTTGTTTGTATGCTTTTAACTTCCCTAATGATTGCATATTTCCTGTCGTTTTTTGGAGCTCATCTTCGCGTTACATCTGTAACAGACGGCATGTTTGTTGGATTCTTACTTTGGCTCGGTTTTGTGGCTACAATTGAGTTCTCTTCCCACATCTGGTGCAAAACGCCTTTCAAGTTGTTTCTTATCAATTCGGGATATAGACTCGTTACCTTTTTAGTTATGAGCGGATTCATTGGTGCATAGAGAGAAATTTCTGATTATTACATCGTCTGCAGGAGGTGGGCTTTTACAGGCAGCTGCAGCTCAAAAGCAGCATTTACTTGCTCAGGATCCTCATGTAAAGACAATTCAAAGAGATGTGCTTAAAGATTGGGTGTGGAGATGGCTTGGAAATTTTTCCATTGAGACGTGGAATCGCGCGCAAAAGAAGGGAGATGTCCGCTCTCAGAAGTTCTTTGCAAGTTTTCACAGGCTGTTTGATTATATCACATGGCCGAGTGTGTTTTTTCACACGTTGTCCCTTCTCTTCAAAGAGGGTATTGATCGCGTTATTGATACACAAACAACCTCTACCTCGGCCATCGTAAAGGCGATTCGCCTTTTTAATTGGAAAAGATCTAAACACGTGATTTTGGAAAAGATAGTAGTGGATCTTCCGACAAAGAAGGCGACTCATTTTTTTCGACCGATTAAAGGGCTTTCAAAAAAGGACAAAAAACACCTCAAGGTAAGAACGATTTCTCCTCTCCTAGAAGAGGGACAAACCTCGAGGGAGTTTTGGCAAAAGCACTGCGGTCTTTGTGAATCGGAAATTCATTACGAAGATGTACATGTAAGGCTTCCTTTCAAAGCCTTGCAGGATAAACCGCGCATTTCAAGTGATCTGTCTCTTGTTTTTAAGACAAAAACCCCCGAGGAGAAAACCTTAATGTGCCAAGCTCTTGATAGAGGCGGTGCGCAAACACACATTCAAGACGATGAAATAGAGATTCATATTCCCAAAGAGGCGCGTGTAATCAGCGTTCTTCTCGGTTCTCAACCAGCAAGATCTGCGACACTGAATTATGTGAAGAACTTCATTGCCTTATCCCGGAAGTTAAAGCCATATTCAGCCCCTCTTCTTCTCTTTGTTTTCTGTGCGAACCACACAGAAGGGAAGAAAAACAGCCTATTTTCCAAGGTCGTTCATCTTTTAATTCATGAAGCCCCGCTTCCCTCATTTCTTTCTGTGATTCCCTTTTCCTTTCAAACAGATCAAGTCATTGCTCCTCTTTTTCACCGGAGCCTGATTACTTGCTCTCGCTCTGGAGGAGGAACCGCAATGGAACTAATGGCTGTGAGTACAGGAGAGATTTGGATTCATTCTGAAGCAAAGAGACGCCACAAAGAACTTAGCTTAGAAGAGCTTTTAAAAGGGATCCCTCTCTGGGAATCTGAGAGTGCCTTATATCTTCTCAAGCTGGAAGGGGCTAAGATTGTAACCCCTGAAACGTTCTCAAAGCGAGCCTACGAGATTTTAGAGGGTGTTTAAGGAGACACTGAACAACTCATTTGCCAGCTATTCGGCCAAAATTCACCGAAAAAGTTAATTTTCTTTTCTACAATAACTAACCCTAGTTTATTCCGATCTCCAAATTAACTTTTTCGGTGTTTTTGGCGCGAATCCCTGGCAAAGCAGTTATTCAGTGTCTCCTTAATCGATGAAAAACCGCACGAGGCCTTCCCAGTCTTGATTTTTGAAAAACTTCATCAAGCGGTCTTGGGGAATCTTAACTTCTCCTGCGAAATCTGCGATATACTGATTTAGTTTCCCCTTTTCAGCTTCTTTTGTTAGGCGCGGCCCGATTCCATTCATAAACCCATTTCGCTTAAAGTAATCGTCGAAGACCTCATACAAGCACGAATTCAAGTGTGGGTGTATGACAATTGTGGAAAGAAATTTTAAAGGATGGACATGTTGAATTTGATCCCCTAGATCTTCTATGTAGCCCTTCTTGAAAAGAAGGGAAATCTTTCCATTGTCGGCCAGTTGTGTAATGATTTCGTAAATGTTTGCTTGATCTTGCTGCGTACAAACAAGATCCGCGTAAGCCGGGGATTTGTCCTCTACAGGGAATTTGATCATCGTTGCGATAAGAGATGCAACGGGTGATGGAGCGTAGTTTTCTACATATGGAATGTCTTGCATGGGGGGAACCTCTTTGAAGGGCACTTTATAGCGAATCGACTATTTTTGCTGCGAGGAAATTCTTAAATGTTTGCTTGAAGAGTTTGCATCTAAGGGTAATTTTTTTGGATCTATGGGAGTTGTGAGAAAGACTTGTCCCATTGAGGAGAGAAATGTACTTAGGTATTTTTGTCTGTTTGTGTCCAACATTCCTTCAAAATCATCAATGGCAAAGAAAGGCAAATCCTCTATTTGATTCGATAGGTGCTTCCATTGACTTAAGCGCAGCGCAGTGATCATCGTTTTCTTTTGCCCTTCGCTTGCATAGTTTTTTGCTATTTTATTATCGATCAAAAACGCAAGATCATCGCGGTGGGGGCCTTGGAGAGTGACTCCCATTTCCTTTTCCCTTTTTCGCATGTTGTGGAGCTGTTTCTCGTACGTTTTTGCATCTGGCGGATATGTAGAGAGAAGAGACGTTTTCATGATCTCATTTTTTCCAGAGAGACTTTTTCCCTTCATTTTTAAAGGGTTCTCTAGCTGCGTCAAAAATGTCTTTCTTGCATGAGAAATGTATTGAGCAGAAAGGGCCATCTCGCTTTCCCAGCAATCTAAAGAATCCATTTTTTTCGCTTTTAGAAGGCAGTTGCGCTGCTTCATCGCACGCCAAAATCTGGCAAGATGGTGAACATACAGCGGGTCGCTTTGCGCAAGATGGAGGTTTAAAAAGCGCCTACGAACGGATGGGGCGTCTGTAATGAGGCCTCGGTCACTTGGAAGAGAAAAGACAGAAGGGAAGGATCCCAGAAGAGGAGAGAATGTTGAAAATTCACTCGCGTTTAGAAAAAGCTTTTTTGTCTTGCCGTCGAAGGAAAGTTTGATGTTTTGTGGGACACCATCTCGGATAATTTCGGCTTCTAGATAAAAGTGAGGCTTTTCATAGTGGATGAGCTCGGATAGGACTTGCGTTCTGAAGGATCTCCCCGTGGAGATGAGAGAAATGGCTTCGAGAAGGCTTGATTTTCCTTGAGCATTATCGCCAAAAATAACGTTTAGATGGGGCCCAAAAGAAAAGGAGGCCTCTTCATAATTGCGAAAATTTTGTAGGTAAATGTGTTTAAGGAACAGAGGCTGTTTCTTCACTAGGCTCTGTTGCTCCATTGAGACGCATTGGCATAATCACAAAAAGGGCTGTTGACGAGTCTGTTATAATTCCTGGATTATGAGAATCGATTAATCCAAAACGAACCGTTTCGTCTTTACTATGGCGTAAAATATCGATGAAGAAGTAGGGGTTGAATGCAACATCGAGTCTTTCTCCGACAAAGTCGACAGGCATGCTGACTCTTCCTTCTCCAACCTCTGCACTTGCAACAGAAAGGTGTAGCTGGCCTGTTTCAAAACTAAATCGAACGGAATGTGTCGTTTCCGAAGTAAAAAGAGAAACCTGCTTCAATAAAGAGAGGAGTTCCTCGCGGTGGATTGAAAATTGCTGCGTTGATTTTGAGGGGATGACCCGTTCCACATCAGGATATTGGCCTGCTAAAAGCTTGGCTGTCAAGGTTGTCGTCCCACTTTCAAGTGAGACCTTGTCTTGGGACATGCTTAGAGAAACGGGATTATCGCTTTCTTCAAGGAGTTTGCCCATCTCATCAACTGCTTTTAAGGGGATCACATAGCTTCCTTGAATCGTAGGATCGATACTCACAGGAGAGACCGCTTTTGCAAGCCTTTTGCCATCTGTTCCAATGAATGTGGCTTGTTGATTGGTAATTTGAAGTTGGATGCCATTGAGCGTGTATCTACTATCTTCTCTTGCTGCACAAAACGCAGTTTTTGTGAGCATTTCCTTCAGTTGTTTTTGGGGAATTACAAATTCAGGAGTCCCAGAAAGATCCGGGACTTGAGGGAATTCGGCTTTATTCATCCCATGAATTTTAAATATGGAGGTGCCTGTTGTAATTTCTGCGCTCTCACTTGTATCTGCACTGATTTTGATCTGCGGCGCTGTAAGTTCGCGGATGAGCTGGAAGAATCTTCTTGCAGGAAGGGCAATGGAGCCTTCTTCGACAATTGTCGCTGATGTATAGCATCGCAAGCTCACGGACAAATCAGTTGCTGTTACAATGAGTTGGTCATCAACCGCTTCAAGAAGGACAGTGCCCAAAATGGGGGAGGAGGGTTTACTTGAGATAATGCTCTGAATCTTTCCGATGATCTCGGCAAGAGCAGTTCTTAGGATGACAATTTTCATGAATTAGACGCTCCGGTTATCTTTGAGTGTATACCACAAAAGAGAACCCAAAATCAATAGGGCTTGAGATTAGGGAGTGTTTCTAGCTCTCTCTCTGCATGGAGCGCTCATCTTCTCTTTTTTTAATAGCAGCTCGTTTGTCGTAGGTTTTTTTCCCTCGGGCGATTGCGATCTTTAGCTTTGCAATCCCTTTTTTGTTCAGATAAATAGCCAGGGGAATGAGGGCCAAGCCTTTTTGAATGACAGTATTTCGGATTTTCTCCATCTCTTTTTTGTGCATGAGGAGTTTTCGGGGCCGCTTTTCCTCGTGATTGAAGAGGTTGCCAAAGGCGTAGGGGGCAATGCTAGCGTTCATGAGAAGGAACTCAGGGCCCCTCACATCGACGAAGGAATCTTGCAGGCCTCCTCCATGATTTCTCAGTGACTTGATTTCAGTTCCAAGTAAGACCAGTCCCGCCTCAAAGGTTTCTAAAATTTCGTAGTCGTGCCTTGCTTTGCGATTAGAGACGAGATCTTTAGCCATGAGCCTTCTTCTTCTTCATAAATCCAAAAAGGAACAGGATAAACAAAATCCCCCAGAAAAAGAACTCAAATATCTCTGGATGGGGGAATAGCTCGTAGACAAGCTTGATTGCAATCCAACCAATCATTAAATGCGCAGCTCGTTCCATATTTGGAAACTTGGAGATGATCGAGCCAAAGAGATGTCCTGCGTAGCGAATGCCAAGAAGACCGATCATCCCTCCCACATAGACAATCCACATCTTTGATGCAAAAACTCGTGGGTCAGATGAGCTAATAAAGGCAACACCCGCAAGGATCGAGTCGATAGCAAAAATGACGTCAAAGACCTCGATCAAAACGATGACTTTCCAAAGCTTCTCATGGGGGTTCTTAAGAGAAGGGACGAGTTTTTTTCGATTCCAAAAGTAACGGGCAGAAAGGAACAGAAGATAGGCTGCTCCAAGAATTTGGACAAAGCGATATCGAATAATGAGACTCAAAAATATCAGGGCAACAGCCCGAATAAAGAAGGCTGACATCGATCCGATGTAGAGGGCTTTGGCTCTTAATTTTTGGGGGAGGCGGGAGGTGAATATGCCGAGAACAATCGCATTGTCCGCAGATAGAGCGATCTCTAAAAAGGCCAAAATAAAGACTTTTGGCACATCTGCTAGTGCAAACGTTTGATCAAACACTTATATTATCTCACTCTTCAAAGAGGGAGCAACCAAATGGGGTTACGGCAAAGCAATCTTTTCCCTCACACGTTCCCTTATCTACGATTCCCGCTTCAAAAAGCCACTCGAAAATGACGAGTTTTATGAAAAGGTTCTCTTTTTCTGAGTGGGAGGGAAGATCGTACTTCCAGCTTTTACCGACTTTTGTTAAGCAAACTGAATGCAGATCATTAAAACAAACGATCGCACCTTCCAAGAATTCACTGAAAAAGACCCAGCCAGCACCAATTACGCGTCTAAGCGATTTTTCAACCTCTCTGATATTTTTTTCAGTTGCAAGCTCTTGTGGGAAGCAGGTGTTTTGGACATGATTTAGTGGGTGTCTGTATAGATAAATTGCTTGTTTTTCAGCACTGAGCTCAAGAAAGCTATTCGCAGCTTCTAGAATCAGGAACTTTTTTCCCTTTTTTTCGATAAGGTCGATAAGCAGCAGCTTTTGGATATACTCTTGGGTCCCAGGTGAAGGCGCAGCTTCTTTTTTTATGCACTGCAATAGGGAGCTTAAATCCTTTGCAAAAGGGAAGTCTCCTTTTTTGAAGCTCTGGATGTCTTTGCTAGAGGGGATCGAGGGGACTTTCGTTGTTTTAAGGAATCGTAAGTATTCATGCCACTCATGGAAGGGGGTTACCCACTCGAGCCACAAATCATCGCCTTTCGTGTACGTTGCGCAGCAAACAAAGCTAAACTCGAGAGAAAGAAGGATCTCCTCGAATTCATAACGAGACAGATTGTACTTGGTAATGATATCTGAGGAGGATACTCGGAAATCTGGCGCTGCAAAAACATCTTGCATTACCTGAAGAGCGACTGGATTTGAGAAGCTAAGGTCGGTTAGGTAGCGCTGAAACAGCTGGGGGGTTAAAAGATGTTTTTCAACGATAGACTCAAAAATATTATTTGATGTCCGGGGAATTGCGTACCAAGTGGGGAGGATATGAATGGGTACTTTGCGTAAAATCCCCTGGAGGTATTCCATATCGCATTTGAAATCGGGCTCCAAGCGCCTCATGTGGAATTCAAAGAATTTCCGCATTTCTTTGTCGACGAGAACGAGATCTCCTTCAACAGAGAGCAGGCCGGCTTTAGATAGCTTTTCTAGGATAGGGGATAGGGCTTTTTCGTCCGTCTCAAGGGATCTAGCGAATTTTTTTAAAGAAAATTTCGTAGAGTTGAAAAAGATTTCTTGGAGAACATCATATTCAAAAAATGAAAGATCGGCCATGCGGGACCGATTTTCTACATCTTTCTGAAAATTATAGTCAGAGAGATTTACTTTATTCTTTTTATTTAAGCTCAATTCCAACATAGAAGCACCATCCACTGATGAATATACAGAATATGAGTTTAAGGAGCCACTGATCAATTCATTTGCCGAATCTTTCCGCGCTTTTTGACATCTTTCGCTTTTTTCGAACTCACTAACTTACAAAAGTTTAAGTTCGTTCGAAAAAATCAAAATCTGTCGAAAAATCATCGAAAATCTTCGGCAAAGCAATTGATCAGTGGTTCCTTAAGTATCGAGGGGTATACCCAAGTTTTGAGATTACTTGGGTATATCTCTTGACAGGCCCCAAAAGCATCAAGTATGGAAGGGTTAAGGAGACACTGAATAACTGCTTTGCCAGGGATTCGAGCCAAAAGCGCCGAAAAAATTAATTTGGAGATCGGAATAAACTCGGGTGAGTTGTTGCAGATCGAAAATTAGCTTTTTCGGTGAATTTTGGTCGAATAGCTGGCGAATGAGTTGTTCAGTGTCTCCTTAAAAGGGTATAGCTATGATAAGAGGTCTTTCTTTACTACTGCTAACGGGGTGTATGGCCAACGATGGGGCAGGGACTCTGTCTATGGCTCAGGAAAATGTGTGGAACCTTGCTCGAATCGAGATAGGGATGACAGAGACAGATGTTCTAAAAATTATGCACTGCCCCCATAAAAAGCAGACAATTGAGAAGGGTGGGCAGGCCTACTATGTCTGGTTCTACGTGACCAAGCCTACCGCCCTAGCCCAAGAGCGGCTTGTTCGGCAGAATGTGACCCCTCTTACCTTTAAAAAAGGTGTTTTACAGGGTTGGGGTTTTGATTATTATGATCATATCGCAGCTGGGCCTCAAAAAGGCATAAGAAAAGCATCACCTCCCCATATTCACGAAGATAAGCCTCTTCAAAAGGAGATTGAGGGGATCGAAGAGCCCATAAAGAAAAAGCCTAAACCATCATTCATACTTACTCAAAATTCTGAGTCTGAAGAGCCCTGCACAGAGGATTCTGAAGAGGACTGTCATAAGAAGAAAAGAAAAGTGCACAGTCTAGGTGAAGAAGATGAGGAAATGATCCGCGATGCTGATGACCAAAACTTCAACTTTTGGTAAGCCGAAGATCGTCTAGAAAACTTTGAGACCGTTGAATAACGCTTAAGAATACAAGAGGTTGAATCAGGGTGCGAATTAGCAAAGACTTCTGTAGATTGCCTTCCGATGGCCGATATCAATCACGAGAACAATCAAAACTTTATCATCGATTGTATATATAATTCGATAATCTCCGCATCTTACTCTGTATAAAGAAGGATTCGCACTTCCATGCAATTTCTTATATCCCTCAGGTCTTGGGTTCAAAGAAAGCTCTTTGAGAGTTTCTTGGATGTGTCGTTGACTTCTAGCGGGTATTTTCTTTAGATCTTTAAGGTAAGCCCTGTTGAACAGAAGTTTATATCTAGCCACGCTCTTCCCATCCGGCTTCCTTTGAAGCCTTGTCAAAAGGGATGTTCTCTTTAGAATCTAGTTCTTTCAAACGCTTCCGGGCTTTTTTGGATAGTTTTCTATCCTCATAATCTTCAATGGTCTTCAGAAGAAGATCTGTAGCTAACTCCCTAAAACTCAACCCTCTGTCCGCACACATTAGTTTCAAATAGGGGTATTCTGATCTAGGGAATTCAAAATTTAGTCTGACTGTGTTCTTCATAGCAATGAGCCTTTTCTCTTTATTGTAACATAATGGAGTATTGGAGTAAATGAGTAAGAGAGTATTGGAGTAGATCTACACTAACCATTTCTATTTAAGCGAGTTACATTTGATTTTCTGAACAAGACAGGAATCCGAATCACAAACTCAAGAGTTCTTGCCGGTGGAAAGAAAAAGCTTGATTGCCCGAGATTTTATTGCCGGCGTTGAAACAGTTCGTTGCTTCAGAAGTAACCTGTTCGAGTCTAGCTTGTAAGGCTTGGCGACCTGGGGGGAATCAGGACGTTGTGAAATCATAAAGCACTTTTTTGTGTAAGTGATTGTTTTGTCGGGAGAGAATATCTCTAAAGAGAAAAAAAACTACTTTAAATACTTCGTACGTCTTTGTACAGAACCTAAGCTCGATGAAACAGGGGATGAAGGACTCAGTCTTTGGTAACCCGAAGATCGCTAGATAGCTTAAAGGTTTTTGGTATCATCGGTGTGGGCTCAATATCTAAATTCGTCCAATAGGAGTTGTCACCTGCCTCATAACAGATCAGAAGCTGCTCTCCTGGATGAATCGTCTTTTTTGCCACATAGAAGACCTCAATAGGGGAGGGGGTAAGCCCAAGTGTGTTTTTCGGGACGCTAAACAGTTCTGCTTCGACATTTGGTTTGTCAGAGTGATTGACAAAGCGGATAAAGTTGCCCGTATTTTCAGCCTCAATATCTATAGCGTAGAGTCGATTTGGTCTGTAGCTTGCCTTTTTATCAAGGATCTTTTGCTCTTCTTTTTTGAGATGCATATCGCACATCAGGGAAAATACATAAGAAGAGTCTCCCGGAGCATTTTGCGGCGCTACATTAAGCACACCCGAATAGGGGCCAATAATTTGGCCTTTTTTCAAAGGCTTGGCCTTTGGATGCAAAAAAATCCCAGATCCGAGGTGCTTGGATAGATTTTTGCAAACCAAGTGCTCAGGAAGACCTGTCTTTTTCACAGCCTTGCAGATATCAGAGAGTTCCTGAAGAGCTTTTTTGCCCATCTTCGAGGCGGCTTGTTGTTTGCGCTCTTCACGAGATACCAGCTTGTTTAACAAGGGATCGAAAGCAACGCGGGGAAGTCTATATTTCATCATGAGTTTGGGTTATAGCACTTCTCCTAAAAGGGATAAAGCCAATCTTTAGAGAGATCTTTTGCTATCATTCTTTTATTTTTCTCCAATAGAATTTTATCTAGGTTATGACTCTCAAGAAGTTTCCGGTGCCCGTCTTTGGGGTCTGCTGCCTCTTTCCCAAATTGCTTATTATACCTTTGTCGAAATTTCTCTAGGGAGGCATTCCTTTCTTCCATTGTGCCGATCTTTTTCTCTCTCAGTTCTTTAATCAGACGATCTTGGAGAACCCCATTCGTCCTTTCGACCCTTCCTTTGGCTTGGGGACTATGTGCACAGATTAGCTCGATATCGAGCTCTTTTATGGCCCTATGAAAAGTTGTCTTTTTCCCTTCACAACCCTTCATATTCACCCGGAAAATACTATGTTTGTCGCTATAGAAGGCTTTCGGCCTTCCGTGACTCAAAAGATACCCCTTGAGGGTAGCAAAGTAATCATCTAACTTCTCTGCTACAAGGGTGGGTCCATAGTTAGCGTAGTTCGTTCTAACCAATGCTATAGCCTTTTCTTTGACTCCTTGAGAAAGTTGATTATTGCTTGGCTTACCCTTGTTTTTGGGGACCAGTCCCTTGGGGCCTTCTCTTTGGTAACAATACCATAACCGACGTGCCTGTCTGTATGAAATCCCCATCGCTTGGGACGCTTCTATTTATAGTTGTTTTTTTGAGACCCTATCCCCTCATGAGAGCGTATCTATCTGCCTCTCTTACTGTCATCTTTAGCTCCGTTTCCATCGCCTCTCCTCTCCTCTCTTTTGAAGAGGACATTTTAACTTTGCTCTTACACAGGCAAAATTTTTATTGACCAAAAAAGGGAACAGGAAGAAAATATTTTTCGTTGTGGAACTTAGGGGTTTTTATGTTTTCTGGTGGTTTGGGTTGCGCTCACTATACTGCGACGAATCAAAAATCAACGGATGGGTACGATTGTCTTGAGGTATTTTGCTGTCCTTTACTCTCAGATTCCTTAGTGAAAATCAGAACTGTTGTTGTTAAATACCTCTTCTCTTTCGACAGTAAAAAAGACCTTCAGATAAGTGACACAATTGTACATACGGGCCTAATATCTCCATATTCGGTGAGTCGCGAACAATCGGAGGGAGTATATTCCGAAAAAGGTATTTCATAAATCATGTCAAAAATAGCCCCTTCAGAAATTTCCCTCAGTCTCTTTACGTTTATTTGGCAATTTATTTGCCGACAAAAAATAACATTTCTTCTTATCTTTCTTGTCCCTTTTGTTTGGTCGCTCGACACAACCTTATGGCCTTATCTGCTTCGCATTCTGATTGACACCCTTACGCAGTACGATTCTCAAAGAGAAGCTGTTTGGCCTGCATTGAGGATTATTGTAGGGGCAGGACTTTGTCTGTGGGTTGGAGTAGAGGCCGCTTTTCGCTTGCAGGGGCTTTTACTTGCGCGTGCTATGCCTAAGCTTGAGGCGGACATTCGTATGGCAATGTTTGATCACGTGCAGCAGCATTCTCCTAAATATTTTAACGAAAGGTTTTCGGGAAGCTTGGCAAATAAAATTACGGATATGACAACGCAAGTATCGCAAATCTTTCAACAGCTGTTGACTGCGTTTATTCCTGCACTTGTCGCTTGCATTTTGGCCGTTTTTTTCCTGTCTCGAATAAACCCTCTTTTCGGGGTAATTCTATTTGCATGGATTTTTGTTCATTTTGCTATTTGTATGTCATTCACTAAAAATTGTGATAAATATGAGAATATTCATAGTGAAGCAAGGAGTACTCTACTTGGGAAGATTGTTGATAGTCTTACGAATAATTTTGCCGTGAATTTATTGTACCGTTTTCTAAATGAACGAGCCTATATCGGGAGGTTCCAGGAAGCAGAAACTTTGAAAAACCAACAATCCAAGAAATATGTCGAAATGATTCGGTTTTTCCTAGGACTGGGGATTTTTTTTGGTGGCGGGTTAGGAATTAATGGATTTATGCTTTACTCCTGGACGCGCGGTTTAATTACAACGGGAGAAGTAGCGCAGGTTTTTAACACTACTTGGAATATCATTACATTTCTTTGGATTGCTGGCGCAGCAATTCCAGTACTGTTTCAATCAATAGGAACGGCAAGGCAAGCTTTAATTCTTATGCAAGATCCGAAAGATATTCTTGACCTCCCTGGAGCTCTGCACTTGCGCATAGATTCTGGGGAAATAGTTTTTGAAAATGTCACTTTTCAATACGGAGAGAGAAAACTATTTCGAAACAAATGTATTCAAATTCGCAAGGGAGAAAAAGTAGGGCTGGTAGGGTATTCTGGTGCGGGAAAGTCAACTTTTGTGAATCTCATTCTTCGCTTTTTCCCTCCATCTAAAGGACGGATTCTCATTGACGGTCAGGACATATCTAAAATTACGCTGGAGTCTCTTCGAGAACAGATTGCTTTAATTCCCCAAGACCCCATTTTATTTCATCGCTCGTTAAGAGAAAATATTCGATGCGGGAAATCTACTGCTTCTGAGGAAGAAATATTGAGGGCCTCCCGTTTAGCACATTGCGATGAGTTTATTAACAAATTCCCCAATAAATATGATACTCTTGTCGGAGAACGGGGAACTAAGCTCTCTGGAGGAGAACGGCAAAGGATTGCAATTGCTCGCGCGATCTTAGCAAATACACCCATTCTCATCTTAGATGAGGCTACTTCAGCTCTCGACTCAGTAACTGAAACGTACGTTCAAGAGAGCTTTGAATCTCTAGAGGCAATTCGTACAACTATTGTGATTGCCCATCGTTTATCAACCCTTGGAAAGATGGACAGGTTGCTTGTTTTTAGCGATGGGGAAATTATCGAAGAAGGTTCTCATGCTAACTTGCTAGCAAATCAAGGTCATTATGCACAGATGTGGCATATGCAATCCAAAGGTTTCTTGCCCAAAACTCCAAAGTCTCCTCAGGACAAATTAATGGTCTAAAAAAAATTTGACTTAAAAAACTTTTACCAACACAATCGATCCCAACTGTTCTTCTTTCATCTAAATTAAAGGATGTTCATGAGTTTTGCCAGTGAGTCTAGACCTCTAAGAAAAACAATAGCGCAGGCCCTTCCTGTCGAGTTTCACTGTCACGGGATTGGAAACTACGACTTCAGTGATATCGATAATTTAAATCTTGAATTAGTAAATGAGTTGGCGAGAGAGGAACATGTGTACTGCGTCCCATCTATTTTTCTTGCATTCAGCAAATTAGATGCTTTCTGTGTCTTGATGCAAAAATATGCAAAGGCTCGATCGAATGGCCAATTATCGCATATTCTAGGAATTTCTCTCGAGGGCCCTCTTCTTGCAAGCTTTGGGGGGACCCCAGAACAAGGGTCATGGGCTCCTACAAAAAAAGAATGGGAAAAGCTTGCTCGATGCGGAAATCTGGGTCTCCTGTACACAGTACTTTCCCCTGATGCGCTGCTAAAGGGGTCCTATTTGATGGAAAGGATGACTCCAGAGCATCCAAGTCTTCTTTGGATTGTAAACACGCTTTTAGAAGCAGGGATTAGACCTGCATTAGGCCATTTTCATAAAGCATCGCCAGAAGCTAGTGCAAAAGCAGCTCAGGAAGTCATTGATGTTGCAAAAAACTTTGGTCCAAAACCTTCTCATCGAATAATTACAGATCATTTATTCAATGATATGCCTCTTCAGTTTCGTCATGCTTGGAGAACACCGGAGGCTCGTTTGAATCGCAAAGCTGAGATGGCCCAACAAAGACCAGAAAAATGGACAATGGATAACCTTGCTAAAAACCTTGGAGAGGTCCCTGCTGTGCTTATGCGTGCAGCCCACGAAGGATTTTTAACCATTTGCCTCAATTTTGATAACGAACATGTCGATTTAGAAATTTGCAAACATGTCGTTAGGCTACTGGGATCAAAAGTGATCATCGGAATGACTGATCGCATTGATGTAAATCAACTGGGAGGACAGTCTCTACAAAAGAAAGAGCACAGTACTTTGTGGTACCAGAAAAAAGGGGTTGTTGCGGCTGGGACCTCATCAATTAGAGGTCAAATAGGAAATCTTGAATCGATTGGCTTAAATCAGGAGGAAATAAATGACATTATATCGTATGTTCCTCTGAATACTTTGGGGTTAACTGTAAAGTGAAATGTGTTATTTTAGCTGCGGGCATAGGGAAACGGCTTCATCCTTTTACTCGTAATATTCCAAAGCCCCTGGCACCCGTTTTAAATCAGCCAATTATTGAGCATATCTTGAGATCTGTGAAAAGAGCAGGGATTGATGAAGTTTTCATTAATCTTTTTCACGAATCGAAACAAATCATAAATTATTTTAGGGACAGCTGTCGTTTTGATGGTCGCATCACCTGGCATATTGAGTCCGTTTTAACTGGCCCAGCGGGGGCTTTATTAGCTTTTGAAGATGCCTTGAAATCCGAGAATGAAGTTCTCGTCTTGTCAGGAGATGGAATTCATGACTTTGATTTGCATCAATTTATTGTTGCTCATCGACAAAGCAAAGCTGCTCTTTCAGTGGTTATGCAAGAGGTTTCGGACCCGGGGCGTTATGGTGTGGCTAAGATTGATAGATACAATCGAGTGGTTACATTCACAGAAAAGCCTCCTTTATCAAAGGAGGCTAAGGGCTTGGTTAGCTGTGGAATTTATTGTCTTGACCCGAAATTGATTGCAACATTTCCCAGAAATCAACTTTTTGATTATGGCCAACATTTAATTCCTCGCATGACTGCTGCGGGAGAAGATGTCTATTGTTATAAAATTTCTTCGTACTGGTCTGATATTGGAACTGTAGCAACACTTCTTGAAACGAATCTATGCGCTCTCTCAGGAAAAGTAAAACTTCACATTCCAGAAAAGAAGACTGTGGAAGGTATTTACATTGGAGAAAACTGTTTGATTCATCCTACGGCGAGATTGACAGGCCCTCTTCTCATTGGCAGGGGAGCGAAAATTGGAAAAGATGGAAAAATTATAGGGCCTGTGGTGATAGGGGAAAACTCTGTTATTGGAGATAACGTACACATCCAATCTTCCGTACTTTTGAATAGATCTCATGTTAGCAACCAAAAAGTTATTATTGGAGACCTAATTGGGAGTTGTTAAAAATAAACTGAATATTTGCATCTTAAGTCCAACATATCACCCTAAGATTGGAGGGGCCGAAACCTACGCTAGAAATGTGGCGGAAGGCCTTGTCCGAGAGGGACACAATGTGTTGGTAATCACTGATGGAGTAGGTGTAGACTCTCCAAAAATAGAGCATTTATTTGGTGTGGAAGTGATTCGGATAGCAAATTATGTGTCTAATCTGGACGATCCTACAAAAGTCCGATGGGAACAAATGTACTTCTCTCTTTTAGGGGAAATACAAGTTCATCTACAAAGTCGTGAGATTCATCTACTGCATGCGAACAGCTTAGATACGGCAGTTCTGGGTTCGATGATCGCTTCTACTCTAAATATCCCGATTGTCTGTACATTTCATGAACAAGAACCCGAAAAAGAAGCCTTTGGCTTTGGAAAATGCGAGTTAGTTTTTTCCCGTTTATCTATCGATTTATTTATTGCAGGAAGTCAATTTTATTTAGGGAAAGCTTTGTCATTTGGCATAGAACGTCAAAGGATAAAACTAATCTATCATGGGATAAATCTTGAAAAATTTTTCCCACAGGATGGATCTGTTTTGCGTCATTCTTTGAGAGTTAATAGTGATGATTTCCTAATCGTTTGCTCCGCCCGGTTAAAAAAACGTAAAGGACTGCTTGAATTGATTTGTGCAATGCCGCTTGTTCAAAACACTCAACCTAAGGCAAAACTCTTGATTGTAGGAAGCTGTAACTCTGCATCGAGAGCTTATGCAGACTTGCTTTATGCTAAAATCAAAACTCTCAATCTGACTAACTCCGTAACGATTAACGAAACCTTTTCCTTTGATGCGATGCCGGGGCTTTATGCTGCTGCTGACTTAGTTGTTCAGCCTAGCTTTGCTGAAGGATTAGGGTTAGCAGTAATTGAGGGCCTTGCTTGTAAAAAGCCGGTTGTAGCAAGCGATATTCCGGGGATTCAAGAAATCATTACTCATGGTCAGGATGGATTGCTTGTTCCTTCTGGTAGTCCGATGGCCTTAGCGAAATCAATCGTGCAGTTGATCGAAAATCCTATTCTTTATGACAACTTATCCAATAATGGGCTTCAGTTGGTTCGTTCACATTTTGACAATCAAAGAGCCGTAAGAGAAACCCTCGAAGCCTATTATGACTGTATAGATTTAAAGTCAAAGGCTGTGGGGGTTTTATCATGACTGAAAAAATTCCTGATTTTCTCTGGTTTAATGGGACAGTGATTCCTTGGCAAGACGCGAAAGTCCATATTTGGTCAGAATTAGCCGTTCGAGGGGCAAACGTATTTGATGGAATCCGAGGCTTTTGGGATCCTAAAAAAAAATGTTATTCATTACTATCCTTAGAAAAGCATTTGGAAAGGCTGTTTCAGTCCGCACAGCTATTAAAATTTCCTGAGGTTTTAAGTATGAAAGAAATCATCCAGGGGATTATCGAACTCATTCAAAAGCTTGATTATCAAGAACATATATATATACGACCAACTATCTACATTGAATCCGGAAGATATGGCTTTGATCCTGCAAACACCAAAATGGGGGCATATATTGTTGCATTTCCATCGAGTCACTCTCCTTCTATTTTCTCTGGTATCCGATGCTGCGTAAGTTCATGGCAACGGTCGACTGATCTTTCTTTTTCTCCCCGTATTAAAACAGGGGCTTCTTATTTAAGCCTGCGGCTTCCTCGTATTGAGGGAATGCAAAGAGGATTGGATGATGTGATTTTGTTAAATCACCGAGGGACTGTAGCCGAAGGCTCTGGTGCGGCAATTTTCATTTTTTATAAGGGGGTTGCTTTCACGCCTCCTCTTTATGCGGACATTCTACAAAGCATTTCAAGAGAGAATACCATTTATCTCTTAAGAATAGAATTCGGTATAGAAGTCGTCGAACGAGAAATCTCTCGAACGGAACTTTACACTGCTGACGAAATTCTTTTCTGTGGAACATTATCTGAAATTCAGCCAGTGATAGAAATTGACGGTTATAAAATAAATACTGGGGTACCAGGCCCCCTTACGACAATGTGTCGCAATCGTTATCTGGAAATCTGCGATAAAAACCAGAAAGTGCCTCCAGGCTGGCTCTTTGAAGTTCCCTTTAAAAACAGTAACGCAACTCAGAGGACTGGACAACTTGTATGACTCAAGGAAAATTACTGACAAAGCCTAAATCTATCTGTTTTGATGTAGGGAATGTATTAATCTTTCCAAATGGCGCAATAATTGCAAAAATTTTAGCCTCTTTGTTTAAACGTTCCTTTAGTCCAAAAACCTGCAGAGATGCTTTACTTGTGGCAGATAAGGAAAAGATTTTTTCGAAAGCCAACTTTGTTGAGGCTTGGGGAAATCACATAGGCCTCCAAAAAGAGGAGGCCGAGATAGGTTGGAATGCGTGTCAAAAAGCAAATAAAACAAATAAGCTAAGATGGTGGAACGACGTTCATTCGCAAGCAGCTACCGTTCTTACTGCTCTCAAAAAACAAGATCTCCTGTTAGCAGTTATTAGCAATGCAGATGGTCGTGTTGAGCGAGACCTTTTCCACTATGGACTTGGTCAATTTTTTTCAGTGATTATTGATTCTCATTTTGTTGGACACACTAAGCCTGATCGACAGATCTATGAGATTTGCTTGGACAGGCTAAATATTAACTCTGGTCAGTGTTGGTTTATTGGAGATACGATTCCAGAGTTGATTGGAGCTAAAAATGCTGGATTTGGAGAGGTAATCCATTATGATTCATTAGACCTCTACACTGACGATCAAAACTTTATTCGAATCAACCGACTTGAGGACCTATTACAACTAATCCAAGGAGATGCTAGTGTTTGAGCATGTTTGTACAGATAAAGACGTTAAAGAAAAAATCTCTATTTCAAAAATCATAAAGAGAGAGGCTCGGCAATGCGGCTCTGATATGAGGCATGGCGTCCAAAAGGGAGTCGGGAGATCGAAGATTAAAATCTCCTACTGGATGTTCAGATATTTATTTGGAATGTTTTTTAAGCCCCTTCATTCTTTGAAAACCTCTACGGTCAAGGTGCGGGTACGAGGAAATCCTTTAAACGTCTCTTTTAGAAAAAGTCAGAGTGATCTCTATATTTTAAGGGAAATCTTCCTTTATGGAATCTACGATTTCCCCTATGACCGCTTTTGCAAAAATATACGAGTGATTGTTGACTTAGGTTCAAATGCAGGAATTTCTGCTGCTTTTTTTCATTCCCGCTTTCCTGAAGCTCGCATTATTTGTGTTGAGCCTATTGAAGAAAATGTCAAAATGATAAGAAAAAATATGGAAAAACAAAACGCCAAGTGGGAAATTGAGCATGCTGCAATTTCAGACAAAGATGAGGAAATCGAGTTTTTTGCAAGCGAGTGGTGGAGTTCGGGGACTGCAATCAAAAATATCGACGATCAGAGAAAATCGATGAAAAATCGGCTTGAGAAAAAGTTAGCTTTGCCGAACTTTAAGATTCCTGGAATTACAGTTCAAAAATTAATCGATAAGCATCGCTTAGCGAGCATTGACATCTTAAAGATTGATATAGAAGGAATGGAAGAAAAGCTATTGCTCTCACCGAACTGTCAATGGCTTGATAAAGTAAGACTGATAATCATTGAAATCCATGAAAAATACATCGATGGAAAAAAGATAAGGGAATCCCTTTTGAACAAAGGGTTTGTTTTGGAGTCCCACCACGGCCCCTGTGAGGTTTTCTGGAATAAGCGAGTGTATAATGCCTCCTAAAAAAGTATTTGTTACTGGGGGAGCAGGCTTTATAGGAAGCCATGTTGTCGATTTCTGTATGAACATTGGCTGGAGCGTCACGGTTTTTGACAATCTTTCAAACGGGAAGAAGGAGCGACTTGCTCCCTATTTATCAAATCCAAAGTTTCAATTTATTTATGATGATTTACTCCATTTAGATGCTCTTGTAAAAGCAATGCCGGGTCATGATTTTATCTGGCATTTGGGTGCAAACGCGGATATTCCAGGAGGATCTTGCAATACATCGCTAGACTTACAGAGTAATGTGATCGCTACTTACAACGTCTTGGAGGCGATGCGTCTTACAGGCGTTCGCGACTTGCTTTTTGCTTCCACAGGAGCTGTTTACGGAGAAATAAAAAAGTTGCCTACACCAGAAACAGCAGGTCCTTTACTTCCAATTTCTCTCTACGGGGCGGGGAAAGCTGCTGCTGAAGCGTTTATCAGCGCTTATTGCCATCTTTTTAATTTAAGGGGATGGGTATTTCGTTTTGGAAATGTCGTAAGTAGCCGGATGAGTCGGGGGGCAATCCATGATTTCATCCGCAAATTGGAAAAAGACTCTTCCCAGCTTGAAATTTTAGGAGATGGGAAACAGGCTAAAAACTATTTTCTTGTGGAGGAGTGCATCGAAGGAATGCTCCACGCGTACTTTAATATCCAACTCAATGAATCAACCCCTTCTGTTGTTTTGAATTTAGGCGTGCATGGAAATACAAACGTAGTCGCCATAGCCAAAGCTGTAATCAATGCATTGGGATTAAAAAACGTGAGTTTGAAGTTTTCTGGAGGGAAACGTGCCTTCCTTGGGGATCAGCCTTACGTCGAACTCGATATTTCGAGAATGAAGACCCTCGGATGGAGTGCAAAGAAGAGCTCCGAAGAAGCCATAGAGATTGCTTCCCAACGCATGGTGCAATATCTAGTACCGAACTTTGGTAAAAACAAATCAGGAATTTCTGTCAGATGAGAAGTGATAAAGTATGTATTGTGGGCTTGTGGCATTTAGGGGTGGTTTCAGCCGCCTGTCTTGCTGATTGGGGGTATCAAGTAGTTGGAATAGACGAGAATCAAGTTCGAATTGCCAACCTTCAAAAAAACATCCCTCCACTATTTGAACCAGGACTTGAGGAATTGATAAGTAGTGGGCTTAGTTCTAATAGACTAAAGTTTTCCAACAACGTGTCCTCTGCAGTTTCAAAAGCATTATTCGTTTGGATTACTTACGATACTCCTGTGAATGAAAATGATGAACTAGATTTATCACCCATTACGGATGCTGTTGCAACTGTCGCTCCTTTTTTACAGAAAGAAACTGTTTTAATGATAAGCAGTCAAGTTCCTGTGGGGACGTGCGAGATGTTATGGCAGTTAGTTATTCAGCATAATCCTAAGGCTGAAGGAGGAATCGCCTACATTCCAGAAAATTTGCGGCTTGGCCTTGCTATTGAACGTTTCCAACATCCTGATATGTTAGTGATTGGAGCAGATTCAAAAAAAACTGGGGATAGGGTTGATTCTCTTTTAAGTTCTATTTGTTCTTCTAAAATGAGAGTCTCCATCCGCACGGCTGAAATGGTTAAGCATTCGATTAACGCCTTCCTTGCTACCTCAATTAGTTTAGCAAATGAACTTGCTCATATTGGAAGAGGCCTAGGTGTGAATTGTGAGGAGGTCGCAAAAGCTATGCAACTAGATCCAAGAATTGGCCAAAAGGCTTGTATTAAGCCTGGGATGGGCTTTTCTGGAGGAACCCTAGCAAGAGATCTAAAGACTCTACAGCAACTCGGAAAACAGACTAGAAAAGCCACTGACGTAATAGATTCTGTTTTAAAAGTTAACTCGGTGCAATGCCAGCTGCTTGTGGAGAGTTTAAGAGATCTTCTCAACCTAAAGCAAAGTACTATAGGCATTTTGGGGCTCACCTATACGTCTCAAACCAGCACTCTGCGACGTTCTCAATCCCTTGAACTGATCAAATGTTTAGAAGAGGCGGGTTGCCAAGTGAAAGCATATGATCCAAAAGCAAATCTTTCCGAGCTAGAGGGAAGGGTAAATTTTGAGATTTCTTCTGCTATAGAAAAATGTGTAACCGATTGTGATGCAATCATTCTAATGACTGAATGGCCAGAGTTTTTACAACTGAATTTCCAGAAGCTTCAGACTTTAATGAGGTCTCCAATTCTTATTGATCCAAAGAGTTTTCTTTCCCAAAAGGACCTAAAAACATTGGGCTTTAAATACATTTCTATGGCGGGTATGGGGAGATAAAATGGTTTTAAGGGTGGGTATTATCGGAGCAGGTCTGCAAGGGCGCAGGAGAGCATCTGTTTTTAATAACGATAAAGAATCTCGTTTAGTCGTTATTTCTTCTGCTAAATTGGAAGAATCAATGAAGCTTGCTGACGAGTTCGGGTGTGAATCTTCCAAAGGGTGGGAAGAGGTCGTTTTGCGCAAAGATTTAAATGCAATTATCATCTGCACTCCTCCTCACTTACATGCTTTGATTGCAATTGAGGCACTCAAGACGGGTAAGCATGTACTTTGTGAAAAACCTCTAGCAAAGACATACGAAGAAGGCTGTGAGATGATTCGAACAGCAAAAGAATACAAACGAATTCTTAAATGTGGTTTTAACCATCGTCATCATCCAGCAATCTCTAAAGCAAAGAAAATGTTTGATGACAAGAAAATAGGCAACCCAATTTTTGCTCGAGCTTGTTATGGAATTTGTGGACGCCCTGATTGTATGAAAGAATGGAGAAGTGATCCCTCTATTGCAGCTGGGGGGCACTTAATGGAGCAAGGAATTCATTCCATCGACTTATTTCGTTGGTTTTTTGGAGACTTTTCCAAAGTAACAGGGGTTACCCAGAACGGATATTGGAAGACCCAACCTCTTGAGGATAATGGATATGCAATCTTGCAAACGGAAAATAACGTGGTTTGCACTGTCCATGCCAGCCTGACTCAGTGGAGAAATCGTTTTTCTTTTGAGGTCTTTGGGACAGATGGATATCTCTCTGTAGAAGGATTGGGGGGGAGTTATGGAACTGAAAAACTTATTTATGGAAAGCGTGATTTCTTTAAACCATTTTCAGAGGAAATCACTGAATTTTTAGGCGAAGATAAATCGTGGTATTTAGAATGGGCCGAGTTTACAAGTTCCATTAAGGAAAATCGTCAACCCATGGGCAATGGCGAAGATGGTCTTGCTGCGATGGAAGCTGTCAATGCCGTCTATCAAGCATCTCTACAAGAGAAAACAATCAATCTGAAGAGTCTGGAATCGGCACTTAGTTTAGAGGGAAGACTATGATTGTTGTACGAACTCCACTGCGTATTCCTTTAGGCGGAGGAGGAACTGATATCACTTCGTATTCTTCAAGGTTTGGTGGCTTCGTGATGACCGCAGCTATTAACAAATACATTTATGTTACTGTGAAGAAGCGAGAATTAGATCAAAAGATCAAAGTTGGTAGTGAATGCGTAGATCAAGTTGGGAAATTAAAGAATGAGCTAGTTAGGGAAATCTTAAAATTCGTGGGGATTCACTGTGGGATTGAAATCTCTTCTATATGCAACATTCCTTCAGGGTCCGGTCTAGGAGGGTCTGGCGCATTTACTGTAGGCTTGCTCAATGCTCTATACGCGCTGAAGTCAGAAAAATGCTCCCAATCAGATTTAGCGGAGTACGCAAGCACGATCGAAATAGATATTCTTCGCCAACCAATTGGAAAACAAGATCAGTACATCACTGCTCTAGGAGGAATCCAATGCCTCGAAATCATGTTGAATGGATCTGTGACCGCGACAGCTCCCAAGATTTCTCCGAAAATTCTATCTGACTTATTGGGAAGATTGTTGTTTTTTCATACACAGATAGAGAGGAAAAGCGCAGCTGTTCTCGTTGAACAGTACAATGCAACTAAAAATGGAAATCAAGGGGTAATCGATAGTTTACACCAAATTAAAGAAATTGGTTATCAAACTAAAGATGTTCTGGAAAAAGGGAAACTTTCTGAATTTGGCAAGCTGCTGCATGATCATTGGCTCTGCAAGAAAGCGCTTTCGCCAAAAGTATCTAGCAAAATCATTGATTCCTGGTATGACTTAGCGATAGAAAGTGGTGCTTCAGGAGGAAAGATAATGGGCGCTGGAAGTGGGGGGTTTTTCATGTTTTACTGTGATAAAGGTAAAGAAAAAGTGAGGCAAGCTCTTTTACTGAAAGGACTCACTGAACTACAAGTCAATTTTGATTTCCAAGGAACAACAATTTTAACCAACTCATACGCATGAAATATGAAATTCAGTATCTTTTAGAAATGAAACAGATTATCGACAAGCTCACCGTGGAGTCGATTGAGCAGGTAGTTGATCTCATAATATCCGCAAGAGAGACGAGGGGAAGGATCTTTTTTTTGGGGGTCGGAGGCAGTGCTGCAAATGCATCTCATGCAGTTTGTGATTTTCGCAAAGTAGTAGGAGTCGAGGCCTATTCTCCTTCAGATAATATTTCAGAACTGACAGCACAAGCGAATGATAATGGTTGGGATTCCATTTTTGTTAATTGGTTAAAAGAGAGTCATTTGAATCGCTCTGATCTAGTTTTTGTTCTCTCGGTCGGTGGAGGGAGTATCGAAATGAATATCAGCCCAAATCTAGTAAGAGCTTTGGCTTATACAAAAAAAATTGGGGGCAAAATTGCAGGGATTGTGGGAAGAGATGGCGGCTATACAAAAAAAGTTGCTGATGCCTGTGTTCTTATTCCCACAATAAATCTAAATAGAATAACGCCGCATGCGGAGACATTCCAGGTTGCAATTTTGCATCTTTTAATCTCACACCCCAAACTGCATCAGCAAATAACTAAATGGGAAAGTGTTGCAAAATCAAAACAATAAAATGAAAAACAGAGCTGTTTTCTTAGATCGAGACGGTGTGATCAATGCGCTGCATTATGATGAAAATCATGGCCTAATCGATTCTCCTTTAAATATTAGTCAAGTTTCTATATTACCTGGAGTCGCTGACGCAATTAAACTGTTAAACAGCGCAGGATTTTTAGTAGCAATCATTTCAAACCAGCCAGGAATTGCTAAGAAAAAAATGAAGCCAGAGGAGTTAGAAGCAATCACAACCTACATACTCCAAGAATTATCAAAGGAGGGAGCGCGCATATCTAAAGTGTACTATTGCCTGCATCATCCAGAAGCAAAAGATCTCCGATATCGTATTTTCTGTAATTGCCGTAAACCATCCCCCGGCTTATTACTTCAGGCCTCAGAGGAACTTCAGATTGATCTCGTTCGTTCTATCATGATCGGCGATGGTCTCGTAGATATTGAGGCAGGTAAGTCGGCTGGATGTCAGACCGTTTGGATTGGTAAAAAAAAATGCGATATTTGCCAAGTGATGAAAATCAAGGACCTTGATCCTGATTTCATTGCTGCTAATCTTTTAGAAGCTGCAAATATTATTCTTTCCATGGAGGTGAGAACATGAAAATTTTTTTAGATACTTGTAACAAAGATGAAATTCAAAAATGGCTTTCATCCGGAGTGATCGATGGCGTCACAACAAATCCAACAATTCTTCGAAGAGAAGGTCATAGTGATATTGAACGGATTATAAGAGAGATTGCTGATATCATCGACCCTTTACCATTAAGCGTAGAAGTCTGCAGTACAGAGCATGAAGAAATGCTCTATCAAGGCAAACTTTTTGCAAGTTGGGCAAAAAACATTGTCGTTAAAATCACTGTGATTGACGAGGCGGGGAATCCCTGTTTGGAGACTGTGAAGATGCTGGAAGAAAGTGGAATCAAAGTCAATTGCACTGCCTGCTTGTCCCTAAATCAAGCAATGTTTGCAGCTAAAGCAGGAGCTAGCTATATTAGCCTTTTTGTTGGAAGAATTAATGACGAAGGAAATGACGGGCCAAAGGTTGTGCAAATGACAAAACAATGGCTTGATACTTGGGGCTTTAAATCCGAAATTATTGCTGCAAGTGTTCGAAATCTTGTTGATGTTCAGCAAGCGGCTCTTGCAGGAGCGCACATTATAACAATTCCGCCACTAATAATGTGTAAGTGTATTGATCATAGATACAGCCGAGCGACAGTTCAGCAATTGGCTGAAGATGGCAGACATTTTCTTGATTTTGCAAAACACCTTTGTTGAAAAGAGACGTTCTATGCAAGCTGTGATTATTGCTGGAGGATTTGGAACACGAATGGCCTCGATATTGGGGAATGCCCCTAAATCGCTTGCTCCCATCCAAAATGATTCCTTTATCAAGCTTCAAATGAAATGGCTAGGAAAAGCAAGCTTGGTCCATCTCTGTTTGGGATATAAGAGTGATGAGATTCTTTCCTGCCTAGAAAAATCTCATCTAAAAACGGTTTCCTTTACCATTGAAAACCGACCATTAGGAGTAATCGGAAGCCTCCATAACGCGCTTTCGCATTTGGATGACGTAGTGGCCGTTCTTCTAGGTGATGTCCTTCCACGTATCCCATTTTTAGATCTCCTAGAAACATGGGTTAATGAACAACCAAGAGAAAAAGGGGTCATGTTTCTTGCTTCTGCTACACATTTGCCAGGTCAAAAAGGAAATGTCAAGCTATTGGATACAGGAAGAATTACATATTCTAAAAAACGATCATTCCAAGGGGATAAAGTGGATATTGGTTTTTGGATTCTTCCAAAACAGCTAATTGAGCAATTCGGATATTTTCCCCAAGAAGAAGCCTTTTTTCAAGAATTGATCAAAAATGACTTGCTAATCGGACTGAATATTCAAGAACGATCCTGGGAAATAGGATCCCCCCAAGGGTTAAAAGAGCTTCAGGAGGCCTCTATTTTATGTGGAAAGTAAGCGGGAAACCAGAAAAAGTCGTCTCAAATTCCCACTCAATAGTCTGGTCTGTTCCTGTCAAAAAAAATGAACTTTTAGCTGAACCTTTCTTGGTTTTTCAAAGGAGTAATAGTGTGGTCATTTATGCTGAAAATGCCCATGAAGAAGTTCTTTTAGTACACCAACATCGATTTGCTTGCAATTTGTTTAGCTGGGAGCTTCCTCAAGGGGCTATAGAACCAAACGAATCAGTAACAGAAGCAGCTTCCCGTGAGCTACTAGAAGAGTCAAATGCTTTTTCCTCAGAAGAGGGGAGAATGATTGGCGAAATCTGTGAAGCTGCTGATTGGAGCACAACAAAATGTCATTTAGTCTTATTTAACTCCGTGAACATACAAACTATTGGGGAGGGAGAATTAAAAACGAAATGGTTTAACAAGGAAGAAATAAGAAAAATGGCTCTTCGTGGAGAAATTGTGGATGCGATCACTTTATCTTCTTTCTATATAATCAATTCTTTATCAAAATAACGTCCGCAATACTGGCGAACGCAAGCGATTATTTTAAAAGATCACAAGACGGAGAAGTTTTATCGAGTGCCATCAAGGCCAAGCGCAACCGCTCGAAAGATTTACCACACTTTTGGACTTGTTCGAAACGAGAAAATCCGTCCTGTCGAACAAGACGTGTAGTGCCCCAAAAACCGACCCCTCGTAGGGAAGGATACTCCAAGCAGATTTTTGTTTACGCTCTTCACGAGATACCAGCTTGTTTAACAAGGGATTGAAGGCAATGCGGGGGAGCCTATATTTCATCATGAGTTTGGGTTATAGCACTTCTCCTAAAAGGGATAAAGCCAAACTTTAGAGAGATCTCACGTTGTGACAAACTCAGATTTTGCTGCAACGCTTACGGCAGGGAGACCCGTCCCTTGGAAAGAGGAGATTCTCATATATCCATCATCATCTGAATCAGAGAGGCCTCCAAAGCCCTTCGCCAGTTCTTTTTTGAAGCGCAACGGGTGTTTTGCTTCATCTGGAAAATGCTGAGCGTAAAGCTGATTGATGCGTTTAATGTTTCGCTTTGCTATACCAATATTAATTCCAACCCTAGGAACAGTAAATGTTGCGAGTTCGCCATCGGGATGAAGAAAGTCTTTCAAGGTGATATGACCCGCTTCTACGAGCTTCAATGCTCTTACAAGGGAAGATGCGAAGGGGAGATCGTGGGTCATTGCATCTCGAGGATTTAGTCTTCTCGTGATCTCTTTGACAAATAGGTTATAGCACAGCGTATCGATAAGCCTCTGATCTTCAGGGAGAATTTCAGAAAGAGATAAAGCGGCTTGCAAAACTTCCTTACGAAGGGAATAAAGATTTTTCCCGTACCCGAGTAAAAAGGTTGCAAGCTTCTTGTCTTTTTCTTTCATTAAATTTGTAGGATTTTGCTCTTCTCCTGCAGTATTAGGGAGCTGCATCCTTCCTTTTAGTTCAGATAACTGATCGCATATTTCTGCGTAGGTTCCTAAACTCGCAAAAAAATAGTTCCCCGCGTGATTTACATGAAGACTTGTTGCTGCTTGTCTGTAAGTCATTATTGTAAAGGCTGTGCCGTCTTTACTGTTTATCTGGATCGCTTCTGTTGCTGCTTGATTGCCGCGGTCATCTTGAGACGTCTTTTTTGGAACAAGCCGATGGTTTGTATGGTAGTCGCCTGTGGGTGGGTTTGGAAAAAGGATTGGATACAAAGAGTTTTCTGCGCTTAAGAGGACGCGAGCGGGGAGGCCGGTGAGTGCTATGGTCTGTTCTTGAGCAGATGCCCTTGCCCATAGCATTTTATTACTGATGTCACGTCTATTTTTTTCATACTTCCATGTTGAGTCTCTTGTCCGTAAAAAGTACCTTTGTGTTGCGTTTTGCAGAGAGATTTCGGTATCTGAACTATATCCGTCCTGCGTTGTTGGGAAGGAGGCTTGTTTTGATTTTGATATAGGAACAGGCATAATAAACTCCTAGGGGTTGGCAAGGGGGTAATTATGGTCGTTATGATTGAATGAAGTCAAATTTTCACAACGTCTGAGTTGTTTAGTGCTCCCTTAGAGAATCGCTCGCAAGGACAAAAAACAATCTCATATAGGAAGGTTTCTCTCCTTTATTCTGAGATGTCTCAGCTGCCTTTTAGAGAGAATAGGTGATACTCGCCTTTGGAAACACGGAGGCAGGCATATGGTCCATATGAGCCAATTTTAATTTTCTTGGCGGGGTATGCCTCCCTCGAGAATTGGCTTTCAAGAAATCGGATGACCTGACTTCGAATTGCAATAAAAGTTTCTGGGTTTTCATTTCCAGATTCTTTCAAGTCTGGCCAGTCAATGGATATCTTAGAAATCTGATGTTTAACATCCTTATCATCAGCCTTGTAAGAAAAAAAGACTTTTATTCTTTCTGGCTGATCACACTTGTCAATATCAAGCCATCCGTCCTTGATACTGACAGAGTTACGAGAGAAGGACTCTGCGTACTCTTTTCTATAGGAAAAAAACGCTGTAGCTAATTTAAAAAATAGAAGGGTTTTTTTTGCACTCACCTGCCAATTTTCAATGCGCCCGACTGCCTCAGCTTTCATTTTATTTAGGTTTTGGATTTCTTCCTTGTAGCGAGCTAGTGTTTTGTTATTCTTGATTGACTCTTTTCCAGCCATGGATCTCAATTCACTCCCAGTAAAAAGCTCCAAAGTGTATTTAGTAAGTTCATTGGTTTGATTGTCTTCATCCATATTCAGATACCGGGTCTGATCTCTTGAGATGAAATATACCTTTTCTTGATCTAATGTCTCTCCGGAGCAGTTTGAGACAAAGTCTAGGAGTTTTTCTAGAGCTTTTTCATCAATTGGAACGGCATTCTCTGTTTTTCTCTGGCACAACTTCCATACCGTCATAAAAACGAGAAAAGCGACCCCCGCTCTCCAATATGATCGTTTATGAAATGCCTCAGAATTCGTTATCCAATTCTTTGCCTGACACTGCCCCTGGGAACCAAGTAAAAACCGAGCCATATCTCCAGTAGAGGGCTTTGTGGGATCCGGGCTTTGGGAAAGCTTTTTCCAGGCCCAATAGCCGGCAGCACCCCCGAGAAAAAAAGCAGGGGAGGGGATTAGTCCTAATGCAAAACTCTGGGCGGAAAAAAAACCCTTTGTTGTAGCAGATACAGAAATAGGATTTGCCATGGACAAACTTAAAGAGGTTGCTTTTGAACTCGAGAAAATCGTAGGTAAACTGAGAGACCCAAACAATCCTTTCATCGCGGCACCCCCCGTTAACAAAGCTCCTTGCGTAGTTCGTTGTGTGATCCGCTGCTGCGAGGAAACGCCTTCTTGGCACAGCTTATTTTCTATTTTTTCTGCCTGTTTTTCTACTTTAGCCTGGGTTCGTGAAGAGGTTGCCGGGGGGATATTCTGGAAGAGTCTACTCTGAAAAAAAATCTTACTTAATCTACCTAGTCGCATACATTTAACCCCCGGCGGCTTTTGTGAGGAGATTTTAGATTAAATAGAAATAAACATACAAGAGTAAAACTGATTCTTTAATTATCTTTTTAAAGGCGAGGTAGTTATAACCCCCAATAGTTCTGAAAAACAACACCCTTCGGTTTTCAGGTCTCTATATTCATATTTTTAAACGTCTGATAATACATGTTATGTAGTTTTCCAGGTCTCCTTATAGGAGGGCTAGAAAAGGAAGATGGAGTTACTTTAGAACTTTTAAAAGCTCAGGAAGAGCTCGAATTACCGGAATGCCATGCTTTTTAAATTGTTCGGGAGAGATCAAACCTGTCCCTACTCCAATAAATTTAAAGCCCGCATCTTGCGCGGTTTGCATATCGTGAAAATGATCCCCCACACAGAGAACTTCACTAAAGTCAATTCCCTTGTCTTTGATCCAGTCTTTTACTGGATCAAGAACGCGCGGATCAGGCTTGTGAAATATTGTATCATCTTCCGTTTGAACATAGTCGAATAGATTTTGATCAATCCCAAGAGTCTTAAAATCGTTCATAAGGCTCGATTTTGTTGTTGCTGTCACAATCGCAAGTTTTTTTCCTGCTTTTTTCAGGGTTTTTAACGTATCTATCGTCCCCTTTAGCAGATTTTTTGGGAATAATTCCCGTGTGGCAATGTTATATGACATCGCCATATCGATATGGTCTGTTTTGTATAAATGCCGAAGAAGAACGGTAAAGGGTTTCCCCCAATGGGTATGAAGCTCTTCATCGGTAACGGTGCGCGAGTAAAACTCTTTTGCAATGTACTTGTGCTGCGCCCATTTTGGTTGGATTGTGCCAACAAGCGTATCATCATGATCAAAAATGATCATTTTGACAGAAGAATTCAATAGAGGTGGCGATCTACGCATGCGTATTTTGTAAAGTATTTTAAGAATTTAAGCAATCTCAAACATTTACTCTGGACAAAATTATAGAGGGATTCTTATTATGCGCCTTCCATCCCCTTCGGAGCCTTCATGAGAGCTATTTTCCTTACCCTTGTCTTCTGCCATTTCTCCCCTCTTTGTGCATTTGATTCGACAATCCCCGTTTTGCATTTGCCAGATTATTTTGATGAGACACGCCGTGATGTTTTTTTAAGCGATTTGGAATATGCAGTTAGAGATAGTGGTTTTTTCGCCCTCACAGGAACAGGCGTAGATCCAGTTCTTCTCGATGCAGCCTATTTCCAAATGAAAACCTTCTTTGATCAAGATCTTGAGACTAAAAGCAGATTAAAATCCCCTGATGGACAACGCGGGTATTCTTCTAAAGAGTCGGCTAAACAAGAAGCGCGTATCGACTACAAAGAGTTCTTTCACATAGGAAGGGATTTTTCTTTGAGCGATCCCAGGCGACTTCGATATGCAGAAAATCTTTGGCCTAAGCAACTAAAGCAGTTTCAACCGGCGATGAAGCAGCTCTACCGCACAATGGATCAGTGTAAAGAAGCTATTGCTGAAGTTTTAAGTGTTGTATTAGGACAGGAACCTAAGTTTTTAAATAAAATGGTTCGTGAAGGAGACTGCATCTTAAGAGCTATTCACTACCCGGCTAACCCTCCTATCGATGCCATTTGGGCGGGGGCACATACAGACATCAACCTTTTCACGATTTTACCAAAATCGACTACAAAAGGGCTCCAAGTTCTCAGTAAAGAAGGGACTTGGGTTAATGTTATCGTTCCCGATAACGCATTTATTATTAATTGTGGAGATATGCTCGAAAACCTTACCAACGGTTATTTCAAAAGCGTCGTTCATAGAGTGGTCGACCCAGGTCACGGGAAAGATCGCTACTCCACGGTATTCTTTGCTCAACCCCGATCAAATGATCTCTTAGACCCCCTCCCCGATTTTATTGAGAAAACGGGAGGAAAAAGGCTGTATGCCAATGTGAATGGACATGAACTTTTAGCTGAGCGTTTAATCGACTTAGGGAGAGCTCCCCCTGAAATGATGTCCTTTTTTGTAAAATCTGGAGCAATTAAACGCTTAAAAGAAGTTGGAAGATTTAGCAGAAAAGCGGAACAGGCCCTCTTTGACGCTGGATTTACGATTGACTAAAAACAAATTGAAGACCACTTTGGAAATGTCAAACATTCTCCAAAAAGAGGCTTCTCCATCAAGCGTTTCTCTACCTTTCTCTCTTCTATAGCTCTTATTGCAACTCCCGCTTCTCACACACTCGCTGATGAAAGCTTTAGCTGGGTGTTACCCGGTAGTGGTGATTGGAATGTCATCAATAACTGGATATCGACCTTTCCTTTTTCTTTTCCCAATGAGGTGGAAGCTGCGGCGCAAATTAGCGGGACTACTTCTCCAGCCGTTATTCCCCTAAACGAAACGATTACTGTAGGTCAAATCGTCATCAATTCTATTAAGGATTTGTTGATGAAGCTGTTTTGAACCATTTAAAGAAACAGGAGTGTATATGCCATTGAAAAAAGGAAGCTCTAAGGAAGTAATTAGCGACAACATTCGGGAGTTGATCGCTGCGGGACATCCGCAGAAACAAGCTGTTGCTATTGCACTCGAGGAGTCAAGAAAGAGCAAAAAGAAGCCTGTAAAGAAAAAAAATTAATTCGTTTATTTAAGTTCGGAAGAGGTAGGATTCGAACCCACGGTCCCCGTGAAAGGACTTCTGTTTTCAAGACAGACGCAATCGGCCACTCTGCCACTCTTCCAAAAAAGATATCGAAATACTAACGTTTGTCCCCTTTAAATCTCAAGAAAATTGCGAGACAAAACGCATGTCGTTTTGAGTAAATAGACGAATATCAGGAATTCCTGATTGCAAGATAACAAGACGCTCAATCCCCATCCCCCAAGCAAATCCTGAGTGCTTCTCCGGGTCAATTTTCCCTTTCTTTAGGACATTTGGATGAATCATGCCAGCCCCCAAGACTTCAAGCCATCCAGTGTGCTTACAAAGCCTACAGCCCGATCCTCTACAAGAGGTGCAATGAACATCCACTTCCACCCCCGGCTCAACAAAGGGGAAGAAACTCGGTCTAAATCGAGTTTTTGCTTTTTCGCCAAGGAGTTTGCTTAAGAATTCCTCCATTGTAGAAAGAAGGTCTGCAAAGGTCACCTTTTCGTCGATATAAAAGCCCTCGATTTGATGGAAGAAGACATGGGAACGGGCTGAAATATCCTCATTGCGAAAACATCTTCCCGGAGCAATGACGCGAATCGGAGGCTCGTGCTTTTCCATGGTATGGACTTGGACATTGCTCGTATGTGTACGGAGGAGAAAATCTTCTTCAAGATAAAAGGTGTCTTGCATATCCCTTGCAGGATGATCCGGCGGAAAGTTCAACCCCTCAAAGTTGTAATACTCGGTATCCACATCTGGGCCGTATTGTACGGAAAACCCCATCCCAACGAGGATATCAATCACTTTATCCATCATCTGATGGATTGGATGCGCTTTTCCTAAAAAAGACCGTCTTCCTGGAAGGGTTGGATCAATTGCTTCTTTTTCAAGTCTCTTATCTAACTCTTCTTTATGGAGACGCTTAAGACTATTTTCATAGTGAGAAACAAGCTCAACTTTCAAATCATTCACGAGTTTTCCCAAGTGCGGCCGCTCATCACTAGAGGCGTTTTTAAGCTCCACCATCAGAGCTTGAACAGACCCCTTTTTCCCTAAGTATTTGATTTTTAAGGAATCAAGATCTTTAACGGAGGAAGAGTCGGTTAATTCTTGGGTAAAAGAAGAGCGAAGGGTAGCAATTTTATCTTGGATAGACACGAAAAGGTCTCCGTTATGACTCTGGGGCACACTAAGTGCCCCAAGTTTTATGCAGCAGCTTGTGCGGCCGCCAAGCGAGCTTTTGCCTTCTCGACCACTAAAGCAAACGCAGGTGCGTCGTGGATGGCAATTTCTGAAAGCCATTTACGGTTGATCTCACATTCCATCAGCTTAAGACCGTGGATGAGCTTGCTGTACGAAATTCCGTTGGCTTTAGAGGCAGCTCCAATACGCGTCACCCAAAGATTTTTAAACTCACGTTTGCGTAACTTTCTGTGCTTGTAGTTGAACGCAAGTGCTGACATTAAAGCGTCTTTGCTGAGCTTAACGTGGTTCTTTCGATCCCCATAAAAGCCCTTGCAACGCTTGAGCAACTTCTTCGTTCTCTTGCGAGCTGCTACTGAATTGGTAATCCTTACCATAACCCTATACTCCCATCATAATCTTGTACATTTTAACCTGACTCTTGTCAACAAGCGCGGGACTCGCAAGCTTGCGCTTTCGGCCTGCACTTTTCTTCGTTAAAATGTGGCGGCGTCCTGGACGGGTTCTTTTCAGTTTCCCCGTTCCTGTCACCTTAAATCTTGATTTGACCGCTTTGCGGGTCTTCATCTTAGGCATTTTTTCTCCTTATTGGCTCGTTCAAGCCGAACTTACTGATTTTGTCTTTTTCTGAGAGGGTGAGAGCACCGTTTACATTGTCCTTCCCATCATCTTAGGAATCGTTTCACGCACTGCAATATCTGACAAATCCTCACAGAACCTATCGACAACTTTTCGACCAAGATCGGTGTGCAACATCTCTCGACCTCTGAACATAATACTCAAACGAACCTTATTCCCCTTAAGGAGAAACTCCCGAGCTCGCTTCAATTTCGTTTGAAAATCGTGATCATCGATATTTGGCTTTAACTTCACTTCCTTAAGTTTAACGATAACTTGAGCTTTTTTACTGTCCTTCTCTTTCTTTTGCTTATCGTAGCGAAGTTTTCCGTAATCAACAATTTTCACAACGGGCGGGTTTGCCGCGGATGAAACTTCAACTAAATCGAGGCCAAATTCTTGCGCCCTTGCAAGAGCATCGCGGGAAGTCATGATTCCCAACTGCTCGCCTGTCTCGGAAATGACCCTCACCTTCTCAGCTCGAATCTCTCTATTAATTCTCAAATTCGCTCATCCTATTTAATTCGTCACACCCTGTATAACAAAAGCGCCAGGTTTCTTTCAATAACAACCTGTACAGACAAATGCTCTCCTGCCGACGCACAAACTGCACTCCACTTCCTTCCCAGCCCGTCGGCAACTAGAAAATCCAGCTGCGGTAACGTCTTAATCTCCTCAGAGATCTCATAGGACCAACCCAATTCCTTAAGGGCTTTTTCCAAAACCCCTCCACCTCGTTTCGAACATGAAAGCTTCGGTAAGAAATCACAGCCCAGAATGTTAAGCGTTTTCTCGATGGATTGCAAGGAGGAAATTGCATTTTTCAAAAAAGTAGTTACTTGAAGCGTTTTTTTGTTCGGGCAATCAAGAAGTCCAACATCCTCAACTCTCGTCTGAGAGGTGCTTTCTGAAAACATTTCACAAACGGCCTCAACACCCAATTCAGACAAGAGTTTTTTGTGCATTTTTGCGCCGACAGGAGAGATGATCTCTGTTGCAGATGGCAAAAGATTTTCTTTAAATATCGAAGAGAGCTTGTCGAGTTCCTTAATTCCCTCTGGAAGCCAAACAACGCCTTCTTCAAAAAACTTCCAAAAATGTTTGATTTCTCCGCTTCTTTCGTGCCGTTTTTTTGGGTATGTATTCCATCTTTTAACGAATTCTTTGAGTTCGTTTTTCGTTGCAAAGGCCGTTCCCAAAATGCGCATTTCTCTTGCCCCAAGAGAGGTGGGCGGGAAAAGCTTAAAATGTTCGAGCTCTTCCGTATTTTCTAAGTACGATCCAGAGGCTAGATCGGCAAAACCTCCAATTTGCACAAGGGAAAATAGTCCAGGACCATCAACCAAAGAGGCTTTGTTTGCATGGCCCTTGCTTTTCAAAAATCCCTTTGCACTCATGGCGACCATTTCGATCGCTTGAATCTCTCTTTTCTCACGGATGATTTGCCGCATTCTTTCTTCAATCTGGGTGTGGAGCTCGGGATGAATGGGGTGTGGAAAGTGAAAATCGTAATAAAAACCTGAAGGTGAAACGGAGCCCTCAAGGAGCTTAACCCCAGGAAACATTTCATAGACAGCTGCAGCCAAGACCTCAGCTGCGGTATAACGAATCTTTTCTAAAATCATAAAAATGGGATGTAGCTGACTCGAACAGCTGACCTCTACGATGTCAACGTAGCGCTCTAACCAACTGAGCTAACACCCCGCATAAGAATGCACAATATGTTATATTATCCTTGATTTGGAGTCCAAGAAATTAGTTCTGATTGTGTCTTAGCCCAAGCATCTGCAAAACCAAGTTGTCTTGAAGTTTTGAGAACCCTGTTCCCTCATTTATAAAGGGAACATTTACTCTACAATTGCAAATGTATGCAACAATCTCAGATCGTTGCATATACTAAACTTAAACCTCATCTCCATGGAGAATAGTCCCCGTTACATGAGGAACTGTCCCTTGAGAGAACAAACTCCCTTTCACATATCCAATAACAGCAGAAACAAGAGCTGATCCACCTACCGCTACGACTATATCCTCGGAGCTGAACTCTACACGGCACGGCCCTCTGCTAGAAAAAATAAGACCGACAAGACCAACTACACCCCCCATTGTCGCATACTTTCTTGCAGTGCTCAAGCCATCACTCTTTACTTGGTTTGCTCCTTCCTGTCGAAGCCGATCATTGATTTCTTGGCGTTGGTTTAAAGAAACGACTGCTCGGGTTTGATTTGAAGAAACGACTAGTTGGCCTTGATTGTTGGTTTCTTGGTTTTGATTTGAATAGGCGACTATTTGGCCTCGATTGTTGGTTTCTTGGTTTTGATCTGGAGAGACCGTTAATAGGCATTGATTGCCTTCGAATTCACTTAAAGCTCCTACTGACATAAAAACATTCCTTTGTTTCGGTTTTGTAAGCAATTGTCATTATCAATAAATGACTTTCCACTGATTATAACTACAACATTTCATT